>NZ_CP043030.1 GCF_008935055.1 Pseudobutyrivibrio xylanivorans | reverse complement strand
TCCATGTTTACTCCAGCCCATCGCTTGCGTACTCATTCTACTAGGATAACACATGATATACATGCCCTTCTGCCGAACAGGCCAACACTCCTTCATGCTTTCTTAAGCGATATTTAGCTGCCATCCAATTTGAACTTATGTAATCAGCTGAAGCCGATATTTTTGCAAGTATATTTTCTGAAGAAGTGTATTCTTTTATTCTATCAACCAGTTTTAGAAAATCAGCATTTGTTTTGCTTCTTATCGTTTTATATATTTCAATCCTTACATCATCTTTAGAATCCTTCATGTGTGAAATTATTCTAGAAACATGCTCTGATATATGAAATTCATCTAATACAAAATGTTACATTGGCTAAACCTCTATATCCAGTTTTTTATCCATGCTCCTCCGTCAGCATTTATATATATTTTCTTTATTTTTTTCTACATCATATGTTGCCTCTACATAATCAAAAACTTCCTTCCATAACTCTTTATTGTCCTGTTCATCTCCACGACAAAAATAGTGTGTTCCAACAAGTCTATTTCGTTTACTTCTCGGTGCTTCAGGCTCTATTCCTTCAAATACGTAGATAATCTTATTAATAGCACCATTTAGCTTTCTACCGTAATCGTGGTATTCTAAATCACCACGTTGTTCTTTAAACTGAAGATGATAGTGATCCTCGTCTGCGTCTATGTATAAATAATCCACTTCCTTTTTTATTTCAGGAATCTGGAAATTCTTTGGGGAATTTTGTCTTGTGAAGCAAATTTTTTACAGTTGTTTTAGTAACTCCTTCAGGAATAGATGCTACCTCTCCAGCCTTCCGATATGAAGTCTGAACAGCTTCACTATAAATGTTCGCCATAACGTCTTCTGTCATCTGCTGATTATCGCCCAGACCAATCAACTTATCTAACAGGTAGCATAATTCTTCCTTCTCATCTGAATTTGAGTTCTTTGAAACGTAAAGTGTTCTTGTAAAAGTAACTCTTCCAAGTGTTGTAAGAACCTGTCTGGCATCTGCCTTATGTTCTACATTCCATAAGCGTTTTCTCTTAGGTAATTCCTTTAAAAGTGTATCCATTTCCTGCAGCACAGACTGAATGAACAATCGTCCTAACTCATCTGTTTCCTTCTTAGTTGCAATGACCAGTTCAGCTAACGATTGTGGATTCTTATAAAAATCACTCTTAGCATCATATAAATTTGTGATGAAAACATCTGCGAAATACTTTATAATTTCTTCCATAAAAAGAACATCCTCCCTTGTTAGTATTGTTTCGCAAACCAATATCTTATCACAAAGAAGGATGTTCTTTTTATTTGTTTAATTTTCCGATAAAAATTTTACTCTAGCAAACTCAACCACAATTTCACAACTTTGAAACAGCTTTTTCACAGATATTTCGCCACTTTGCTAATACTTACTTGATTATGCCGTGGCAAATTTTGATAGAATTTTTGCTATTTTAAAATCAGCTGAGGCTTCACCTTCAAAAAATCGCCAACCACAAGAAAATTCAGGATTTCTGGCTTCTTTCCCACCAAAAATAATAGCCTATCTTGCTATATGGCGCCACATTACATCCTTGATTAAACATCTGTAGATATGAGTCCCAATGTAAGATATATGGTATTTGCAATGGAATTATTGATGGTATCAATCATATGCAAGAACTTCTCATGACTAATGATACCTGAGCGTTTTTCATTATGCTTAACCTCATGAAAGATATAAAAGTTTCCCTTTTATATCTCTTGTAGCCGCTGAATAACCTATCATTGAATCCAGTGGCTGGTAACCAACTGAAAGAATACTGTTATTGCTTACAGAGATAAGGTCATGTAACAGTGTGTCTGTATTTTCATTTGGCACATTTCTCTTATCCTGCTTTACAGCAAGAGGAAATCTTGTGTACTTCTCTGCAACTGATGGATCATCTGCAAGACGACCTAAAAATTTAAATTCATTTAATATATTTTTATCCTTTCTCTCTTGCGCCTCCATTAAAGCCAATGTCCCATTTTTGGACTTTTGAACAAAAATTCATAAAAAAAAGACCTCAGCCAGCGGCTGAAGCCTTATAAAATCTAGGATTACTGTCCTAATAATTTTTTTTCTAAGTCATCCATATCATAATCTCTCTGTTGGAAATTATGGAATCCATTCTTAGGTTTTTCATTTTTTTCTGGAGCATTGTATTCAAACTCTCCAGTAACAAGTTTTGTCTTAAGCAATGAATACTTTGAACGAGGATTCTTCATACTATTGATACTTGTTATCGATTTCATAACATCCATAAGGGTTCTATTGTAGTTGATATAAGTTTCAATAATAGATTTTGCCTCTTCTTCGTTCAATCCGAAGTCTGTAAGCAAGACATAAAGGTCCTTGTGCTTATCTTCTATATCCACAACTGCCTTCTCAGCAATCTCTCTACCCTTTTCTCTAGCATAGATGTCTGAAATATGGACTAAGTACCCAACACTCTTTACTCCTTGCTTGTGCTCACTACAGGTAAACGAAACATCAATATTTTCAATTCCCTCTAGATCACGCCTTGCTCTTTCAAGAACTCTCTTAATATCACCAGCCTTATAAGATACTGGCATACCAAGGTAGAACTTCAATTCATCAAGAGCAAATTCTACTTCTCCAATTGGACCGCCTGGATAAGCTCTGTACTTCTTATATGTCTCAAGTAAGTAGAATACATTACGGCTATACTCGGCTGAAATCTGGGATAAAAGCTGTGTACTATAGTAAGCACCGTGAAGAATTCCTGACGCTTTAGCAAAAGCTTCGAAGAATGGTGATGGTTGGAATGTGAATTTATTCTCTCCAGCTTCACCTTCCTTTGGAATAAACTCATCAAGAGCTAAATACCAAGGGAATCTAAATGTATGCATACCATCCGCAACAGGAAGGTTGAACTCCATAATTACCTTTTCTTTAAGAAGAGGTAAAGCTTTTTTGAATACCTTGTATCCCTGCTTACTTCCTTTTGAATATCCAAGTCTTTCATCTAATTCCTTAACCGGAATCTCATAGACCCTGTTGTCTGGCTTTGATGACATCTCTGCTAAAAGGATATCCATAATGTTGTTTTCATATAATGTATAGTTTTGTCTAGATCTAAGGAAAAGAATCTCTGGCCTATATGTAATATTTACGCCACCACGTTTCGCAGGACTGTTATTACTCTGTAATGAACAGATATAGTTAACTGCCTCCTCTGGCTTTGATGCTATCAACTGTAAAAAGTCGTTACTTCCTATTTTGGGAGGCACTTCCGCTAAGGACGAATCTACAGCAGCTGAACCATCTTCATTTATTACCATAGGTTTTGGAGCATTCAATTCGGCTGGATCAATAACATCTCCGCTAGGTGTAAGTTCCATCTGGCCGTCATAGCCATTTGAAGTCAACTTATACCTATTTGTCTCAGAGATGGTGATCTCATTCTCATTAAAATAGGTTGGTCCCTTCATGACACACTCTCCTTATTAACTATGATTATATCCATTTGTTTTCATAATAACAAGAAAAATGATAAATTAATTTACTTTTCATCGTAGTGTGTGACTTGTCATAGTTAGAAGTTTCTATGACGCTGCGCACACTGCACTAAATCAAAGAAAATCGCAAAAATGATAAGAATAGATGGCTATAAATCCTTATTTTAGGCCTATTATGATAAATCACACACCATATTATGATATCTTGCACACTTTTTCATTTTTCTATTTTTACCGGTGTGCGACTTATCATTTTTAGTATTTTATAGTGATTATTTGTCAGTTTATTCTCAAACAAATAAAAACATTATCAGTTAAGTAGTACACACTTTCTATGACAACTTACACACTGTATTATGAAAAACTATTCCTTTCTTCATAATTAAGCCCATTTTGGTGTGCAATCTGTCATAATTCATGTTGAATTACGATACCATTCTCTTTTTTTCGGGTCCCAGAAAGCTTGATTTTTCGTTATTTATTTTCTCGGTGTGCAACTTATCATAGTTAGAGTGTGGGATTTCATCGTTTGGTGTGCTACATTTCATTTTTCAGTGTGCCTTTTATCATGGAAAAGTGGGTGGTTTATCATTTTTTAGTGTGCGGTTTTTCATAGTTAATCTCGACAAATCCCATAAAATCAACGTTTATAAGACGTTCCCTATACATATATACCTTTCTATGCTTTTACCTTTTCATTTTATTCCCCTAGGGGGATGCACAAAAAAAGGACTTAACTCGTTATGGTTAAGCCCCCTTGATAAATCTATTTTACATTTAATTGTGCTTTGTGAATTGCGTAAGCCATAAAGCTTGTCGGCCTTAAGCCAGCTAAGCTAGCAGCTTTCTTTATATCATCAATTAAATCTGCCTGAAGCATTGCTGTAAATCTTGTTGGTTCTTTTAATTGCTTCATGTATGGCTTGATTTCTTCAAGTGTTGGTAAATCACCAGCATTTAACTTATCAATTTCTTCAGTGAAGATCTTTTCCAGTAAGTCTTGTCTTGAAATACCATTTCTTGCTGCATGGAAACGTAAAAACATGTCTTCATCTTCAAGAACAGAGATAGTAATTGACTTTCTAGGCTCGTTGTAACGAGATTCAACTGTTGATTTTACAGGCTTTGAAGGAGTTTTTGGTTTTTCTACCTTAGGCTCCTCTTTTTTCTCCTTAGGAGCACTTTCCTTCTTTGGGGCAGGAGCTTCGACCTTCTTTTCCTCTTTCTTTACAGGCTCTTTCTTAGGGTTTTCTACCTTTTTAGGTTCTACTTTAGGCTCAACTTTTGGCTCCGCTGGAGCAGGTGTTGTAGCCATTAAATCATCAAATAAATCTAATGTGTTTGTATTCTTTGGTTTTACTGAGAATCCATCTCCACTTGCTGAACGTGCCATTATTTGCCCTCACTTTCTAAGAATTCTTCGATGAATGCTTTATAATCTACTGAGCTGTTGCACCATGGCTTTGATTTTACTACTGCTTCTCTGTTATCAATTGCCATTTCACCGTCTTTACAAGCTCTAATGTACTGTTTATATACCTTTGTTCCCATTTTGTTGGCAATTGCTACTGCGTTCTCATAATGGTTCTTTTTAACGTTTCTGTTGGTGGTGAAGTTTGTTACAACAAAGCCATTTACCTTTAAATTAGGGTTCATTGGGTGCTCACCTGATGAAAGTGACTGGATAAGCTTGTACTGGTTTGCTAATCCCTGGATTGAGTATGCATCTCCTACAAGAGGAATAAGAGCTTCGTCTACTGATGCAAGAACTGATTTGTTAATGCAGCCTGTAAGATCAGGTGGGCAATCCATTAAAACGTAATCATAACCCTCTAATTTGTCGAATACCTTTGTTTTTAGTGATGTATAGTCCAAATTATGGTCTGGATTCATGATAAGGGTATTTAAGTCGGATAAGAGCGAATCTGCTACGATGATATCACCAAGCTCTGTATGCTGTACGCAATCCATTGGATTCATAGGTCTACGCTCTTCTACCCAGCAATCATATAAAGTTGCATCATTCATGTCAGCCTTGAATGTTAAAGAAGCGTTTCCCTGTGTATCACAATCGATTACTAAAACTTTTAATCCTTTTTCCTTGAGAAGGTATGCCATGTTGACTGTAAGGCTAGTTTTCCATTGACCACCTTTACCTATACATATTGCAATTGTTTTCATTTATTTCTCTCCTATACATGATGTCATTTAAATATTTGATGTCTCTTAATTCTCTAATGCATTCTATTTACTTTAAATACAATATATATATGAAAGAACTAATTTCTCAAAAATATCTCATTTAACAGATTTCACTGTTAGAACTAAAACACCTCAAAGAAATCTATTCTTTAATATCATTTAAATCTCTAAAGCAAAATAGTTATTACATTAGCATTATATATTATAAGCAATTTAATTTCAACAAGTATTCTATTTGCACTAAATAAAAGAAAGCTATGAGATATTCTAAATATTACAAGTAAAGTATAGAAAATAAATATTATAAAGAATACAAGCACATGAAAGCTAAGAGATATTACAAATACAAGAAGTATAAATTATATCTAATAGAACTAAAATGCAAGAGATATATGTTAGAACATAATTAACGATAACAACTATTGGAATAAAAAGAAATATATTAACTAGAATAAGATTTAGAACTAAAAGAATATTAATAACTCTTATAACATAAATATCTAAAAGAACTATTTTAACTACACATGGTCAAATTCGAAAAAAAAGCCTAATATATGTATTAACGGTAAAATATTCGTTTAAAGCAATACATGAAGAAATAGAGCATAATTTGAAGCTTACAAGCTATAACCAGCAGCTAGATGATAGAGTAAACGTAAAAACACAAACAAATCCCCATCACAGATATAATTATACTATAATCTATCATAAATCTCATAAAAAAATTCCCACACAATAATGTGGTCTATAGTTTTAAGAATAATTCTATGCTTTTTTAAATACTACTAGGGTACTGTGCTTTGGATGTTGCGCTAAATACTTAAGATAAATTTAATACTTTGTTCCTTGAACCCTCCGTACTTTATGGCTATACTCTATTTCTAGCAATAAAATATGGAGGAATTTATTTATGACAGAGAAACAACAAGCAGTAAAGGACGCGATAGATTTCTTCTATAAACTAAAAGGCCTAACTGTTGATGATGTAAAAGCTCAATCAGGTGTTAGTGATGAATCAATAGAAAAGTTTTTGGTTGAATATTCCTACGATGTAGATACAGGTGACGTAGAAAAAATCTGTAATGTGCTTTGTGGGAACATAGCGTTGTTCTTTTGGGTAGTTGAAGGATTTGAAGGGGCTACAGAACATGAAAGAGAACGAATCTTTGAATTGACCGATTATCCACATGAAAAGATACTTAAAGAGCTTGGTACAGTGATGCGTATTGATTTATTAAAGAAGCGTGATCCAGAGAAGTTTGAAGCGCTCTGTAAAGAAAACGGTATTAAGTAAATATAGTTATTACAAGGCCTTTTGCATTCAGCAGAGGGCTTTTTTCATGTCTTAAGATTAGCTATAATCAATCACAGAAAAATAGGATAGCAATCGATGATTAATTACCTTGAAATAGAAATCTTGCAAAAGTAGGAGGAGCTACTAGTAATAATGAAGATATTTGACTATAAAAATTCTTTAGAAGACAGCTATAAGAAAAATAAGAGGACATTTATTTTTTATCTTATTCTCAGAGGCTTAGTGATACTGACATTAATCAGATGCATTTTTACAAGAAATTTTGAAAGTGCGATGATATGTATTTTATCATTGCTTCTTTTCTTGTTGCCTGCACTATTGCAAAAGAAGATGAAAATCGAGTTTCCAGCAGTGTTTCAAGCTATTATATTTGGATTTATATATGCAGCTGAGATATTAGGAGAGGTGAATCATTATTACGTACTCATTCCTGGATGGGATACAATGCTACATACCATGAATGGTTTTCTGTGCGCTGCTATTGGTTTTTCTCTTATATATCTATTAAATCGTGGAAGTAAGAATTTTAACTTATCGCCATTCTATTTAACTCTTGTAGCATTTTGTTTTTCTATGACGATAGGTGTTTTGTGGGAGTTCTTCGAATTTAGTATGGATCAATTATTCTATCTTGATATGCAAAAGGATTATATTGTCCAGACTATCGGTTCTGTAACACTGGACCCTAATAATAGTGGTATACCAGTTGTTATAAGAGATATTTCGGAGACGGTTGTAAAGACATCTCAAGGGGATACTTACTATATTGCTGGTGGTTATTTAGATATCGGTATAATCGATACTATGAAAGATCTAATGGTAAATCTAGTTGGTGCAGTAGTGTTTAGTATTATTGGCTATATTACGCTTAAATATTCGAAAAAATCTACCATAGCGGAAAATTTATTAATCAAGCCAACAGAATAATTCGAAAAGAGGAAATATCTATGAGACAAAGCTGATAATGGAACCAGCCTTAGTGATTCTGCGACGATCAATGTAGACGTTATAGGTATTGAACATTGTTCCATTCAAGATAAGGTATGCAGTACCCTTAGAATCAGAATAAAGCCCTTTTCTTACACCCTCCTAAAAAGTCTGGATATCCATAATCTTAGAGACTTTCGGATTTAAGGCTCCCATATTAGATTCCTTGTTAGCTGAAATATTATTTCCCATGGCACATATTATACACGCAAATTATGGAAATACTATATAAATATATTAATGCGTAGTTCTAATAGTTAATATAGTTAAAATAGTTATAACCGTTAAAACTCATCAAAGCTCCTCAAAAAAATAAATAAAAGAATTTAGAGCGTCAAGAGAAGAAGAAAAGCCAGTTCCAATCGTTGGAAGTATCGAGATATTAAAGTAGTAACAATTAGTTGAGTTGTAACAACAATTTGTTGACAAAACCAAATCGTGACAGTATAATCTGATATTGGTTTTTATGCGTTTTATATAACATTTGAGGAAAAAATGAAAGGAAAATTAATTAACGAAATAGTTGCAGCCATGGAAAATAATGAGCTGCAGGCATATTATCAGCCACAGTATAATCCAAGAAAAGGTGTAATCGGCGGAGCCGAAGCACTGGTTCGCTGGGTAAAGCCAGATGGCACCATAGTACCACCAGTAGAGTTCATCCCAGAACTTGAGTCAAAAGGCCAGGTAAGTATAGTAGATTGGTATATAACAGAAGAAGCTTGTAAAACAATCAAAGAGCTTGGCGATAAAGCTATAAAGATAAGCGTAAATTTCGGAAGAGAACACGCTAAGGATGAACACTTTGTAGATAAGCTTGATAAGCTAGTAGAAGCGTATAATATTGATAAGAGCTTGCTTGGGGTAGAAATTACAGAATCTGATGTAGTAGCTGAAAAAGAAGATGTTATCGCCTGGGTTCAAAGAGTAGAAGCAGCAGGATATACAGTATCCATTGATGACTTCGGCTCAGGTATGTCGTCCCTTTCATTTGTAAAAGATGTTCCTGCAAAAGTACTAAAGATAGATAAATCCTTCTTGGAGGATAACTGCCAGTCAGAAAAAGGAAGAATCACACTTGAATCCGTTTTCTATATGGCACACCGCCTTCGTCTTACAACAGTGGTAGAAGGTGTAGAAACAAAAGAGCAACTTGATTTTATAAATACCTGCGATTGTGATTATATCCAGGGATACCTGTTTTCAAAGCCTGTACCACATGATGAGTTTTTCGACATGTGTACTAATGAAGCTCCTGTAGATGTAGACTTCTTTGATCCATTTGCATCTCAGACAGCTTTCGGTCAGGTAAGAGCACTTATAGATGCAGTCTATAGTAAGTTCCATATGGTAATCCTTACAAACCTGACAAGAGATAGTTACCATGTGTTGAAAAGAGAAACCCTCATGAATACACTTCTTCCTGAAACAGGAAGCTATACAGAAGGCTATAACTTTGCAAGAAGTATGTGTAAAGAAGAGGATATGGATATCTTAGATAAAGCATTTACAAGAGAAAACCTTCTTGAAGCATATAATAGAGGCGAAAAGTCAGTTGTAAGAATAGTAGGTCAACGTACTGAAGAAGGAGAATATCATAAGGTAGCCTTTGAAGATTACTTTATGCATCATCCAGATAGTAATGATATATTTATGGTTTCCTTTATTCACTATGTAGACTTTAGTGATGATACGTATGTAGGAAATGTAAGATTTGGGTATAGCCAAAATCCAAAGGCTAGCCAATAATCCAATCCAACAGCCCCTGTTATCGGCACCCGATAACAAGCAGGAGGTCTAGGCCTGTCAAGAGACCGTGGAATAAACCAATGGATTTATGCCGCGAAAGCTCTTGATGGGCCGTTTTAGTTTAAAACATATTTTTGCTCAAGCGAATATGTTTTATTTTTTTTATTAAAAATCAGTTGACACAGTGTCAAGAAGGTGATATGATGCAATCAACAATTGACACGACGTCAACAGAAAGGAGTACATAAAAATGACAAAAGCATTACCTAAGATTGCACTTGGTGCATGGGCATGGGGCAATGATGGAACATTTGGCGGAAGCTTAACAGCTGATTCTCTTAAACCTATATTTGATGCTGCTATGAATAATGGACTTAATCTCTGGGATACAGCATATGTATATGGTATGGGAACATCGGAAAAGACTTTGGGAAGCTTTCTAAAAGGTCTTCCAAGAGATTCATATATCATATCAGACAAATTAACCCCTCAGTGTATGGATTATTCTTCCATAACACCAGTTGAGGATATGCTGGATATTGAATATAAGATGCTGGGCATTGACAGTATGGATATATACTGGGTGCATAATCCTTTAGATGCACCAAAGTGGATTACAGAAGTAGCAAAGCACTTTGAGGGTAAAGATAACGTTCCTGTAATAGGTGTTTCAAATCATAATCTTGCTGAGATAAAGGAAGCTGACAGAATCTTAAAAGAGCATGGTCTTAGACTTGGTGCAGTACAGAATCACTACAGTTTATTAAACAGATCATCAGAGGATTCTGGTATCGTTGATTATTGCAAAGAGAATGGCATTCAGTTCTGGGCATACATGGTTCTTGAACAGGGAGCTCTTTCAGGAAAATATGATACTAAGCATCCGATGCCTGCGGGCTCGGGAAGGGCAGAGACTTATAATCCTGTACTTGATAAACTTGAGATTATGAATGCAAAGCTTATGGAAGTAGCAGATAAACATGATGTAGCACCAGCACAGATTCCTGTGGCATGGGCAATTGCAAAAGGTGCATTGCCTATTATTGGAGTAACAAAGGTTAATCATGTTGAGGATGCTGTGAAAGCATGTAATGTTGAATTGACACAGGATGAAATAGCAATGCTTGAGAATACAGCAGATAGTCTAGAGCTTAATCTTATCCGCATGTGGGAAAAAAAGATGGAATAATTTTTTGCCATTTGATTGACTGTGTGTCAACTCGACGTTATTATAAGAGTATTGTTACACAGATATAAGGAGATAGATTATGGCAGTAGAGCTTAAAGAGACAATTGATAAAAGAAGAGAGGAAATAATGGATGCTTGCGAAAAGCTTTATGAAACAATGGGTTTTCAAAGCATTAACATTAAAATAATCAGTACTGAGACCAGCTTTTCCAGACCTTCCATATACAATTATTTCCAGACTAAGGAAGAAATCTTTTTAGGACTTTTGACCCGTGAATATATGAAGTGGAATGAAGATCTTAAAAACATTATCGGAAGAAACTCTGATATGGATAAAGATTCCTTGGCGGAAGCATTAGCAACATCTATGGAAGAACGTAAGACACTTCTGAAAATTTCTGCCATGAATCTGTATGAGATAGAGGAAAACAGCAGGCAAGAGCTTCTTGTTGACTACAAGAGAACTTTCAAGAATTCGATAGAACTTTTTGATGAATGCTTAAAAAAACACCTTAAGATGTCCAATCAAAAGAGCGAGCAGATACGATATGCATTCTTCCCATATATGTATGGAATCTATCCATACTCATATCCTACAGATAAACAGATATCTGCAATGGATGAGGTAAAGCTCTCTCATATGGATACGACAATTTATGAAATGACTTATCAGTTTTTAAAGCTGATCTTATGATTGAAGAAAGAAGGAATTAAAATGAAGAAGAATATTGGAGCAACACTTGCATTATATCCATCACCTGTAATCGTTGTAGGAGCAATGGTTGATGGCAAACCTAATTGGACACTTGTAGCACATGCTGGAACAGTGGCACATAGTCACCTTATGGTTTCCATGGTTCAGGCACACTACACAAATAAGGGTATCCGTGAGAACAAAATGTTTTCAGTAAATGTGGTAGACGAATCTTGGCTTAAGGAAGCTGACAGAATGGGAGTCATCTCAGGAAATAAGGAAGATAAGTCGGATGCATTTAAATATACCGTTGGAGAAAATGGTGCCCCACTTATTGACGATGCAAAGGTATCCATTGAGTGTGAGATGGATTATAACTACGAACTTGAGAATTTTGATAATTTCATCGGAAAGATTCTTGCTACTTACGCAGATGAATCTGTCTTAAACGAGGCAGGTAAGATTAATTATCACGTATTTAAGCCTGTGCTCTTTGAGTTCCCTACTTATGAATATTTTGTAACAGGTGAAAAAGTTGGTAACTGTGCAAAGATGAATCTGTGATTGGAGGTTTATGATGAGCATTACAGTCAATTTACGTTATAAAGGAACAGATGGTGCTGCAAAAAGATTTGCAGAGGAAATGACAAAAAGCGGAACTGTTGAAAAAATACGAAATGAGGCAGGAAATCTCAGGTATGAGTATTATCAGTCATTCGATGACCCTGAGACAATCCTTTTGATAGATAGTTGGGAAAATCAGGAGTCTATTGATGTCCATCATGCTTCACCTATGATGCAAACAATAATGGACCTTCGGGAAAAATATGATCTTCATATGACGGTGGAAAGATACGTATCTGATAAAAGCATGCCAAACAAGGACGCTGATTTTATAAGAAAATAAGAGAGGTGCCAAATGACCCAGATGTAAGACCTGAATATGAAGATATTCAGGTGGATATTGAGAAGGATTATTCTACCATTTTCATTGGCTATCTGGAAACAGATTTAGTGGAAGTGCCACAGAAGATGAGATAAAAAATTGGATATCAGGATTAGAGCTTGATTAGAAGGAGTGAGGAACATGAGAGAAAAGATAGTACAGACAGCAGGAAGAGAACAGCTTGGAGAATTCGCCCCAGACTTTGCGCATTTTAATGATGACGTTTTATTTGGAGAGGACTGGAATAATCAGGATATTGATGTTAAGGCACGCAGTATTATTACAGTTGTGGCATTAGTGTCTCAGGGAATCACTGACAGCAGTCTCAAATATCACATTATGAATGCAAAAAATCATGGTGTATCACAAAAGGAGATGGCTGCTATTATCACACATGTGGCTTTCTATGCGGGATGGCCAAAGGCGTGGGCGGTATTTAGCCTGGCAAAAGAAGTATATAATGAGCCTGTCGCTGAGATTACCGATAAAGATCGTTATCAGAATACTATATTCTTTCCTATTGGAAATCCCAATGATGCTTATGCTCAGTACTTTGATGGACAGAGCTATCTTGCACCAGTTTCTACAGAGCAGATTCCTATTTTCAATGTAACTTTTGAGCCTGGATGTAGAAATCATTGGCACATACATCATGCAAAGAGTGGCGGAGGTCAGATGCTTATCTGTGTAGGAGGCAGAGGATTTTACCAGGAAGAGGGGAAGGAAGCCAGAGAACTTCACCCTGGAGACGTAGTTAATATTCCTGCAAATGTAAAGCATTGGCATGGTGCAGCTGCTGACTCATGGTTCTCACATCTTGCCATTGAGATAGAAGGCGAGGAGACAAGTAATGAGTGGTGTGAGTCGGTGGCAGAAGAGGATTATCTTAAAATCCAGTAACTGGCATGAATTTACAGAAAGACAAAAGTAACTAAAAAGTAAAGGCCTTTCAAGAGACTATGGAATCTTGAAAGGTCTTTTTTACTATAAAGAACTGTTTCAATTCTTACTCTAAATACTTATAATGAGAAAAACATGTTACCGAAATAAGTCTAGATGCTACGGACGAAGGTAGATTACTGTATAAAAAGCTGGGATTCAAAGCATCTGATGAGTGTATGGTGCTTGAAATTTAGTAGATAAAAAATATATGTAAATAATTCCTTACTTCTGAATTATAACTTACGAAGGGGCGACTTATGAAAAGAACTAAAGCTATATCCATATATATCGCAGGAGCTATAGGCCAGATTGCATTTGTATGTCTAGTTGTGTACCTGCTTAGGAATATCGGGTTTACCATAGACTATATTTCTCCATTAGGCATGATAGCTATTGTTATAGGCGGCATATCATCAGCTTTATGGGGAATAATAGTTTCTTTAAAATATAGAAAAATAACTTTTAAAACAATCGTGGCTGATTTTTTCAAATTCAAGCAAAGCTATAAGGATTATCTGTTAGTTCTATTGTTCCTCTTTATAGATTTTCTACCAGTGATATTAGGCGGTGAATTTATAATTAATTCTTGGTATATTCCATTAATGATGTTTGTAAAACACATAGCATTTGGTGGACTTGAAGAGATTGGGTGGAGATATTTCTATCAGCCAGCATTACAAGAGAAGCTTAATTACATTTATTCAACGCTAATAACTTTTGTGTCATGGAGTATATGGCATTTCTTATACTTTTATATAGAAGGAACAATTGCTGATGTAAGTGTAGTGCCTTTTCTTATTGGGTTATTAACAAACAGCTTTATACTTTCAGCACTTTATGTAAAAACAAAGAATCTATGGCTATGTGTGATGACTCATTCTTTAATAAATGTATTATCGCCGTTAGCAATTGGAGGGGTTGATTATCTAGGCTATGTGAGCAAATTATTGATTATAATCATGGCAATAAGAATTGCTTACATTAGTGATAAAAAGCTATAATTGAATCGAGAATAGGAAAGGAGGACATTGCCGATGATCAATTCCTCAAATTTCCTCCACAATGTGGAGGCCTAAACTCGACACTGCGGGTTCAAGCTAAGCTTACCCGCTAAAATATTTAAGGCTGCAAGGAGTAATCTTTGCAGCCATTTTCTTAACGGTTACAAAAGAAAAAGAGGATAGCTAAAAGGTCATGTGGTCAGTGCTGCATGATCTGTCCTTATTATAAGGACTGTATTGTTGATGGAGAATTTTAAAACATGTGTTGAGGTTATATTCCAGATGCTATACCAAGGACATATTTTTGAAAAACAGTTCTGTGACCATTTTTCTATAATATGTTTTATTAAGGATTGTAGAATTAACTATAGGGAACTTTATAACCATATCAGAATCAAAAAAGTTCCCTAAAACATGTTGTGCTTTAGGGAACTTTTTGTTACTATTTTGATATATAAAGTTCCCTAAAGGAGATTTTTAAATGGAGAGTAATTTTAATGTAATCCAAAAGTTGTTGCAGGAACGAGCTGATTACCAGGCACGATTGAATTTGATTCCTTACGATGGCTCGCCTGAAGTGAAGGAAAACAGCAGTGGAAAATATCTGTATATTCGAAAAAGAGTAAATGGAAAATTAACTTCCACATATGTAGATATTTATTCAGATGCTTTGTATCAGTTATTGCTTCGCAATACAAAAGAAGCTAGAGAGCTCAAGAAGCTGATTCGAAGAGTTGATAAAGAACTAGCGGCAAATGGGTATACACAGAATGAACTTTCACATGAAGTGATTTCAAATCTTGATTTTGCACGAGCAAAAATGAAGTTCAACATATATGATCAGGCGGTATTGGAAGGTGTTGCCACAACATTTCCGCAGACGGAAGAGATTATTGAGAATGGTACAGTTAATGGTATGACAGCTGACGATGTACAAAAAATTCTTAATTTAAAGCATGCGTGGGAATTTATTCTTGATAATGACGTGATTCAGGCTGATAGTAATTACTATTTATTGTGTCATATAGCGAAACTTGTAAATGAAGGATTTTTCCATGATGGTGGAAGAATTAGAGGAGTACCAGTTTCTAGTGGTGGAACTAAATATGTACCGCCATTACCAATAGAATCACAGGTAATTGAAAGAATAAATGATATCCTTAAAAGTGGTATGAATCCGTTAGATATTGCTATTGAATTATGTATGTATTGCATGAGAACTCAGATATTTGTGGATGGAAATAAGCGAGCTTCAGTAATATTTGCTAATCACTATATGATAAGTCATGGCTTGGGCTTAATTGTCATCCCGGAAAATTATGTCCCAGAGTTTAAAAAGAAACTGGTTGCTTTCTATGAAAGTGCAGACATAAGTGAAATTAGTGATTTCCTAAAGGAATACTGTTGGAAAAAGATGAAATAAACAAATTCAGATTGTAATTAAACAGGTATAACCAAAAGATGCATAGATATAATGGCTCATCTTTTCGACATTATTGCTTCGTCACGTCGATTATAATCAATCCTTGTAAGCGAAGCGCTTGGTCTGGGAGAGGGCAGAACTGCGCAGCTGCTGGGAATGGTACCATAACCTTAAGTCCCCACCATTGAACTCTACCTCCGAAAGTGTATAATACACACTATAAAGGGGGACGAGATTATGGAGTTCAAAAGAATTTGTAAGGATTTCGATTTGAAATTACTGCAATTAGATACTTGGGGAATGCTCTCATCCGAAGAAGTAGAGTATAAGCTATCTAAGAAGAATACTCTGCTTAAGGAGTATGAAACCAATAACATTTCCCTGAACCAATTCAAGTCAAAAGTGGAAAAGCTTACAGAGGGATTAGACGTGCCATCAAAGGAAGAAATTCTTTCTAGATGCAGCATGCTCTAATAGGAGATTATAGATATGAATAAGAAGAGTATCGGTAACAACATAAAATTCTATCGTAATAATGCAGGTCTTACCCAAGCTCAGCTTGGTAAGATGTTTGGTGTTTCTTACGTAACAGTATCCACATGGGAATCTGGACGCACAATGCCAACACCTGAGATTATTGAAGGTCTTTGCGTTGCCCTTCACTGCCGCAAGGAAGAACTTCTAGGCTTTGGATATGCTGGAAGAGATAAGGATGTCCAGAGGAAGAAATTAAATGAGTACTTCGATTCCCTCAGTGAAGACAATCGCCACTTGCTTCTAGTAAGAGCTAAAGAGCTTGTAAATCTTGAAGCAGAACAGCACGGATACTATAAGAAGAACGCATCTTAAAGAAGTCTTTAAATATGGACACCCCCATAGGTTATCCTATACACAGTTAAAGTTGATGTATGGGAGCTTATGGAGGTATTTTTATGAAAGGATACGTTGTTTCAGAAGGTTATATGGGATTAGTTGACGGTGAATACGAGCTCTTTGCTACAGAAGATGAATACTACGAATATGTTGCCTAGTCAGCTGTCCTATAAAAAGTCAGCAGGACGTACCTTTCTTTGTTTATAAGTTAATATTTTCTAATACCAAAAGCTCCAGGGCTCTTTACCTCTCCCTGGGACTATTTTTATCTAAAGGTCCAAAAGTCGATAAAAATATGAGATTTGGACAAAACTTGTAATTCCATAAAAAACTATTCTCGGAAAGAGGGAAAATTAGATAGATTTTTGAGGCCTCATATTATTTATGGAAAGCAGCTCAGAAATCTGTTTTAGGCTCTGGGCTGTTTTTCTATCTTATGCCAACTAAAACTGTTAGAATTATAATAACTATTTACGAAAAATTGGGAGATAAGATAATGATTACAATGCAGCCAACTGAGCATCTAGTGGGGATAAATGGATAGTGTCAAATGATCTATGAAAAAACTGGGTCAAAAAAATAGGCTCAGATTGAACCTTGAAAATGTAGATATGTAGGTTGTGGTAACCTGACGCCACCCTTGACAGCACAAAAAATAACTGCTGTAGGTTAATCACCGACGGCGAAGAACTCAAGAACAATTAGATTTTCTCCGTCGATTTCAGCAGTGTAGCAGTTATTTTTTGTGCCATCAAGGGCAAGCCGCTGAAGCGGTGGCTGGGTTATTACCTCAGGCTCAGAATCTAAGAACAATCAGCTGGCTGCCTGAAGTTCCATGATTTTTTGCTGACCAAAGTAAATCATGAGCTGCCACTTGGCAGGCATGTTCTCAGCTTTGGATAGTATGTCATCAACTACTGGTGGTTTGAAGTCATTGAACTTATGAGGCCTCAGGAAGTTATAGTAGGCAACCCACAAAGTCAGATCATAGTTAGCGCCATCGTAGTTATCAAACCCATTAGTGATTCGATAAGATGCCTTATAGGTGCGGTTAAGACGCTCAATCATCTGTTTAAAAGGGCGGTATTCTTTGGACACTTCATCGTTGTTCTGGAGACCGATGACCTGTGTGATCTCAAACTTGAATCTGTCACCGAACTGCCTAAAGAACTGTTGGGCTGCAAGCGGATACGCACTATACCCATCAGCGATAAACTTGAAATTTTTGGGAAGCTCAGACATACCTTTGAATGCCATTCTCATTGCAAGGATGCATGGACCTACGCCACGGTTGTCAGATACCTGATAACCGATGATGGCTCTGGTAGCAGCATTCAGAATAAGCCAGACATAACCTTTGATGCCGCGCACCTTTATGTACGTTTCATCCGCAGCAAAGACATTGCCTTTCTCATAAGGGTAATTGTCAACAAAAGGTTTTATACAGATGGCAGCTGTCTTACAGTAGTTAGCAACCTGCTGATGAGATATAGATATCCCATACAAATCAGATAATGCCTGTCTTGTTTTTCTCAAAGACAGTCCGAGATTGACATGGAACGTAAGGCACAGGGACATGATGTGGGCGTTGTGCTTGCTGAATTTAAGTGAGGATGCATTCTTTGGAAGAGAGTTCAGATCCATCTTAAAAAAATCTATCGAGAATTCGCGATAGATGTAGTGAAGCTTGTATTTATACTTGCCATTCTCTTCGGATAGATCCTCTTTATCGACTTTTTTAAGGTTGCTGAGATAGTAAGGACATTTGGGATTAACACACTTATGGATGGCGAAGTGCTTACGGTCTTTTATACGTACAAGAGTATGCTGGCAGTGAGGACATTTTAAAGATAACTGTTTATCAAAGCGATTGTCCTCAGGCGTAAAAGTAGTCTGGCAGATCTTACACATGAGCTGTCCAGCTTTACCATTGTTCTTGTAGAGATATGGCTGTGGTGCATGACATGATGGACAAGAACATTCCTCCGGGATATCGCATTCTGAACGTCTTTTGATTGGTTTAACGGGTTTGCCATAGCGCTGAGTATAGTAGTTGTTAAGGTCCTTCCAGTCCCAGTCCTGATGATAATAGACAATCTTAGGAAGTTCATCCACTTTGAACTTTTGATATTTGGGAGAATGTGAGTCATCGAAAGCCCACTGTTTGAGCGGTATATATCTGCAGATGAAGTTAATAAGCCAGCAATTCTGTTGATAGAGTTGGTGGATGATTTCAAGTAAATAAAGTATAATGTTCATGAGCATTGAGTCCTTTTCGGAGATGTTGATTTGGTCGTTGACATTATACCAAAAAGGGAGGTCAATGCTCTTTTTATTTTGAACTCCCGATAAATCAAGGTTTTAGAACTAAAAATGGGTAGTGAATTTGACACTACCGATAAATGTACAGGGGGATTATTATGATTTTGAAGCATATGGTTGCTCTATTCACGAAGTACATGACCCTGATTTAGATTTTCCTGAAGAAATTGAGTGGTAGAGGAGATATAGAGATGAATAAAAAAGACCAAATGACAGTAGAAAACTTTGTAAGCACAGGAATGGAACTAGAAACCCTCTACGCTTGTTTTCCAGACTTTTCAAAGGAAGAAATAGCTGAGATTTACAACAACCATAAAGACAATGAAGTGCCAGCAGGTAATTCTACAAGCATGAGCATTAACTGCTCTTAAATAGTAGAGGGGGTATAGTATGTGGTTCGTATTTGCGTTACTTTCAGCAGTGTTTGCAGCACTAACATCTATCCTTGCAAAGATAGGAATTGAAGGGGTTAATTCAAATTTGGCTACAGCATTAAGAACTGTTGTAGTAGTTGCTATGGCTTGGGCTATGGTGTTCATAACCAACACCCAGACAGGTATCTTTTCAATCAGTAAGAAGAGTTGGATATTTTTGATACTATCAGGTCTTGCCACGGGTGCATCCTGGTTATGTTATTACAAAGCCCTGCAGATGGGAGAAGCTTCTAAAGTTGTTCCAATTGACAAGCTAAGCGTAGTTATAACTATAGTATTGGCTTTTATATTTTTACATGAGGATTTTACTGTAAAATCCATTATTGGTTGTGCTCTTATAGGAGCTGGCACACTTGTAATGGTTATATAAAAATATCCTTTCAGATAATAAAACCGCTAAACTAAAGGGAAAAATAATGGAATTAATAGTTAAACACTTCAACGAACTTTCAACCACAGAACTTTACGAGATTTTGAAAACAAGATTCGAAATTTTTGTCACAGAACAGGAATGCATTTATCCAGATTTAGATGATAGAGATCAGGATGCTTTTCATGTTTTCTGTTGGAATGAAAATAATAGAGTAGCAGCCTGTCTTAGAGTCTTTTGGAAAGATGAAAAAGAAGGTATAGCTCAGATAGGAAGAGTAGTAACTCTAGAGCATGGCAAGGGTCTTGGTGGCAAGCTACTTCATAAAGGTGTTGAAGTAGCAGTTGAAAAACTAAATGCAAAGAAGATTTATCTTGAAGCGCAGGAGTATGCTATAGGCTACTATGCTAAGGAAGGTTTTAAAGTTGTATCTGACGTATTTATGGAAGATGGAATCCCTCACGTAAAAATGGAAAGGGAGAGCTAATCTTATATGTTCTTCAAGAAAAAAATAGAAAAGATTTATTAAAGGAAGAATAAGTTATGTTTTTTATCATGGGAATAACTGATGGTCGCAAGGACTCATCCGATTGTTGTATCTATTTGGTGTTTCGACATCGAATACCACATATCTAGCCATTCCTAACTCCTCCCATTTACGTCAACAATTATATAGTGACATTATACAGCAAGCTTCCAAGTATTGTTAAGAAGTGCTAAACTAAATCCATTAGAGAATTAAAGGAAGAGAGTAATATCAAAATGGTAAAACACATCATTATTTGGACCTTACAAGATAAGTGTTTTGGCCCAAATCTTGGCACTATTAAGGAGAACATGAAGACCAGACTTGAGGAGCTTAACGGTCAAATCCCTGGGGTTCAAAGTGTAGTCATACCATTTGTAGATAATACAACTCACGTAGAATTTGAACTATAATTATGAATAAAGAAGAGTGGTACGCCCAGCTGTTTGAACGGCTGGGTCATTCTAAATTTAGGACTAGCTTCAAACTAAAACAAAAAGATATTGATTACATAAATGAAAGAGGGTTAGATACCATCAAAGAGCATGCAAAAGACTTCATAGCAAAGCGTGAAGCTCCTGCAGTAATTCCAAATGATGGAAAACAAACTCCAACTAAAGGACATCCTGTATTTATAGCCCAACATGCAACGGCTACTTGCTGCAGAGAATGTATCCGTAAATGGCATAAGATTAAGCCAGGCAGAGAACTAAGCCAAAATCAACAGGATTATCTTGTAGATGTAATCATGACCTGGATTGAGAAGGAATTAGAGTCTAATGGGGAGAAGAGAGAAGAAGAGGAATCTAAAGACTGAGGTTTGGAAGAAAACCGATGGAATTTGCGCCATATGTGGCAAAAAAATTCCTAAGAACAAACAAACCATAGATCACTTTCTTCCTAAATATCACGGTGGCACCGATGATTTTAGAAATCTCGTCCCACTATGTAAGACTTGTAATAAAAGAAAAGGCTCTAGGATAATTGATATGCATTATCTTACGCCTGAAACTAGAAAACAAATAGAAGAATATCAAAGGAGTCTTTTATAATGAACTTTTTAAAAAATCACTGGCCTTTAGTGATAATGCTTGCTTTAGTTATATTTTTTTGTATTGCTTTTCTAACTTATGCACCCCAAGACACAGGTGCAGGAATAGTTGTAGCTTATATTGGTTTTGTATTAGCGCTACCAATATGTTCTTTTATTTTATCCTTATGGTATGGCTATAGACTGACTTCTGTTTTTAAATGGCTAATAGTTATTGCTTGTGCTTGTCCTGGAATTGTTCTTGTGGCAATAATGTCTAAAGACTTTAAAATTTGGGATTATTGGCAAATGGGTGCGTTTTCTTTTGTTGCGGCATTGGTTGGAATGATTTTTGGGTCTTTAATAAAACTCGTTAAAAATCAAATCGAAAAACGAAGAGCTGATTAAATTTGAATTTAGAGAAGAAGGAAATACACATGAGTTTTCAACTATTACTATTAGACGAGGCAGATTTTCCTGTATTTAAACATGATATGCAGGAAGCATTTCAACTAGGGGCTGCAGAATGGGAAGAAAACCTGGAAGAGGAAATACTACCAGAGTCACATATTGATAAATCTTTGAATACTAAGGGTTCCATCGCATATAAGGCAATTGTTGATGGAAAGCTTGTAGGTGGAGCCATTGTTGTTATTAATGGAACTCATGGACACTTAGATTTCTTGTATGTGAAAAGCGGCATCCAAAGTAAGGGAGTTGGCCAGCAGATTTGGAATGCTATAGAATCAAAACATCCAGACGTTATACTTTGGGAAACCTGCACTCCATATTTTGATACTAGGAATCTGCATTTTTATATCAACAGATGCGGTTTTTCAGCAGTAGAGTTTTACAATCCAAAGCACATTGATCCAAATGCTCCTGAAGGAGATGATGGTAAAGATTTGTTCTTTCGATTTGAAAAGAAACTAACTAGATAAATCATGATTATCAATCTGTGGAGGACATAATGGAACAGTACTTGAGAGAAACACGATTCCTTGTCGAGTTCATGGATTTACCATAGACAAAAAGTTACAAAAGGTGCTATGACTGGTTTTGTCTATAAAAGAGCTCCAAAGAATGTTTTTCATAGTTGGGTTGAGGTCTACTTGGAAGGCACTTAATGAATCATAATGTAAGAACAATAAGAAATCAATAATTTCATTTTTTTTCTAGGAGAGGAGATTATGTTTCTATCAATTATTGAAGGTATTGTACTTTGTTTTGCATTGCTAATGGTCTGCGTTATTAACATTCAAAATGGTCCGGTTGGCGGTGTTCATTACTATGAAAAACCGGTTCAAGAACGCGTGACAGAAATGGGGCTAATCACTGAAAAACAAATAAAAAGGAATCTGCTATGGTCAGCAATTGTATTAATGGCAGCATTGGTGATAGTAGCTCCATTGATGATGATTTATATTAACCATACTAATGCCTTTGCAGACGGTTTCATTCAACTATTAATCATGTATATGGTTTGTGGCATCTTCGATAGATGTTTTATTGACTGGTACTGGGTTGGTCACACAAAAGCATGGCTCATCCCAGGTACAGAAGATCTAATGCCGTACATTCATAAAGAAACTTGGATTAAGAAGATTGTACTTACTGTCATATTATATCCAGCGTTAGCAGCTTTATTATCATGGCTTTTGTTTGGCTAGATAACAGTAAGAAATATTAGGGCTTCTATGGAGAGTACAGTAGGTATCTTTGGAGCGCTAGAAGTAGCGCAAAGACAATATAATCTTGCATGGGAAATGATGATTCGTGGATGAATCTAATAGATGGTTCCGAAGGCGCAGTATTTTTTGCGTCAGGGGTTTTCTATTATTTCAAGACTGAGAATGTGAAAGCTATATTACAAAAGATGGCAAAACAATTTTCAGGTGGTGTAATAGCATTTGATTTCTGCAATCAGCGTGGAGCCAGAATGATGACAAAAACATGGCTAAAGGAAGCTGGCTACATAAATCATGTTCCAGCTTCTTTTCTGTTATTCTATTTTTTCACCATAGGTATGGATTAGTGTAATTGTTTCCTTTTGAGTAGTCATAGTAGTAATAACATCATCATATGATAATGGATTGTCAGTAAGGTCATTAAGATCCGACCAAAATCTAGCCATCAATTGGGTTAAATCAACACGATAAATGTTATTTTTTAAAGAATTCAATTTTATGTGAGGCTGGTGGATTTTTAGCGTAACAAATGATATAATATACCAAAATGTTGATGAAATATACATTTTAACTTTCTAAAATGTTGATTTAAGCACAATTATATTGTTCTAAAATGTTGATAAGGGGTGCATTTTATGCTAAGAAGAAAAGCAACAGGCCAACTAAAATATTGGGTGGAACACAAGGATAAAAAATGTCTGGTTGTTCAAGGTGCCCGCCAGACTGGAAAAACATATATTATTGAGAGATTTGCAGAAGATAATTATGAGGAAGTAGTTGAAATAAATTTTAAGGAAATGCCTTCCGCAAAGACAATATTTGAGGGAGATTTAACCGTTGATAATATGGTTATGGCACTTCGCTTTCGTTTCCCAGAAAAAAAGATTATTCCTGGTAAAACACTAATATTTCTTGATGAGATTCAGGAATGCGAAGAAGCCATTACTGCATTAAAGTTTTGGGCAGTTGATAATAGATACGATGTTATAGTATCAGGTTCGCTTCTCGGAATTGATTATAAACGTGCATCATCATATCCAGTAGGCTATGTTGATTATCAGAGAATGTATGGTTTGGATTTCGAAGAATTCCTCTGGGGAATAGGGATTACTGAGGAGATGATTGATTCTCTAAAGGCATGCCTTGATAAGAAGCAGCCTGTTCCTAAAGCAATTAATGATCAGATGTTTAGCTATTATAGGCAATATATTGCTACTGGAGGAATGCCTGAAGCAGTTCAAAAGTATTTGGATACAAAGGATTATAGAGAAGTTGACACTATCCAAAGAAGTCTTCTTCAAGGCTATTTATATGATATTGCTCATTACGCAACTGCTGAAGAAAAAGTAAAAGCAGAAAAGTGTTATCTCACGTTAGGTAAGCAGCTGCTTGATAAAGAAAATCATAAGTTTCAATATAAAGAGATTGAAAAGGGCGCTAGGGCGCAGAAATACTATAATAGTATCGATTGGTTGCTTAGAGCAGATATGGTACATTTAAGCAGGATTGTAACAGATATAAGATATGATCTGGATGACTATGCCCGAAATGATTTCTTTAGAGCTTACACAACTGATTTATCGTTACTGGTTGCAATGAAGGATTTTTCGCTTAAGCAACACATAGTAGAAAATACACTTGAAGGTAATACCAAAGGTGGAATATATGAATGTGCTGTAGCAGATGCATTGCATAAAAAAGGATATACACTGTACTTTTACAAAAATGAAACCACAAAAAAGGAACTGGATGTGATTATTCAAAAAGATGGTCAGGTTATTCCTATAGAAGTTAAGGGCGGAAAAGCAAACGCAAATTCAATTAAATCAGTATTAAAAAAATATGATGATATTAATTTTGCGTATAAATTTATTGATGGCAACGTAGGGGTGAGTGACAACGGACTAGTGACTCTACCATTATACATGGCAGCATTTGTATAAATTGATAGATTCCTGTAAGAGGCTTTGAAAAAATCTCTGTAAATTTAATATAAGACATGGGTCTTCTATGATAAAATTTTTAAATATCAAGGAGGCCCATTTTTTATGGCAAACAAGAGACGCGACGTTTATAAGGCAAAACCAATGACCGAAGGAAAGAAGGCTGTAATCCAAGGACTACTTAACGAGTATGATATCCATACAGCAGAGGACATTCAGGATGCCCTCAAGGATCTTCTTTCAGGAACAATTCAATCTATGCTCGAATCTGAGATGAATGAGCATCTAGGCTATGAGAAGTATGCTCGTGATGAAGAACCTAATTACCGCAATGGTACAAAGTCTAAGACTGTAAGAAGTAAATATGGTGAGTTTGAGGTAGATGTACCACAGGATAGAAACAGCACATTTGAACCTGCTATCGTGAAGAAAAGACAGAAAGACATCTCTGGCATCGAAGAACAGGTCATTGCTATGTATGCCAAGGGAATGACTACTACTCAGATTTCTGAAATGATTGAATCAATCTATGGATTTGAAATCAGCGAAGGCTTAGTTTCTGATATCACGGACAAACTAATGCCACAGATTGAGGATTGGCAGAATCGTCCTTTATCAGCTGTTTATCCAATCATTTTCATTGATGCTATCCATTTTTCAGTACGCAATGATGGAATTGTAAGCAAGCTTGCAGCTTATGTTGTTCTTGGAATCAATGAAGATGGGATGAAGGAAGTTCTTTCCATCGAGGTTGGCGAAAATGAAAGTAGTAAATATTGGCTTGGTGTTTTGAACAGCCTTAAGAACCGTGGAGTTCAGGATATCCTAATTCTTTGCTCTGATGGTCTTGCTGGTTTAAAAGAAGCTATCCAAGCTGCTTTCCCTAACACAGAGCATCAGCGTTGTATTGTTCACATGGTCAGAAATACCCTTAAGTATGTCGCTAACAAGGACATGAAGGCTTTTGCTAAAGACCTTAAGACAATCTACACAGCACCTGATGAAAAGACAGCTCTCAAGCGTTTAGATGAAGTGACCAAGAAATGGGAGTCGCTGTATCCACATGCTATGAATCGCTGGCATGATAACTGGGATGTCATTACTCCAATTTTCAAATTCTCTATGGATGTTAGAACTGCATTCTACACAACAAATGCCATAGAAAGTCTAAATTCATGCTACCGAAGATTGAACAAGCAGAGGAGCGTTTTCCCAAGCTCGCAAGCTCTGATAAAAGCTTTATATCTGGCGACTTTCGAAGCCACCAAAAAATGGACAATGCCAATCAGAAACTGGGGTAAGGTTCGAGGCGAGCTTTCTATCATGTATCCTGGCAGACTTTCAGACTAAAAATAAAACCTCTATCTCACACGGGATAGAGGTTATTTGTGTAAACTGGAATTTGTTCAATTAACTTATAATATAACTCACAAGAAGAAAGTCACCTCATAGGTTTCTTTCCCTTTTCTTATAGGGTATTTGAATCGCCAGAGGCTTTCTGTACTTGAATCAGTTGCATACTCAACGTAGAAATCTGCTGAGATATAGCATTCGCCTTACTCGCTAATGCTTTCTTTGCCTTTCAGAGCCAGCCTGTTTAGCTTTTATTTCTGCCAATTCTTTTCTCAATTTTTCAATTTGTTCTTTAATCTGTTCTTCTTGAGAATTTCCCTCTTTGACTTTCTTTTCGTTTTCTTCGCTCATCTTCTTTAAAGCTTCCATTCCTTCGTCGGAAATCTGTAGCGAAGCATCTTGTTTTTGCTGATTACGCATCGCAATAAACTCAGCAGCGCCCTGAGAATCTCCTTCTGGAATATATATACCTTCTGTTTTCACCTTTTCAATCATAGCCTTGGCTGTAGGTTGATTAGCTAGCTGATCCAATTCAGCTTTTGATATATTTGTCAGAATACGCATAAGCCATCCTCCTTGACAAATTCATAACACACTTCTTCTTATCTGTTATATCGTCATAAAAGACGAAAAAATTTAGCTTAGATGGAACGTTATCTTTCAATAAAATTTACTTCATAAATCCCATGTTATCAATTGCTTATGCTAATGATAATACTTCATCACACATTCAAAATCCAAATTTTTATTGACTTACGGTACACAGAACTGTATAGTCTAAAAAAGGATGTGACCAATCTGACCACATCCATCATAAATCTAAATTATCATAGAAGTTCCATATTTACAGAAAAAATTTCAAAGTCTCTCCTGTAATCAACTCCAAGGTAGCGGCAATAACCCAACCCCAAACTAGAAGTCCTTTCCCATTAAAGAACCATATTATTATAAACAATACAATGATTTAACAACTTTGCTGTGGCGCCTGTAAATAAACTAAAAGCCAGCTATAAGCTTGATTATAGCTGGCCAATGACGGAACCTACTTTATTATATTCTTTATATCCTCTACTATCTGTTCTGTAGACATTCCTACACTCTTAATCAAATCTTCTGGATTATATCTATCGTAGAATTCCTTATCGAGTCCATAGTTTAAAACCTTCGTATCTGAAGAACCATAGAATGAAGCAATTTTTTGACCAAAGCCACCTTCTACTATGCCATCTTCAAGTGTGACAATAACCTGATGGTTTGATTTGAGTTTTTCAAGCAATTCCTTATCAACGCCAGATGCAAATCTAGGATTGATTAATGTTGGAGTGAATCCCATTTCAGATTTGATTGTATCAGCAAGTGCTTCTCCGCGCTGATAGAAATCTCCTAAGGCAAGAATGGCAACTTTCTCTCCGCTAAGCTCTACTTTATATTTATCAATTGTAGAATAGCTTGCGTCTGCTGCTCTATGTGTAACCTGATTTCCTGGAACTAGAATCATTACTGGATGCTCATTTTGATCTACAGACCAAGCTAGCATATTGCTATATTCTTCTGCAGATGAAGGAGCAAGCACTACAAGGTTTGGAATATTTGTAAATGCTGCCAAGCCAAAGATTCCTAGGTGAGTTACATCTGTAAGCCCATCAAATGATGAATAGTTTAAGAGCATAGTTACAGGATTGTTGTTGATACATACATCCTGGGAGATTTGATCATAAGCTCTTTGCATAAATGTCATGTTTGTGACAACAAGTGGCTTTGCTCCGTTCTTTGCAACTCCAGATGCAATAGCAACTGCTGCTTCCTCGGCAATTCCTACATCTAAATACTGTTCTCCAAGCTCAGCTCTTACTTCCGGTGTAAGACCGATGGCTCCTGGCATAGATGGAGTAATAACTAAAAAGTCCTTATCAGCTTTGGCCTTATCAATAATGTATTTAATGGTGATATCTGTGTAGCTTTCACCATCTCCAAAGCTAATGGTAGGCTTGCCTGTTTCTCTATCAAATGGGAGAGTCCAATGCCATGCTTCTTTATTTTCTTCCGCAAGTGCATAGCCCAAGCCCTTCTTTGTATGAATATGAAGTACGATTGGATGATTGATATCCTTTACCTTTTCAAATAAAGCAATCATAGACTGGATATCATTTCCATTTTCTTCATAAATGTAATCTAAACCATATGCCTTGAAAATATTGTTTTCAGCCATGCCATTTGATTCACGTAATTCTGCAAGATTTTTATACATTCCACCGTGAGTTTCAGCAATAGCCATCTCATTATCATTAACGATAATTATGAAGTTTGTGTTCATCTCACCGGCAACATTCAATGCTTCCATTGCCTCACCGCCTGAAAGTGAACCATCACCTATAATAGCGATAATGTTTTCCTTATCTTTCTTAAGGTCTCTAGCCTTTGCAAGACCTGCTGCAAGTGCAATTGATGTGGATGTATGTCCAATGTTAAAGAAATCATGCTCACTTTCCTCCGGATTAGTGTAGCCAGAATCCTCTGTAAATCGTGCATCATCAATATATCCATTTCTTCTTCCAGTCAAAAGCTTATGCGGATAGCTTTGATGAGATACATCAAATACAAATTTGTCCTTTGGTGAATCGAATACGTAATGAAGAGCGATTGTGGCCTCAACCATTCCAAAGTTTGGTCCAAAGTGACCTCCAATCTTTGTGAGCCTATTAAAAAGTGCCTCACGCATTTCTCCTGCTAGATTCTCTAAGTCATCAGCTGACAGTTTCTTTACATCAGCGGGTGAATCTATATTTTTTAATATTTCATACATAGTTTTTACTTCCTTTCTATTTGATATGAAATGAATACTAGCACCTAAAGTTAACTTTAGGTCAAGCTTTTCTTGCACATTAATTTATATCATGCTAAAATCCACGTAATTAAAGTATTTTTTTAGTACAAGGTTTTGGAGGTCTTATGATGTATACAATTGGCCAAGTTTCAGAAATGTTTAATATCCCTATTTCAACTTTGCGCTACTACGATAAGGAAGGTTTCTTTCCTAATATGGAGCGCCAGTCTGGAATAAGAAAGTTTTCAGATGCAGAAATTTCAGCATTACATATAATCGAATGTCTAAAATGTTCTGGCCTAGAAATTAAAGAAATCAAGCAATTCATGGAAATGACTACAAAGGGAGCTGAAACCTACGAAGCTAGAAAGAAGCTCTTTGAAACAAGGCGTGCCGCTGTAGAAGCTGAAATTGCGCAACTTCAAAAAACTCTAGATATGCTTAAATACAAATGCTGGTACTATGAAACTGCTATTAAAGATGGAAATGAAGATGGAATCAAAGCCATGCTTCCTGACAATCTTCCACCTGAGATTCAAAAGCTTTATGACAACGGAAGCGGACACACAGCCTAATTGTAATATTGCCTATAGAAAAAATGAGACATGTCAAAAATGACATGCCTCAAAAAAGAAGAGTAAAAATGAAAATGTTTAGTTAGCAAACTCCACTGAATTTATCATATCTGAAAAAACTCCTGCAACCTGATTATCCATTGCTTCATCTCCTCCGTTATGTCCATCTAATTCAAAAATAAGTGCGCCATCCATGTAATCTCTGGCAATTGCTGTTACGTATGCGCCTGAGCCGCCCTCTTCTGGTCCTACTGAAACCCAATAGCCTTTTACATCCTCTGTGCCAGGGAATGTACCTTCTGGATAAGTTACATAAACACCCTTAGTAAAAACAGTTTTTGCGTCAATTGCACTGCTTGTTGGTGTTGCATCGTCAGCAATGCTTGCTGTCTCCTTGCCACATCCGCTAAATGTTCCAATTACAAGTGCTGTTGCGAAAGTTGTTGCCAATACCTTTTTCATGATTCCCTTTTTCATTTTTTCTCCTTTGCTAAAAAGCTGTTATTTATTATCTGAAAACAGGATAGCAGATTGATTGTCACACTAATGTCACACCGATAAAAAATTTATTCAATTATTCTAAGTTCATTTGTTTTGATGTAAAATTATTTACATGAAAAGTGAAATCGCACATTCATCAACTGAATATCAGAAGTTGTTTCATAAGCTCGCAAGGATTAAATATGTGAACGAGGAAGATGGCTTTACAATCTATAAAAACGATTCATTGGGAACGATAGTAAGCTATGGAAATCCTGATACAATCCAATGCGGGATTGGTGACTATTTAATAGAGGATGATTTTTCTATTGAATATCAGTATGACACTCAGTTTTTGCATTTTGGAATTATTTATGCAGGAGTGACGTATTCTGTTAAAGATGGGGATATAATAGCTCAGTCAATTCCATCGTCATTTATGTCCTTAGAAAAAATGGATAGAGGAATAGGTGCATGGAGGGCAAAGCAACATTTTAAAGGAATAGAATTTTCTATTAACTACGATTATTTGGTGAATAGTCTTTTACCTTCTATTGGCAGGAGCATTTCCGAGTTTAATTTTTTTAGAATTAACACCAAATATACAATCTTGATACCAGAGATTACTGCCGTTTTGTCCAAACTGGAAGGGTATATGCAAAATAGGATTATGACAGAGCATATAGCCCAGGCAGCGGCTGTGGAGCTTGTAGAACTACTTCTTAGTCCACCATCACGAAAGCTTTTCAGCGCAGAAGGGGATAAAAGCCTGCGCACTATCAAAGCTGGGGCCAGAGACATAAAGATTAATTCAGAAGATTTGCGCAAGATAAATCAGGTTCATGAGATAATTATGTCTTCGGCATATGAATTTAAAACTATTCCCATGTTGGCGCAGGAAGTGGGTATAAGTGAGCAAAAGCTGAAGTATGGTTTTTTAGATTATTACAAACAGACTATTTGGGATTTTCAAAATAATATTAGGATGAGTAGAGCGGCATGGCTCATTTTAAACGATTCGGATACCGTTGAAGAAATATCAAAAGCAGTCGGCTATCATAGCCAAACTGCTTTCTATAATGCATTTAAAAAATGGTGTGGTTTATCCCCAGGAGCCTTTAAGAAACTCCAGAAATCTCATCGTGAGAGCTTATAGGGATAATCATAGGACTGTTGGAGACAGGGTCTGTCACAACAACACTTTCAAGTCCATAGATTTCCCTGATAGTTTCAGGGGTAATAATATCAGCTGGTTCGCCTTCTTTGATAAGATGACCATTTTTCATGGCGAAAATATAATCAGCATATTTGCTGGAAAGATTTATATCATGCAAGACCATCACAATGGTGGTCTTTTTCTTTTTGTTTAAATCCTTTAAAAGATCAAGTATTTCTATTTGGTAAGCAATGTCTAGGTAAGTTGTAGGTTCGTCTAAAAACAGGATATCTGTCTGTTGGGCAAGTGCTAGGGCAATAAAGACACGTTGACGTTGCCCGCCTGATAATTCATCTACACTTTTGTCTGCAAGCATACATATATTCATTGCTTCCATAGCTTCCTCAATTGCGATGTAATCTTCTTTTGTAAGAGGTGCCATAAATTTCCTGTAAGGGAAGCGTCCTCTGGCAACAAGCTCAGCTACAGAGATTCCAGCTGGTGCTATAGAATCCTGTGGAAGTAATCCTATGGACTTGGCAATGTCCTTGCTTCTAATGCAATTGATAGACTTGTCGTCTAGGAGAATCGAGCCGGATTTTGGAGCCAAAAGTCTGCAGAAGGTTTTAAGCATAGTAGACTTGCCACTTCCATTTGAACCGAGAATGACACTGATTTTATTTTCTGGAATTTTCATATTCACAGAGTTTAATATGATATCGTCGCCATATCCGGCAACCAAATTTTCAGCTTTAAGAGAATGGGCTTTCACTAAATTACGCCTCCTTTATTTTGTCTGATTAGAAGATATACAAGGTATGGAGCTCCTAGAAGTCCAGTAACAATTCCAACTGGATATCTAGTTGGAAGAAGATTTTGTCCAATAAAGTCTCCTGCTATTACAAGAATTGCTCCAATTAATGCTGAGGACGTGTAGTTGGTTTGGTTGTTTGAACATATACGGGTCGCAATTGGTCCAGATAAAAAAGCAATTGAAGCAATTGGACCAGAGATTGAGGTAGCAAATGCAATCAACACAACAGAGCAAAACATGAGGAGTGTTCTAACTACACTAACATTTACTCCTAGGATTGTGGCATATCGTTCGCCTAATTCCAGAGACCGGATACTTTGATTACAATAAATCATTATCGCAAAAGCAAGGATTACCACAATCACAAGGAGAGGTAGTGTATCTGTTGTGATTCCGTTGAGATTGCCTGCCATCCATCTCATGGCTGTTGGAACATCATATTCTGCAGCTCGCATTACCATCCAGTTTATAAGGGCTGTAAAGAATGCCTGGGCCCCAATACCTGTGAGAATAAGCCTGCTGTTAGAAAATCCATTTTTACAGGATAGCTTGTAGATTGTAAACGCTGCAAGTAATCCGGCAACAACGGAGATGATAGAGACAATCCCTCTGTTTAGATTCAAAAATAAAATACAGAAAACTGCAGCTACTGTTGATCCAGAGGAAACTCCGATAATATCAGGGCTTGCCAGTGGATTGCCAAGAAGGGTCTGAAATGTGTTTCCTGCAATGGCAAAGGCAATTCCGCAAAAAATACCTGCTATAGTTCGAGGTAACCTAAGCTTCATTATGATATAGTTGTTTTCACCATTTAAAATGATGCTTACTACTTCGGCAAGAGTATAGTTTTTCTCGCCAATTGTAACATTGAGACAAACAAGTATTGCAAGGATAACAAACATTATAAAGATTGCAATATGGTAGTGTTTCTGTCTTTTTTTTATTCCGTGAAAAATGATTTCGTTTTTTATCATAAGCTCTGAAGCTTCGCCTTTCTAATAATGTAAATAAATACTGGAGCTCCAATAAGTGCTGTCATTATTCCAGACTCCAATTCACCTGGAGCGCCAAGGATTCGTCCAAGCACATCTGAGATAATAAGAATAGCACCACCATATATTCCACTTAGAATAATAAGTGGTTTGTGGATGGATCCAATAGAAGAGCGGATAAGATGAGGAATCATAAGACCGATAAAGCTAATTGGTCCTGCTAGTGCTGTGGTGCAAGCACATAATAATACGCCACAAAGAGCTGCCAAAATTCTAGTACGACCAATGTTTAGTCCTAGAGCTATTGCAGTTTCTTCTGAAAGAAGCATTGTGTCCAGATTGTCTGATAGAAGAAAACTCACCACGATAGCCAAAACAGTGAATGGGAGAAGCAATAAGATGTCATCAGTAGATGTGCCGCCAATACTGCCTATCTGCCAAAATCTGAAGGATGTCATTACACTGGAATCTGGCATAACAATTATGCTTATAAGACTGGATAGAGCGGTGCTAATAGCTGCCCCAGAAATAGCAAGCTTAATTGGCGTGGCCCCACTATAACCAAGACTTGCCAGACGATACACAAATATGGAAGTGAGGAGCGCCCCTACAAAGGCAAGTCCAATATATGATAGCTTGGATTGAATATTAAAAAATGATATTCCAAATACTATAAAAAGGGAGGCACCAGTGTTAACCCCGAGTATACTTGGATCAGCTATTGGGTTTCTGGTAATAGACTGCATCAATACACCAGAAATGCTAAGAGACGCACCAGCTATAATTCCAAAGAGTGTGCGAGGTAGTCGTGCCTGAACTACATTCACATTGTAGTCTTCAAGATTTCTGCCAAGTAATGCATCTATAACATCAGATAAACCTACGGATTTTGCTCCGTAGGTTATTGACAAGATAACTGATATAAACAGTAATAATATTCCTATTAAAGTTATTGTTTTAATCTTATTATTTTGCTTCAATTTTTTGTGCTGCCTCATTTAATACTTTAAGATAATCATCAACTGCATATGGTATAGAGAGAATTGATGGAGTTGTTGCTGCTGCCAAGGCTGTTGTTGAATCAATTAATACAACTGCACCATTTTTTACAGCAGGAATCTGGCTCATAAGTGGGTCGGCCTGAAGTGCTTCCAAAAGTCCTTTATCACCATACACAACCATAATATCTACGTCATTTAACATATCTGTTTTTTCTCGTGAAATAGTTACCGAGAAATCATCAGAAGTCTCTGCCAAAGAAAGAATGCTTTCTGGAGTAGCCAAGCCTAAATCATTAAGATAAGAAGCTCGTGGGTCATTTGGAAGATATGCATAAAATGTACTCATATCATCTTGTGATATCCAGAAGTAACCAGCAGTTTTTCCTTCAAGGTCAGGGTAGTCAGCAAGCTTTTCTGCAATCAATGCATCAGTCTGTTCTACAAGCTTTTCACCATCTTCTTTAAGTCCCATTGCAGTAGCGTTTGTAATAGTTTGTTCACGCCAGTTTGTCTTCCATGCAACTTCCAAGAAAGGAACAACAGGAGCGATTTCAGAAAGAAGATTATATTCCTCTTCGGTGAATCCAGAGTAAGAAGCAATAATAACATCTGGTTCACAGGCAGCAATGGCTTCGTAATCCCAACCAGTTTCATCATTGAAAACATTTGGAGAAGTTTCACCTAAATTTTTGAAAGCATCATCAGTCCAAGGATGAAGTTTATTTTCAGTCATAAGACCATAATTTGCTGCAGACACACCAACTGGAACTACACCAAGTGCAAGTGTTGTATCTTGATTAGCCCATCCAAGGTTTACAATTCGTTCAGGCTTACTTTCAATAACTGTCTCACCAAAAGCGTGTTTAATAGTAAGTGGAAACTGAGTATCAGCTTCTGCTGTTGTCTCAGAAGTAGCTGTTTCTGCTTTCTGTGATGTAGAACCGCAACCAATAAATGATGCAAAAATCGAAGTAGATAACAATAAAGCTAGTAATGGTTTTTTCATTAAAATTAATCCTCCATATCTTATCTATCTAAAGTTAGACTCATCTAACAATGTGAAAGAAATTTACCATAGGAAGTTAGTCATGTCAAACATCACGACTGATTTAAGAATTTCTGCACCCGATTCAGTAGGAAACATATTTTATTTGATAGGAGCACTATACTGAGGTTGCTGAAAACAGTAACCTTTTTCTATATGCAGATTGTTTAATATGTATATATGAAACAAAAATGAGAAATATGGTAATTAAAACTTTTACTTAGCTCTCTAATCAACTAAAATAAAGACATTATCAATCGCAGTTTATAAGGGAGGAATATGATGAATCTAGGAGCTTGGATGTGCGGAGTACTGGTTATACCATTTGCAACAGTAGGACTGTTGTTTGGATTATTCAAAGAAAGGGCAACTAAATTTGTTGCTGGATTTAATTCCTTTACAGATAAAGAACAGGAAATGTATGACAGAGCAGCTATTTCTAGAGATATAAGAAATCAGTGTTTGATTTGGTCTGCATTAATGCTCATAGGTACGGTGCTTTCTTTTATTATATCGCCTTATATGGCTATTCCTACGTTTATCATTTGGGGCTTTTTTTTTTAAGGATACTCACATGGATCCTCATAAGACATTTGATAAGTATCTGCTGAAATAAATTGCTATATTAACTTCAAATTTGTCGATCTCTTTCTAATTGAATACTGAACGTTACATAGCAGTTATCGCAAGATAGCTGCTTTTTTATGAAGAGTTTTGTGGGGGCAGGCAGTGCTAGAGAAGAGAATGCTTGTAGTACTGCCCTGGAGAAGAGGGATGAGCAGTGCTAGAAGCAAAAATGAATGCAGCACTGCTCGGAAGAAGAGAGATGGGCAGTGCTAGAAGCAAAAATGAATGCAGCACTGCTCGGGAGAAGAGAAATGGGCAGTGCTAGAAAGAAAAATGAAGTTAGTACTGCTCGGGAGTAGAAAAATATCACTTTTGAATTGTGTATTCCTTGCTGGATGTGGATTCTGTATAATTGAAGGCAGTAAGATTAACAAATTCCAATTTGTCTAACTGATTTGCTAACTTTCCCTTATTTACAAGGCTTGTGAGCCTTTATATAGTGATCGGATTGCGGTTTTCCCTTGTTTTTGCCCTTATGAGGTAGATACAAGGGAAACTTTTTTATCCGACTACTTTATCCAAGAGTTTTGCACTGCTTTTCTTGGATTCTCTTGAACCGTGGGCGTATATGTTCATTGTGGTACTTACATCCGAGTGACCGAGCATTTCCTGCACATCCTTCGGCATGGCTCCGTTCGTCAGCATATTTGTTGTGTATGTGTGGCGGAGCATGTGGAAGTGAAAGCCTTCCAGTTCAGGTACATGTTTGGAAGCTGATCTGCAGGCATCTGAGATGGTAGCAGGTATTTCGAGGCTTCCATCTTCACGCTTACATACGAAGTCGATTTCCTGATAATCGGGAGGAACCATATCCTCCCCACTTAAGTGGTAAAATTCATAGTGGATGCGGTTCTTTTCTTTGACTTCGCGGTAGTAGTTGTGATGATACAGTGTGCCGTAACGGAGTCTGTTTTTGTGCTGTTCTTTCTTGGCCTTTCTTAAGATTTCAGTGAGAGTATCTCCGAAATCCACGATTCGAACCTTGCCACGCTTGGTAGGCCCAATCTCGGTGGTGTGTCTTGCTCCGTTGTAACGGATGCTCCTGCGGACTGTGAGGTACTGTTCATCAAGATTGATGTCCTGCCAGGTAAGCCCAGCCACTTCTCCGATGCGGAGTCCGGTGAAGTATGCTATCTGAACTGGAAGGATGGCATCTTTGCTTCTTTTTCCCAAGAAATCAATTAGTTTCTGATATTCTTCCGGGGTAAGAGGCTTAGTAGTCTCCTGTGATTCATCGTCCTCTGCGAACAGTTCTGCATCGGTCACGTTACTGTGTATTACCACATAGTCCATTGGATTAAAGGTTATGAGCTGCTTTGGAAATACCGCGAACCGGAAAGCTCCGTGTAGCACTGCGGAGTATGATCTCATATAGTTTTTGGAAAAGCCGTTTGATGTAAAATCGCCTTCGGTCCCTCCGAACACCAGCAGATCCATGAACTTTTGCAGGTGATCCGATGTGATGGTTTTGAGCTTCCGCTTACTGATCGGATGCTTTTTGATCCTCTGAATAGTCTGGAGATAGTTTTCTACAGTGCCGTTGCTTAGTGAACCGGTCTTTAAGTCTTCCTCAGCCCAAACGTCGAGCAAATCACCGAGAGTGGTGTTTTCTGCTTTTGCAATGAACTTCTTTTCTTCATAGTCTTCCATTGCCTGTCTTAAGAGCTTTTCCGTTTCACTCTTGCTTTCGGTACCGGTAAACTCCTTCTGTACCAGATTTCCGCTTGCATCCTCAACATAGAAGCGGTAGTACCACTTTTTTCCTTTTTTTCTTACAGATCCTTTTGCCATAAACTGTGCTCCTTTCATTCACGGGCAATCGGAACTGTTGAAATGCTTTTTACTATAAGATATCTGAATGTGATTTATTCTTCGTCGCTACCAAAGTCAGCCATGAGGTTGGCAAGTCTTTCCGATGCCTTCTCAGGGCTCTTTGAGTAGAGTCTTATCACATCCGCGATATCGTTATAGGCATTGATGGAATGAGTCACTTCTCTAAGGAACATGATCTCATTGTATTCCTTTACGGAATCAATTCCCATTGCCTTGGCAATATCTTTATTTTGTTTATCATTCTTATAATTCGTACATCCGAATTTAAAAGAATCAAGGAACAGTTCATACTCCGAGAGTATGTATATGAGTAGGTCTTTTGAGAATGCGAACTGTTCATCTGACAGTTCTTCTTTATCGCTTACAGATAGTCTTCCCATAAGATCGCGGATTTGGAGATCACGCTTATCTGTGATGTCCGTTTCGTACTCATCGGTTTCACCTTTGAGCCATTCCACTGATACGTGAAGAGCATCAGCAAGTCCCTCAAGGATGAGTTTCTTGGTGTTGTCGATAGTACCTGCTTCATATCTTTGAATGGTGGATGTGTTTACATCCATCTTTTCTGCTATGTATTTCTGATGAAGGTTAAGCTCTGTACGTCTCTGCTTGATTCTGCTTCCTATCATCTTGCGTAAATCTTTATCTTTCATTTGCTTACGCCTCCTCTTTCGGTGTAAGTGTACCGCTTATCATTACTTTTTTCTGTTATCAAAATCATATTATTCCTGACCGAAAATCCCTTTCCGGTGGGTACATCTGTACTGTATCACATAACAAAGAGAAATGCAATATGCAATTTGATAAAGCGATATGGATTTGCAGAGTGCTTGACAGATTTTAAAACCTGCGATATATTCTGCTTAGAAAGAATTGCATAATGCAAATGGAAAGGAGGAGTGAAAAATGCGTGAATCAAAGATGGCATATTCCATCGATGAAGCTGCAGAGTGTACCGGTATCGGGAGAAATACACTCCGCAAGCTGATCGAATGGAAGAAGCTTCCGGTACTGAAAGTCGGGCGGAAACTTCTTATCAGGGCGGATACTATTGAGACCTTCATGGAACTAAACGAAGGGAACGACCTGCGCAATCAGAGTGAAGTAAAAGCAGTGTACAACTACTAAAGAAAGAGAGGAACAGAAAATGCCAAGAGCAGAAAAATCAACAAGGGAACTAAAGAAGGATCTGGATAAGATCAGGGAACGATACGAACGTTCCTTAGAGAAGGACAATCGTAAGATTGCCGATCTCGTAAGGAAGTATTTCGGAGATGAACCTGATCTTAAGAAGCTCGATGCGTACTTTAGCAGAATGGCAAACGAATTTGCCGATACTGCGGCATCGAGCAGGGAAAGCACTGCCGGAAAGGTGCAAGCTGTATCGAAGAGGGATGTATCTTCTTCGGAACAGCTTGTACCGAGAGACAGGGATGTCGACCATGATGAATAAACGAGTAAGGTACAGGATGTACCGAGGCGAAGATTATTCACCATCCGGCGGGGCTTTAACTGAGCCAAACGCCTTATGTTTGGCTCCTACAGGGTCTCGGGGCAGCGCCCTGAGCAAGCTACCAAAATCTCATTTTGGTATAGCTTGCCTATACCAAAAAAGATTTTGGATTCTGAAAGGTGGTGACCATGGCTAATTTTGAAAAATTTACAAGAGGTGATTACGGATTATTTGCCCATTGTGAAAGAAAAAAGGATGAGAACGGACAATATATAACCTTCGGGAATCAGCGTATTGATCCAACAAGAACGCACTTAAACTACAATATGTGTCCCGATGGAGGGGAACAAAGGGAACGACTTGAAGCGAGACTTTCTGACCCGAATGTGAAATGTATGAACCGTGCGGATGTGGTTGTTTACGGAAGCTGGTGTGTAACACTTCCTACACATGCTCCCATGGAGGATGAAAACGGAAACATCATCTATGAAGAAAAGGAAGTTCATCACAGAGACGGAACGGTTACTACAGAAACGGCACCGAAACTGAAAGAAATAACATACACAGATGAACAGATAAAACAGTTCTTTGAACTATCCTACAAGTTCCTGTCTGAAAGATACGGGGAACAGAATGTGATCTCGGCATACGTCCATATGGACGAAACAACTCCCCATATGCACTTTCTCTTCATCCCTATAGTAGATGATAAAAAGTGGAACGAAAAGCATCCTGACAAGGAACCAAGGGTTAAGGTCTGCGCCAAAGAACTTATGAATATGACTGAGATGAATGTGTTCCACAGGGTACTGCAGGAATACATGGATCAACACTCTCAGAAGGGACTGTTCCCGGTACTTAACGGTACAACCATTGGTGGTAACCGTACCATAGCAGAGCTTAAAGCAAAGAGTGCCTTAGAGGAAGCGCTAGATGCAACAAAGCATGCAGAAGAGATAAAAGAAGCAGCAAATCAGTCCGTGATTGATGCGAATGAGCAGGTACGGCAGGTACAAAGCGAGATCGTTAATATACAGGAAGCAAAGCTGATTGCGGAAGAAGATACGAAAAAATGGCTTGAAGAATTAGAGAAAAAGGAACTCCCGGTAATGAAGGAACTTAAGGACGGACTGACAGACCTGGGAGCAGATAAAGATGATTATGACAGTATAACAGGGTTCGCAAAAGCACTGGAGCATCCTGTTAAATCAAGCACTGGAAAAGTCTTTGTGGAGATACCGAATCCCGAAAAGACACTTCCGGTCTTGAAAAAAGTAATGAGGAAACTGACATCAGTGATAGAAAAGACGAAGGATATAGCGAGAAAGATCGCCGGACATGCGGAACAGACAAGGGTATCGATTAGGGCAAAACTTGCCGAAGCGCAGGAAGAAGCAAGACGGCAAAATGAGGAAAGAAAACCGGTACAAAAGAGGAACGATATATCCCGATAAAACCGCGTGGTTACCTGGACTTTATCGAAAATCGTTTCTACTTGTGTTTGTATCGTTTCTAAAAAAGTCCATAAATCATTGCACTTCTTGAAAGCTAAAAATACCTATAGATAACATAATAAAAATAAATGAAAACAAAATATAAGTAAATGAGATGACTATATTAGGAATTATTGGCTCTAGCAAGTATTCAGAAATCTTCGTTATAAAAAAACATATTCCTGTTCCAACTGCGAGGGTAATTATCCTCTTTCTTAAGAGTATTGCAGTCAAAGTCATAACAGAAATGATAAACAGGTATTTTGAGAAAAAGACAGACAAAATAGCATGCCAATTGCTTGGATAACCACCACCATTTATACATGATGAGATACTAAATGGGATACCTACAGCCAATAAGGCGACCAATAAAGAAATAATACCATAGACGACTAACTTTGAAATAATAATGTTTTTTCTGGAATAGCCATTCAAAAATTCACCGTACCATGTCCCATTTGCATAGTTTTCTGCAAATATGATTACTGCAAGGAATGCCAGTGCCAAATCAAGCGCAATCGGAATATTGCATCTTTCGATAAACATAGCGTACCCTTTTTTGGGAATTGATGCTGATACAGCACTTTCCACGCATATTAGAATTAGCAAAAAATACGTCTCACGCCGCTTTATTAACTTGTACAAATTTGCCCTTATCAATCTTTCCATAAGCTATCAATTGATTCCAACAATTCTTTTATAATAATCTTCAAAGGTTTCGCCGGATTTGTGAAGTTTATCAGCAGTTACATTTCCGATAATCTGTCCACCACTCATTATTCCATAGCAGGTTGCCACTTCATCAAGTTCCCTAAGCAGATGGCTTGAAATAATAAAGGACACACCCTGCTTATTTAAATCAAGCACCATCTTTCTAAACCACATAATCCCTTCAGGATCAAGTCCGTTCAATGGCTCATCAAGGATCATAAGCTCAGGCTTTCCAAGAAGAGCTATTGCTATCCCTAGGCGTTGTTTCATTCCTAGTGAAAATGTTTTTACTCGTTCTTTTTTTAATGCTGCATCCCCATGACGTGTCAGGTCTACAGTCTCTAAAACCTCTCTTATGCGCTCATTACTTAGTCCCATACGTATAGCATAAAGTTTCAAGTTATCCCATGCGGATAATTCCTCATCAATCGGTGGCCTCTCAATGATTCCGCCAATCTTTGCTCTACTGATATGCAACTTTTTAGGATTGCTTTCTCCAAACAGTTCTATGCTTCCACTGTTTGGAAGAACTATTCCGGTAATGCATTTTAATAGAGTAGTCTTTCCTGCTCCGTTTCTGCCAACAAGACCGAAAATATCGCCTCTGGCCAGCTGCATATTTAGTCCCTTGATGATCTCTTTGCCATTAGAACCTTTCCCATACTGTTTTATAAGGTTTTTAATTATAATGATATGTTCAGACATCGCTATTGTCTCCTTTGTCGCTTAATCAGTTCATATCTTTCCTTGAATAGATATGGTACATTAGATAAAAAAACAGAACGAGTATCAATAATGTCAATACGCCAAGAATTCCTAACTTCAACCAATTCATAAGATAAAAATTTTTGGGATAAACATTGTAATATACCATTCCTGTTTTCTTATCTTGTGCGGACTGATTATTGGAAGTGACCATTATACAGATAATTTCTCTAACAACAAATGTCGACGCAACGCACGACATCGCGGTTTTAATTTTGTTTTTCGAAAACACTGTACACGCGAATATGATAGCGGCCATTAACGTAAAAGAAAAAACATGATAAAAGATCGCTTTCAAAATAAGTTCAGACAATGGTAATGAAAACTCATTCACCGCAACACCAAAGAATCTGATGTACCTGACTGTCTGGAGCGATTCTCCGGAGGTTATACCAATTCCTCTCTTGAATAAAAATGCCCATTCTAGCGGAAATACAAAAGCACGTATAATAAGGAGTGGAACACATAACAGATAGTAAGAAATAACCTTCGAAAAAAATACTTGTGCCCTGTTATATGCGATAAGAGTTTGAAATGAACTGTTTGTATTTCTATCAGTAAGGAAGTGTATTGCTAGGATTGGAAGCCATATCCATGCGTACTCCAGATAGTGCGGCATAGAAATAAAAAAATCAAGTCCATTTGCACTTTCAATAGCTAATTCAGCAAAAATACGCCCAAATAACCAAAAGTATACGATATAAGCAAGATAGAATATGATATATGCAATTATGAAGCGCTTGTAAAAAGATTTTCTTAACAAGAACAGCTCAGATTTAATAAGCTTAACCATCTATTACTCCTAATTTCATTTTAGTCATATATTAATTTCATAATGCCTTTTTTGAAGTATTTATGCAAGCAATAGTCCGTAGAATTATGTATACTATGGGTAGAATCATGTATATAAACAGTAGAATTATTGGTTCATCGAGATTTGATGATCTTGTTTTTCCGCATACACGAGGTGTAGAATCGGGAACGTATAAATATAGCTGAGAAAAAGATTTATACAGAGTCTTTTTTTATAAAGATTGCGGATGGAACCATTAATTCAGGTTTTATTAAAGTATTACATTTCAACAATCCGATAGCCCGTTAGGTGTTATATTGTATTACAGTGTAATCTTTCCCTTGTTTTTTCCCTTATCAACACTTGTAAAGTACTATGGGACGATATAACACAAGGGAAATCATAAGGGAAAGTAAAACATCTGCAAATTTAGTATTTACAAGGGCTTGCGGATGATGAAATAAAAAGTAGTAATGAGTTATAAAGCCCTTGGGAATGGTTCATTCCCAATTCAAATTTGTTTAACTAAATAAAAATATTATAAGGAGCTGGTTTAGCTCCTTTAATTATGCCTATAATTTTTAGAACTAAATGCAACAGTACTATATGTATTGCTTTTACCTGTAGAAACTTGTATTAAGTTTAAGAAATTTGCATTTACTAAAAAAAGTTACGCGTCGTAATCGTAATCGTATTTATCGTCACTTCCAGAGGTAAATGCAAAAAATCCTATATACCCTGATTTTACAAAGGTTACTGCAAAAAATGTGGTAGCCTTTTTTAGTTGACAGGAACAGAAAAATAGTATCTAAGAGCCTTGTTTTCTAATATTTGGGCACGCCCAAAAGGCATTTAACACAAGCTTTCCAGAACTTAATGCTAAATGCCTGGGTAGAATCTATATATTGCATTAAGTTCTGCAAACCAATTATTCAGGGCCTTTATTGCTGTTACAGTAGTCATCATTGCAACCGCTCCAAGACATATGCAGAACAGCATAAGTATAATTCTATTAAACAAGTTTTGGAAATATGGTGATTAAAGCTTTAATTAGGTAGTCAATTCAAGTTTGTCACCCTAATTAATTATTGAACGTTATATAAACCAGTACCTCTGTGGACGTCCAGATAGTACTAGTCTAAATTTATATAAAGAAATAGTTGACAAGAACAACTATTGCAATTATCATTCATATTTAAAAGGAGGTTCGACTATGGATAAAGTAAAAGTTTTTCGAGAATATACCAGAGAACTGGAGCGTAATCTTGATAATTTGAACACTACGGATTGTTGCCAATGCTCAGTTACTACTTCTCAGTGCTTTCTTGTAGTTGAGATTGGACGTAGCCCGGGTATTTGCGTAAAAGAATTGGCGAGGATACTGAAACTTGATAAAAGTGCGGTAAGTAGGGCTGTTGAGGAACTTGTACAAAAAGGTTTTGTCATTCGAGAACCCTCTAAAACAGATCGTAGATGTGTTGTGCTTACTCTGACAAAAGAGGGAGAGGCTCGTTTTAATAAGATTGAGAATGACATGTATGAGAAGTTTAAAGATGTGTTCTCAAGAATCCCGAAGGATAAGCAAGATCAGGTTCTTGAGGCTTTAAAACTATATAACGAAGCATGCGATAAAGTGGAGGACAAATGTTGTGATTAGACAGATGATGGATAGTGATTGGGAAAGAGTATCAGAGATTTACAAGCAGGGAATGGAAGGTGGTACAGCAACCTTTAATACAGAGTGTCCTAGTTTCGAAGAATGGGATAAGGGACATATTAGGGATTGCAGATTTGTTTATGAGGACGAAGGAAAGGTAATCGGCTGGGTTGCAATCAGTCCCACATCAAGCAGATGCGTTTATAAGGGCTGCGTTGAAATGAGCATTTATGTGGATCAAAAGTACAGGGGACACGGCGTTGGAACTGCTCTTGTAAATGAGTTGATTAAGGGGTCAGAAAAAGCAGGATATTGGAGTATATATTCGGCAATAATCTCTATTAACAGGGCTAGCATAGCATTACATAAGAAGTGTGGTTTTAGAGAAATAGGATATAGAGAAAGAATCGCGAAGGACAGATTTGGAGAATGGCAGAATACAACCCTGATGGAGTATAGAGCTTCATAAGAACGAGAGATATTATCATAGAACCGATGCGCAGCTTGTACAGTTTGCCGGTTGGAAACTGGACTATAAAAAATAAGTAAATATCAAGCTTCAGAGACAGTGGGGAATTCTATTTATGAAAATTCAAATTTGTAGATTAAATTAAGTGGAAGTTATTATGCAGAAAATTAATTAGAAGGAGATAACAAGAATTGGGAACTTTTGATGTAAAAGAATGTAATGATATTGAGGTGGCAAAAGCATTATTCATTGAGTATTCTCAGATAAAAGGTGCCGAGGGATGCTTTGTTTCTTTTGATAAAGAATTGGCCGATTTAAATAATTTTTACAAGGGTGGAGCAATTCTCGTTGGTTATGAAAATGGTAAACCTGTAGGCTGTATAGCTATAAAAAAAGTAGATGTCACAACCTGCGAAGGAAAACGATTGTTTATTAAACCAGAGTATCGTGGGAAAGGGTATGCAAGAGTTCTACTTAATTCCATGATAGAAAAGTCGCGAATGCTTGGGTATGGCCAACTGACATTTACTACTAAACCAGAAGTAATGAAAACAGCCTATGAATTATATAAGCGTATGGAGTTTGAGGAATTAGGCTGTGAAAATGGAACGGTATCTATGAGAATAGTATTATAGGGCTTAATATAATCAAATGTACAGAACCCAATAAATATGCAGTGATAAAAATTCCAGTCTATATTCAAGTTTGCCTAACTAAATAAACATATTATAAGGAGCTGGTTTAGCTCCTTAAATTATGCCTAATATTTCCAGTACTAAATGCAACAGTAATATAAATTTGCATTTATCTGTAGAAACTTGCATTAAGTTTAAGAAATTTGCATTTACTAAAAAAAGTTACGCGGTAATCGTATTTATTGTATATATTTTCGCGTTTGCTTGCACTTCTCGGAAAAATTAATATTTAACCGATAGATATTTCTATTTTTCCGATAGCTTAGCTATATGTTGTGATCGCACATGGACACGCCACTCCATATTGTGGGTTTTGACATAACTTTATCAATTAATAAAATAAACAAAGTTGCGTTAACTCTGTCACTACTCGTAAATCTATAAATTTATTAAGACAATAAACACCACTTCAAAGATTTCAATGCTAGAAACTAAAAAACTAAGATTAATCTAGTTAAGTTCGCCAGCTGTACCATTGCACAAATTAAAGGCTATACTAACATTACGGTTTTAGTTTAAAACCCATAAAATTAAAAACCAACGAATTGAAGGATATAAGCTATTCTTCAGTTCGTTGGTTATTTTTGAAATATGATTATCCTGTTCTAAAGACTATTCTACAATGCCAACATATACTCTGCCATTTCCATCATAAATAGTTTCTCCAGAACTCAATTTACTCATACATTCTGATATCATAGCTGAGTTAAAATACTTATCTGTAGAGTTAACATTATCTGTTAAATCTAATTTTGCTACATACATCTTTTCTTCCAACATTGACTCGCCTGATAAATAAACAGGACTAACACCATTCTGATCAATAATTGTAGATTTACCAGGATATAAGCTACTATCCTCATAACCACTAGTGTTTACAAGGTCAGAACTTAATACTGCTAGACCATCTCTTGCTGTGATAGTAGATAATGTGGTGTTGTAAATAAAGTTACTTCCTGCATAACCACCTGATGCAGTAGGGTTTGCGTACATTGTACATCCTGCAGCTGCATAGTACTGAGCCATTTCTGGATATGCGTATACATCCATACAAATTGCAATACCAAGACCGCCCCATGGAGTATCTATAATTAATGGTTCAATACCTTTAGTTGCCCAATCTCCTTCAACTGGCTGTACCTTCTGATATGACATTGTATTGCCTTTTGGAGTAGCTACAAAGGCAGAGTTGAATGGATGCATTGGATCGTTAGCATTAACTTCAGGTGTTCCATAGATTACATACATACCATATTCTTTTGCTTTTGCAGCAATAGTCTTTGCATAAGTACCATCTATTGTCTGAGCAGTATCAATAACTGTCTTCCAGCCAATTGATTCTGGATCTGAAGTTGATACATAATCACCAAGTGACATTTCTGGGAATACAAGAATGTTTACCTTCTGTGAAGCTGCCTCTTTCATATAGTCGAGCATAGTCTTTAAATTAGCGTCACAGTTAGCATACGCTGGACTCATATTTACTACAGCAACAACAGGACCATTTTTCTTTCTTGCTTTGCGTGCCTTAACCTTCTTTTCAGCTATATCTTTAAACCATTTAGTATATAAATTAGGCTGATAAATGTCCATATCAACAAGACCATGACTTGCAAACTCTGGATTAATAGCAGAGGTATTTAAAGTTTCATTACCGTCAAAGCTGCCTGCGTATGTATGCATAATATAGTCTACGTAATCAGCACCCTGTTCAATTGTTGTTTTCCAGATAGACCATACTTCAGAGCTTATATCAGGATCATTTTCACCTGTGATATTAGAACCACCTGCAAATAATAATTCGTCTTTAGCGCCTTCCTTACCAATCAAATTAGCTGTAGCAATATATAAACCTGAAAGGTAACTAGCATTTAAAACACGGTTTCTATTTAAATCATCCCACCCCAAGTATATATATCTATCTGAATATGGGTTACTTACAAATCCCTCATACTTATAGTTATCTGTATATTTTTCAGCCTCCAATGCAGTAGGACTTGCTATCATAAAGCAACCATCTTTTGAATACATTCTATCCTGTGTAATTAAATCAAAAGTATCGTCTCCTAAACTAAGACCAACTTTTCCAAATGGTGTTGAAAAAGTCACTGGGTGATTTCCAGGAATACACCATCCCTTCTCATCTGTAATTATCTGCTTTTGATATGAATCAACGAAACCATCAGGAGATACTACAAATGCAGAATCGTAGGCGTGAGCGGGATCACCTTCAACAACTTCAGGTGCTCCATAAACTATGTACATATCATATTTTGAAGCAAGAGAATAAAAATACTTAGCACTTTCACCATCTTTAGTTTCAGCAAGTGATGCTGGCATGCTATCCTCACTAGACGCATAACCTGTTAATGCCATCTCTGGAAATACAATGATATCTGTATTGCTTGAATATGCATTTTCAATTATTTCTTTCATCTTCTGCTTATTAAGCTCTTTATTTCCATATACTGGGTCAAAGTTAACTACACTAACAACCGGCTCCTGCTTAATAGGCGCAGCAAAAACTGTTTGACAAGGTAAAAAAAGCGAAACACCTGTAACGGTTGCCACAAATGACTTAAATATATTCTTTTTCATAGGCATTCTCCTTTTAGAAACAAAAAGAGGTTCTCACATTTGTGAAAACCTCTTTGTCCTCAAATAAACTAGTATATAATTAACGCGCTAAATATATTTAAATTAATTCGTTTGGGCAATTCCTAATTGCTTGTCAAATATTTTATATATAATTAATTTTTATACAATGTAAATAAATTACAAATATATCCCTATTTTTTATCTTTTTTTCTACAAATTGATGTTTCTATAGATAATTAAAAAATTATTCTTGCACTTAGTTTTATAATCAATTATTTTAAACTATTTGTGAATTATCTTTCTTAGAATGAGGACAATGATTGTCTGAATATATGGGGTAATCATAAAAAAATTGAAAACCCCATTGCCAAAACCAAGATAGCTACACCTAATGCATCCCCCAAGCTATCATAAGAAAAAAATAATCAGATAGATAAACTATTAAAGAATAAAAAAGAATTGGTACAACTATAAGTACGATTAACAATACCCAATAATATTTAATCCGAACAATACGGCTTGAGATTTCATCTCCTGTTCTAAGTATTTTCTTACTAATTCATGCCCCAAGAAAACTAACAAGTACCGCAATGGCTGTAAATAACGGCACCCCTATTAATTTGACTGATAGATGAATGAGCTTTTCTAAGTACTACCAATAAAATCAACCATTTTAAGACGTTAAATGGAATGTTGCCAAGTATATCGCATTCCCGAGAGCACTTCGCTACTTCCACTATTTTGGGCTAGGTACTATATCTAGTCTATTTTGCGTGCCTATTGAAACACGCTTAGTTTGTTGCAGTCTATTTTATTGTTCAAAGAAGATTCGATTTGGCTAATAAGGCGATTTTATTCACAGACAATTAATATTATGTTTGTATATAAAGCGTAAATATTATCGAACACTCCAGGCCCTGATTTTACTGCACCTGTCTTCACAAAGTTCCATTTTTTATTAACATATATATGTTTTTAGCGTTCCGATTTTTATTAATTTTTTTTCATCTGGCTGAAAAAAGTTCCACTTTTTCGTTTTACAAGTTCCAAACTGTCAAAAATTGGTACTTGACTTTGAAACCAGTTAAAACATTTATCTAGTACAACTGCAAAAACGCACGATAGTGTCAAATGATCTATGAAAAAACTGGGTCAAAAAAATAGGCTCAGATTGAACCTTGAAAATGTAGATATGTAGGTTGTGGTAACCTGACGCCACCCTTGACAGCACAAAAAATAACTGCTGTAGGTTAATCACCGACGGCGAAGAACTCAAGAACAATTAGATTTTCTCCGTCGATTTCAGCAGTGTAGCAGTTATTTTTTGTGCCATCAAGGGCAAGCCGCTGAAGCGGTGGCTGGGTTATTACCTCAGGCTCAGAATCTAAGAACAATCAGCTGGCTGCCTGAAGTTCCATGATTTTTTGCTGACCAAAGTAAATCATGAGCTGCCACTTGGCAGGCATGTTCTCAGCTTTGGATAGTATGTCATCAACTACTGGTGGTTTGAAGTCATTGAACTTATGAGGCCTCAGGAAGTTATAGTAGGCAACCCACAAAGTCAGATCATAGTTAGCGCCATCGTAGTTATCAAACCCATTAGTGATTCGATAAGATGCCTTATAGGTGCGGTTAAGACGCTCAATCATCTGTTTAAAAGGGCGGTATTCTTTGGACACTTCATCGTTGTTCTGGAGACCGATGACCTGTGTGATCTCAAACTTGAATCTGTCACCGAACTGCCTAAAGAACTGTTGGGCTGCAAGCGGATACGCACTATACCCATCAGCGATAAACTTGAAATTTTTGGGAAGCTCAGACATACCTTTGAATGCCATTCTCATTGCAAGGATGCATGGACCTACGCCACGGTTGTCAGATACCTGATAACCGATGATGGCTCTGGTAGCAGCATTCAGAATAAGCCAGACATAACCTTTGATGCCGCGCACCTTTATGTACGTTTCATCCGCAGCAAAGACATTGCCTTTCTCATAAGGGTAATTGTCAACAAAAGGTTTTATACAGATGGCAGCTGTCTTACAGTAGTTAGCAACCTGCTGATGAGATATAGATATCCCATACAAATCAGATAATGCCTGTCTTGTTTTTCTCAAAGACAGTCCGAGATTGACATGGAACGTAAGGCACAGGGACATGATGTGGGCGTTGTGCTTGCTGAATTTAAGTGAGGATGCATTCTTTGGAAGAGAGTTCAGATCCATCTTAAAAAAATCTATCGAGAATTCGCGATAGATGTAGTGAAGCTTGTATTTATACTTGCCATTCTCTTCGGATAGATCCTCTTTATCGACTTTTTTAAGGTTGCTGAGATAGTAAGGACATTTGGGATTAACACACTTATGGATGGCGAAGTGCTTACGGTCTTTTATACGTACAAGAGTATGCTGGCAGTGAGGACATTTTAAAGATAACTGTTTATCAAAGCGATTGTCCTCAGGCGTAAAAGTAGTCTGGCAGATCTTACACATGAGCTGTCCAGCTTTACCATTGTTCTTGTAGAGATATGGCTGTGGTGCATGACATGATGGACAAGAACATTCCTCCGGGATATCGCATTCTGAACGTCTTTTGATTGGTTTAACGGGTTTGCCATAGCGCTGAGTATAGTAGTTGTTAAGGTCCTTCCAGTCCCAGTCCTGATGATAATAGACAATCTTAGGAAGTTCATCCACTTTGAACTTTTGATATTTGGGAGAATGTGAGTCATCGAAAGCCCACTGTTTGAGCGGTATATATCTGCAGATGAAGTTAATAAGCCAGCAATTCTGTTGATAGAGTTGGTGGATGATTTCAAGTAAATAAAGTATAATGTTCATGAGCATTGAGTCCTTTTCGGAGATGTTGATTTGGTCGTTGACATTATACCAAAAAGGGAGGTCAATGCTCTTTTTATTTTGAACTCCCGATAAATCAAGGTTTTAGAACTAAAAATGGGTAGTGAATTTGACACTACCAAACGCACAGTAGGCAGAACTCTATGAAAGACAAAAAAGTTTGCTGTCAAAGTACTGCCATATATTTATTTTTAGCCGTAACAAGTCATATCCTTTAAGTGCCAAAGCCCAGATAATAACTTCATTCCTAGTTCCTGAGGAAAGGGGATACGGGGGAAGGAAAGACTGAGTAAGCGAAGCACCTGGTCTGTGGAGGGGGGCAGACCTGCGAAGCTGCTAGACAATGGTAAAATAATACACCCCTATTCCAGGGCTAATCTATATTCTAAAAAAGGACTCCCAAAAAGAGAGTCCTCTGATAATTCATATTTTTCAGCACATATAGTTATACTCACCGGCTAAAACCCGTTGCTGCGTTCCATTTGGAAGGATTAATTTTGCTTCAAGTCCTACAGGAATAAATAGATGAATATGAACTTTTTCGTTAATATAATCCCATCCCATTTCTATTTTTCCTGCTGGTGAATCATACGTTGCTTTTGCAGAAGTAAGTCCATTTGCATCATCACCTATATATATTTCAGGTTGTATTATCAGCTCACCATCACAATAGTGTATTCCACATACACCATCCATAATCCAGCCTACAACAGCTCCATAAGAATAGTGATTAAGAGATGCTTTTGGTTCCTTTCCCGGCTGAATTCCATCCCAGTTTTCCCAAAGGGTTGTGGCACCTTGATTTACCTCATATAACCATCCTGGCATTTGTGGATTCAATAGCAATTGATATGCCTCTTTTATATATCCTCTTTTCGCCAGCTGCCTGCATATTTCAGGTGTGGTTAGAAATCCTGTATTTAGCTTTCCATTTTCTCTTTTTACCATCACAGCTAACTGTTTTGCCGCAAGCTTGTCGGCCTCTTCGGGTAAAAGCCCAAAAGCCAGTGGTCGTACTAATTGACATTGGCGTTCTGTAGTAATCAATCCATTTTCTGTATAAACTTCAATATAGCCTTGTCTGGCTTTCTCAGACACGCGAATTAACTCATTGACTTCAGCTTCAGGTCTATCTAAAATTTTGGCAATCTTTGACATAAGCATTCCGGAATATGCAAAATAGGCATTAGCAACATCATAGTTACCATCCTTCATGCTTTCAGCTGCGCTTCGGCCTGGCTCACACCACTCGCCATAATTCATCCCCTTTTCGATTACATAATTTCTATTCTTTTTCGAATGAGACTTGTTAAAAAGCTTTTTCTTACGCGCCTCTTTCTTCAAAAATGAATACCAGTTGCACATCATGCTATAATTTTCACTGAGAACACGCTTATCCCCGGTCAATTGATATATTTCCCAAGGCACAATTATAATAGCGTCTCCCCACGCAACGGATCCAGCCAATAGCTTGGCAAAAAATCCAGGTTTATTGTTAGGAGGTGCAATGTTCATTACTCTTCCATCAGAAAGCTGTGTATACCTACACTGTCTTAACCATTTTTTCAATACAGGAACTGATTCCATCAAACGCAGTCCTGTATATGCAAATATACCAGCATCGCCAGTCCAACCAGCACGTTCTCTTGTTGGGCAGTCTGTTGGAATATCACAAAAGTTTCCTTTCTGACTCCACATTGCATTTTTTACCAACTGATTTAGCGCTGTATTTGATGTAGTCAATGAAAGAGTATCCATCATCTGAGAATACACCGCATGGGCATAGAATACTGCTTTTGATAAATCGGCATTTGTCTCTACTTTTACATAACGAAATCCCATGATGGTAAAGTTTGCATGATAATGGTTATACCCAGCTTTCATTGTATAATCAATAGTCTGGTAGGTTCCACCTTCTTTATGACGTTTTCTATCTTGAAAGTTTTCCTGTGTAAACTCTCCATTTTGGTCTAATGTCTCACCATGAATCAGGCGTATTTTTTCTCCTGCCGCTCCATTTGGAATTATAAGCTCAATCTGTCCCGCTAGGTTTTGACCAAAATCAAGAACTGTATCTCCTTTTGGAGTTTTAATGATTGTTGCATCAAACCTCTCCATTCTTAGTATAGGCACAGTATCCATTGCTTTCAAAAGCTCATACCCAATAGGTACTTCCTTCACTTCATGCCAAGCCATCTCATCATCTGACAAGTCCTCCATTCTGGCATCATATACCTCGCCATGTTGCATATCATTCTGTCTAAGAGGGCCATTTTGTGATGCTTGCCATGTGTTATCAGTTGACACAATGGCTTTCCCGTTAATCTCTAGCTGGCATATTACTGCCGTTTTTTCGCCAAATAAATTTCTGTCACCATCTACACCTGATGTACTACGATACCAACCATCACCTAAGATAATATGTATTTCATTTTCTCCAGTCTTAACATAGTTTGAAATGTCATATGTTTGATATGGTATTTCGAATTTATAATTGGCTGTTCCTGGTGTAAGCACATAATCAGTTATTTTTTGCCCATTTATATATATTTCATAGAGTCCACAAGCACTGGCATATACTCTTGCAGTCTCTATTTTCTCCATTGAATCCAGGCAGAATTTTTTTCTAAAAACTGATGCTGGCTTATGAGGAAGAAACACTTCCTTTTTTTTATGCTTTTTCTCGTTCCATGCTTTTAAAGCCGTAGAGTTCATATAATCTGGAGTACCTATATCAAATTGATACCCAATTTCCTCACTTGGCTCAATCCATTTAGCATACCAGTCATCACTGTTAAGCAGGCCATATTCAAAGGTGCCTCCATCTGCCCATTCACCTGAGCAATCGTCCTGATCCCATAAACGGATAGTCCATGACATGTTATCTCTTGACCTATGCTCTGGTGCAATAATAGCATGCATTTTCTTGGATTCTACCTTGCCAGTATCAAGTATTATCTCACTACCCTTTTTTACAACTATTTGGTATGCGCTCTGCATAATACCTTCCTGACACTGCCATGAAACATATAAATCCTGTGCATCTATTCCTATAGGGTTATTCCGGTACTCGGTTTTACAATTTATTGCTTTCATCTATTCCTGTTACCTCTCGCTCATTGGGTGTTTTAATTCACATACTCTTTTAGAAACTGAGAACTAATTTCAGCAGAAATTATTGGTGACTTCTGTTCCCAATTTCTATGGCTTTCAAGAACAACCGCTTCTACTTCATTCTTTTTTGCAATTTCAAGCAATCCTTGTAAATCCATACTTCCCTTTCCAAGCTCACAACTATCAGTTTTTAAGATTGATGAAAGTGGTCCCGTCTGTTTTGAGCCTCTATCATTGATATGCCAAAGTTTCATTCGCTGCCCAAGTTTACCCATCCAGTATTCAGGATTCACTCCAATATCAGCAGCCCAATATGAATCAAATTCAAAATTCACATATTCCGGATTGGTCTCTTCAATCAAAACTTCATAGGCCATCTTTCCACTTTTTAATCTTCTGAACTCGCAATTGTGGTTGTGATATAAAAGACTTAGTCCTTCGTTCTTTAGCAATTTTCCTGCTTCATTCAAATTATTTGCCAGGTCATAAACTGCCTTCTCATCGGTATAATCAAAGTGATGCATGCCTGTAATAACCACATATTTTGTTCCGTAAAGATGAGCCTCTTTTGCCACTTCCTCTGTTCTTTTCAATACGCTACCCAAGTCAGAGTGTAAGCTAATAACTTTAAGACCGGACTCATCTATCAATTCTTTCCAGTTCAGCTTGCCACTTTTTCCCATAGGCATCCCTGCCAGACGAGTCAAGGCTCTTATGATAAATGGCATGGGGTGAATCATGTATGAACATAATTCAATCCCCTGATAGCCAGACGCTCTCAATCTACCCAATGTGTCTTGTGCCTTTTTTTGATTGCCTATCACTGTTCGAAGCTGAAACTGTTGTATTCCTCGAATCACCCTCTACTACCTCACTCTCTATTGTTTCTTCTGGCCTTTTGCCTGAATCTCAGCCATCTTTTCCTTTGAAAGAGGGCTTATTTTCATGCATATAATTGAGATAATCCATCCTATTATTGGAAATCCATAAAGCAATAACACTGTCAGATACTTAATACCATTAGTCATAGGATCATTTGGCTGTGGCATAGTTGTCTCATAACCAATAAGAGCAACACAGCCCATGGTAATCACTGTTGCTAACGACGATACAAGTCGGTCCATCATAGAATAGGTAGCTGTGACAACAGCAGGAATAAACTTTCCAGAACGGTCTTTCTCATAATCGACTACATCCGCACTCATTGATGTTGTAGCTGCTGTGACACCCATTTTTGTTCCATTAACAGCAAGAGTTAAAACGAAATATACAATAGTTGGAAGTACTGCAACTGTAATCGTTCTCGTATTAATTGTCAGTAAAAATACAGCCATAAGTACTGTTGCAATGAGACTTACAAATGACCATAGTGAAATAGCTTTTCTACTTCCATGCTTACCTGCATACTTTCCTCCAATAATGGCGAACACGATTGAAGGAAGCATCGCAATTACACTGATTAATGTGGAAAGCTGCATATTTCCGATCAGTATTCCAAACATCATTGTTGATACAATAGATTGACTACCAACCTGATTTGCAAGTTTTACAGCAGAGGCTGAAATCACGTAGGTTTGCATTGCTTTATTCTTGCCTAAAAGCGAAACCATATCTTTAAAAGAAACCTTTTCATTATTGGTTGCAGCCACATCTTCAAAATTTTCTGGACAATCAGTCTCAGATACACCTATGCAAGCCAGAATAATGAACACAAGAGAGATTGCCACTGTTACAATGCATGAAGTGCTAAGCATTTCAACAGAATATGTATTTTGATACTTTGGAAGAATTACCATTGTGATTAAAATTGTCATAATCATTGGCGCAAAGTAACTATAAACAGTTGCCCATACCCCTACCATTGGTCTTTGCTCAGGATCATTTGTCATTACCGGTCCCATTATTTGGCCTGCAACATTATTCATGGCGTATCCAAATAAATAAATGACATACATTACTACGAAAAGTATAATTCCATGACCTTTACCACTTCCCCAAATAAATAACAATAAAACCGCTGCAGCCTGAATCAGCCATCCGCCAAAAAGGAATATACGAATCTTTCCAAATCTGGTGTTAAATTTATCCACGAATACTGCAATTACAGGATTTAGAACACCCTCAAGTATTCTACTGAATGTAAGAATAGTGCCCATTATCGCAGTTGCAATACCATACCCAGCATTTCCAACATAACTGACGTAAGTCATTAAGATATAAAAACACATTGCGTTTGCAGAATTCATTTGTGATAAGGCAATTTGCCAGTTCTTTGCTTTTCTGTAATTAATCTGATTTTCCATTTTTGCTCCTTTTTACTATCATTTTGTATCTAGCGTAGACTTCCAAGAAATCTCAGGCTTTCCTTTGGATGTCGGCTCATATCATTTCGATCAACGCCAATAAGTCCAAAGGTCATCTTGAATCCCTTTTGCCATTCGAAATTGTCTAGTAATGACCAATAAAAATACCCTTTAACTGATAATCCATCATCTATACATGATTTAATCTCATCAGTAGCAGTTTTTATGTACTCTACTCTCTCTTTATCTTCTGATGTTGCAATTCCATTTTCCGTAACAATTAAATCTCCTTTGAAGGACTTTGCCACCTTTCGAACTACATTTCCAATTGCTTTAGGATAGTTTTCATATCCCATCTGGGTTGTTTTAACTCCATCAGGTAAACGTTCCTCCCCATGCTCATCGAAGCATTTTCTCGTATAACATTGAACGCCGAGGAAATCATCGCCTTCAATAGCTGGAAGATAATGAAGTAATTCTTCATCCCATACTCTTTCAACTGCTTTAATTGATTCTGCACTATTTGATTCTTCAAGTGATTGTAAGTCATGCAATGATAATGTAATTCCAACCTTTAAATCAGGCCTTACTTCTCGAATTGCTTTTACCGCAGCCATGTGTGCTTTCATTACAATTCGGTCTCCTTCATCTGAGCACTGTGATACAAATACAGCAACATCTCTTGGGTCTTTAAATCCAAATGCCTGTGCACTTTCCATTGCAGCTTGCATCATACGATTCTGATCCAAATTGATACCAACCTGAACCTTCGAATCTTCTTCTGCCTGTTTTTCTTCTAGAGAACGACTTGCACTCATGCGAGCCATCATGCTTTTCATCAGTCCAGCCAATTGATAACGCATATTGGCTTCATTGATGGTGCAAACATAATGAATTCCTTCTCCCAATTCTGAAACAATTCGTCCGCAGTATGCAGCAAAATCATCAATGACCTCAGGATTCTCCCATCCGCCTTTACGAATTAACCACTTAGGAGATGTAAAGTGCATTAGAGTGATAACCGGTTCCACTCCATTTTCTACACAGCACTTAATGACATCCTTGTAATGCTCTACTTCTGTAGAATCCCATTTGCCCTCCTCTGGCTGTATTCTTGCCCACTCAACTGAAAATCGATATGCATTCAGTCCAGCATCCTTTAATAGCTTTATATCCTCTTCAAAATGATGATAATGATCTACTGCCAAACCAGAAGGTTCATCAAACATACTGTGCTCCAAATTCTCCTGAACCCAATAATCACTGTAAATATTGTTTCCTTCTACCTGATGTGCAGCTGTGGCAGCCCCCAATAAAAAACTCTTCTCAAACATATTCCTTCTTCCTCCTTAGTTAACTGTTAAGTTGTGAACACATTATATTGGGATGAACAGATATTGTATTTTATTAATTTGATGTGTATTATAGTTTTATGATATTTACTATATTTTTCCCTTTTTGCACAATTTCCTACTGCGCAAATTTATGAAAAAGTTACAATGGGAGGCTGATATGAAATGCTATTTTCACAATTAGAATTGATTTATCAAATATATGGAGTTCCAATCTCAGTATTTGATTTAGATGGGACAAGTAAGAAACTTATCCCTGATAAGAATTTTAATAGCGCTTTTAAACTATCTGATATTCCTGAATGGACACACTTTAGTTCTTTTACAAATCAAGTTTGTTGTCTTGTCACAGATTCCCTGCTTCTATTGGGATTTATCCCAGATTTTTCAAATAAGCAGATAATCGTCTTGGGGCCTGCCACTACTGTCGAGATGAATTCTGTTTCCCTGAAACATTTTACGGGTCAGATAAGCTCCAGCTATTCAAAAGAGATTGCTTTAGCAATATCGAGTACACTTGCTTCGATGAAATTGACTGACCTACATCAATTTAAAGCTACCTTATCTCTAATAGAATCCCTATTGGGTGTGGAAATACACGATATTAAAACAATTAGCGAATACTCAACAAACTTAACTCAGATAAATGCGCTAGAGAAAGTTACTAATGCAATTACAACAGAGATTACTTTTGACGATCATGACTACACTGACACAGATATTCAGGACAGAATTCTATTTTATATTTCTCATGGCATGGTTGAAAATCTTGAGAACCTTGTTATTCCAGAGCAATTTATGGAATCGATGAATAGATTAAGTCTACGATATGCTAAAAATTCACTCATTGTTTTGAACTCTCTCAGCCAACGTGCAGCTCTATCTGCAGGCGTGCCATTACGTTCTACTGACTCTTTAGGAAGGGCTTTTAGTGACCAGATAGAGTCCTCGCCTGATGTTGAGTCCCTAATTCAATTATCAGCAAGAATGTTCATTCCCGCTGCCTATGCAAGGTTGGTCAGAGATGTTAATATACCTGGCAACACAAGTCGTGATATTCGAACTATAATAATATATGTTCAAAATCATTTTAGAGAACAGATAACTGTCAAGAAACTTGCTGAATTAGTGAATTTATCAGAAGAACATTTATCCAGAAAATTTAAATCCGAAACAGGCATGACACTAAAGAGTTTTATTGTTAAAGAAAAAATACACGAGGCAGAGGCTCTACTTCGCTTCACAGATCTATCACTATCATCAATTTCAGAAATATTATCGTTTTCATCACAAAGCTGGTTTCAAACTGCTTTCAAAAAACAGACTGGAAAGACACCTAAGGAATATCGAAAGGAAGCCTAGTGATAGGCAATATGCCATGTTTTTAAACATAAAAATAACCTCTCCTCTAGAAATTCTTTTTCAAATTGATTTCTGTAGGTATGATTGGCCAAAGTATTATAGCCATCTGTACAACCATAATAATAAGTCCTGCTGTTCCAAGTACATCTTGGCTGCTATGTATAAATGGAATATAAGCTATTACAGACGCTGGCAACAAAATCAATCCAAGCTTAAACCACAATCGCCCAAAATACTCTTGAGCAAACTGCCAAGACTCTACATTTTTCCTAGAACGTTTAGTCCTATATCCATAGAAAGAATTAATGTCCTTTGGACCATGTTTCCACAAAAGCCATCCAAACAAAATCATAATGCCTGGTATAAGCAATCCATTGATTAGCATAAACCACCAGAAAAACATAACAGCTCCTCCAAAGCAAATGCTTTTTATCTATACCCCTTCAATCAATACTCAATACATGATTTAAGTATATCACAGAAGGGTAAAGGTTCTTGTGGGCTTTTCCTTAAGCAGCCCACAAGAAGTCTTATTGTTGGACAATATTATTTTCTCAGATAACTCGAAGATACCGGAAAATCAAAGTATGTTTCAGGATACGGTTCATTTTTTAGTGTGAAATGCCACCATTCACAATTTATAGGCTCAAACCCATTTCGCACCATGACTTGCTGTAGAGTCATGCGGTTATCATATTGTTCAGGAGATATTCCTTTATAATCTGGATGAGAAATCTCACCAAAGTAATCAAATGGTCCACCCATATCTACTTCTTTTCCAGTCTGCATATCAAGAAGAGTTACATCAACAGTACTGCCACGGCTATGGCTGTCCTCTTACAAATCATCCTTTCCAAGCTGACTATTCTTACTTTTCTGTAATAAGGCTATGCTTCCAGCAATAAGTATGCCCACAAGAGGTAAGAAGCGATTAAGGTGACCAAGCATTACACCTGGGAACCCCACTAAAAAAACTAAGTAAAGAATTATCTCCAGAATAACCATACCTAAAGATATCTTCTCACTAGACCCCTTATCCATCCTTTCAGCAACTAAAACACAATTGCAAGCTAAAACCGCAAGGAGAAATTTTGCTAATGCGCCCACCCAAGGATTAACGCCATCTGTATTTAACAATGCTGCTCTTAAGGCTTCGAGCAAAGCATATGAATTTAGAACAATCCTTAGGAACTTTCTATCCCTGTCTTTAAACCGAAATACGCCAAATACAATTATCAGAATGCATGCAACTGCCTGACCGATGTATATTATGGCGCGATGCAAATTGGTGTTGTTGATAATTCCAACAATCGTAAGAATAAGTGCTGCAATCATCAGCAACATTTGAAGCATAAGACCTATTCCACGTTTCTTTGAAATACCGTATTTTTCCATTACTTCATCATTATTCATAGCCGCCTCCCAACAATTGATTAATTTATCTACCTAACATATATAATGTTATTCTGCCTTTGCTACACCAATCTTCTTTGAAATCAAATCCACCAGTTTAGTCGCAACTTTTCCCATAAGTACACCAAAAACAATACCTGCTAATACATCCGTTGGAAAATGAAGGAAAAGATACATTCTGCTGAAGGCTATCAGTGCTGCCCAAATCAGAGCAATGATACCGCCCTTCTTATTTCCTAAGAATATAGCCGTTGCTCCACCAAATGCCCAGGCTGAATGAGTTGATGGAAATGATGAGCTAGATGGACGTGAAACTAAAAGCTCAAAAGTCTCATCTATCTGGCAAGGTCTCATTCTTGAAACCATATTCTTAAGACCAAACTGTCCCAATACAAACACCAAGACATAAGAAACCAAAACCGCCACACCAATCTTCCTAGTCTTCTTAAATAAAAGAAGAATTACAGCTATAATCACCCATAGCTGACCATAAGATCCTGTAATCTTGTTGATTGTTAGAAAGAAAGTATCTAGCACCTCTGTACGTGGTATAGCATATAAGAATTGAAACTCCATAACTCTCGCCTCCTCTTGTTAATCTTAGGTAAGTATATCCAAAGATTATGAAAAAACTGCAAAATTGCCTTAGATTCTGGGGAAAGGGGGGCTGGGGGAAATAGAATTGACTAAACTAGATTATCAAACAAAAGAGTTCAAATGCCATTACATTTGAACTCTTTTGTTTGAGTTTGAACTTACATCTATCGATAATAATAAGATGAATTGTCTAAGTCATCTTTTGTAATCCGCTGAGACATCTAAAAATGACCGAATCCCTGAGATATAATCATCATAAGCTGTTTCTGCATCTTTTCCGTGAAAAACTTTGCAAAGCCCACACATATCGCAATCTGCAATGCATGGAAATCTTTGCTTTATATAATCACGCCGTTCTTGTTCAGTTGAATTTATAATATCTGGAGCTTCTTTCATAAATATACCTATTTTATTTGCCTATCTTGACGGTATATAGACATATAATCCTTATTAATATCACTAATTTCACGTTTTCCATCTATATAGTCCTGATAAATATCCCACGGACTACCGCCACCAAGCCAACAAGAAGAACAGTTTTCGCATCCGCCTCCACAATCAAGAGATGCTTTTATAATCTCCTCGCGCTCCTCTCGTGTTGTATCTTTAATAAGGATTGATTTCATAGGCCTTTACCCCGCTAACATTTCCTTGTTAATAGTATCCTCACTAGCTGCAAAGAGTACTTTCCCCCTTCTCACCTGTTTTCTAAAAGCATACTCTTTTAGTAGGTAAATAGCAATCTCTATATTTTGTTGCATATCAATTACAAAAAGAAATTAGTGCATTATATCACCTTAAAACTAAGGCTATTCTGTATTATTTTCTTAAGCATAATATATCCAACCAAGGCTGTTAAAACCTCAGCAATCATAAATGTAAACCAGATAATAGATTTTGAAGCAATCCCAGCAATTACCATATTTGAAAAGACATATGCTACAGGTATTACTAAAACAAACTGTCTTAAAAGAGAAATCACTAGCGACTGAGGACCAGCATTAAGTGCCATCTCACCATTTGTGATTCCTCCTACCTTACTACTAAAGAAAACTGCTCTTAATTCTCAGCTGCTGTTATTTCCTTTGCAAGTTCAAGAATGTCATAGGCGTACATAGCTTTTCCTTTTTTTAGAAGCTTTTTGTACAGCGGATAATTCACACCACATATTACAACGCCTAAAAGCCCAAGTATTACTCCAAAAATCATGCTTACTAATCCAGTTCCTAGTATTCCCATAGAAAGACACATTCCTAAACCAAATATTAATGCTCCAACTACTCCCAGTGACATAGCTGTCACCAATGCTGGAAGCTTTGCCTTTTCATCAAGCTTCTTCAATTGTCTTACTTTACTTGTCTCCTTTGGCATATAATCCTTTGCTACACTTTCTGCGTATACCTTGTCTAAATTGTTCATTGTTTTACCTCCATCAATTTTGATTTTGAACTCTCTGCTTTGAGCTTGAGGTAATTATAGAAAAGTGCTCCCATAAACAGAACAACACTTTTTACGAAAAGTGTTGGTTTCAGGACCTAAGGTCCCGACACGATTCATAAAAAGTGTTGGATTAATTTTACGTATTTAATTAGTTTCTTTTATTGGCATCAAAATGCATTTCTGAATAATGCCAATGATCTCATCTTTTGATTCAGCACAATCTCTGGCTATCCATTCATTTACCACACCAATAATCCCTTTAAGATAAAAAATCATAATAAATGGTTGTTCTGTCTCAGATACTCCAAACCTTGTGAGTATTGGTCCAAATATCTCTCTAAACCATTTCTCGTATGTTTTCTCAGCTCCCATCATCTCGTTTTTCTCATACATTATATAAAAGAGCTTGCGGTTATCTTCCACAAATTCCAGATACGGCATAAGATACTTTGGAGTCACTAAAAACAATTCCTCATTCTTCTTATCCTCAATATCAATTTTTTTAGGTCCATCAGCGGAAAACCTACTGAAGAAATCCCTATATGCCGCTTCGATTGTTTCTCGAAGAAGATCATTGGTATTATCATAATGAAGATAAAATGTCGATCTGTTAACCCCAGCCTCTGCACATATTTCCTTAACTGTAATCAGTTCGAAATCCTTATTCTCTATTAGAGAAATAAGTGCAGTATGCATCTTTTCGGCTGATTTAAAGTACCTGCTCTCGTTTTTGTTCATAACCCAAATACATCCTTTTTTCCCGCTAGTTTTCAAACAACCATTCCATTACAGATATACATCTATATGCATAGTCAAATGATGCCATGTGATATTTTACACTTTCCATCATGGAATTATCTCCACCTGCATTCATACCACCTTCTGGCTTCTCACCGGCTTTAGCGTCACCTGACATAGCAGGCTTATCATTTTCTGAATCCAATGCTGGCTTTTCTCCACCATCGTTAGAGCTGTTAGGACCTGCAAAAGAAGTTTCACTACTAGCTTCTATTGTACCTGATTTCCATGATACAAAGTAGGCATTTGTATTGCCTGATGTTAATTCTGATGTTGCATCTGTAAGTTCATCTGGTGTCCATGTTCCATCCCACTGGGCGTATGTATACTCGACACCATCCTCGTCGAACATATCCATGACTTCCTGCATTCCATTATAAGCATTCTGATCATCTTCAGCGGCAAAATATATAAATGTCTGGTCTTCTAATGATGAAAGTGTACTAACATCCCACTGTCCATCAACAAACATACATGCTGCATATAAATCAGGATATTCTGAGGCTAAAATGAGAGTGGTCATGCATCCCATAGATTGACCTGTACCGTAGATTCTATCAGTATCAACTGCGTACTCCTCTGATACATCATCTGTAAGTCGCTTTGTAAGCTCTACATATTCCGTTGTGCTATAGCCATTCTGGTCATCTAAAATTGTCTCTGGATATGTTGGCACTAATACTATGCTAGGATTTGCTGATTGCCACTGATCTGCAGCCCACACCAAGGCACCACGTCCTTGTGTAAGAGAAGATGTTGCATCATCACCAGCACAGCTTGAATCAGCTATAAAGACTACCATAGGATACTCTTCTGTTTCGTCATAATCCTCTGGTAAATAGATATTGGAAGTTACTGTTAGGCCGGTTTCATCATCTGTGTACTCAACCTGTTCAAATTCATCAGCATATTCTTCAACAAGCGCATCTGTGTCCTCAGCATAGCTATTGTCTACACTTGCTGTAGCTGTTGTTTCAGCTTCTGCTGTAGTCTCCTCAATTTCCGTCGTTTCACTTGTTTCTGTGGTAGTTTCTGTTGCAGTTTGACCACATGCAACGGCTGATAAGCCCATGGCTCCACATAACATTAAAGCTAATAGTTTCTTCATTTTATAATTCCTCCAAATAAATATTTTTCTCATGACATACCAATTAGGTAACATTCAAGAAATACAATTTTTTCTAGTTGGAGTATTTTATAAAGCGAGCTACCATTCGCTGCCGAGCTGACAATGCAAACTATAAGCTCTATATGTGAATGGTATGTGTTGATATTATAAATAATGAATGAAAATAGAAATCACTTTATGGCGTTCGCAAGAGTCAGCAATATACCATGATTAGTGTGTAGAGCTTAATAAAAGTAGCAAGGCCACATGGACCTTGCTACTGGATGAGGTAAAGAAGAATTATTTGAAGAATACTAAGAGCGAATTATATAAATCAGCCTGCCAGCTGGCAAACATATGGGCACCGTCTCTTAGCTTTACAAATGCATAATTCTGCCCATCTGTAAATTTGTCAGGAATGTCTGATAGTACTTTTTCACAAAAATCTTTATGGTTTTCAAGAGCAAAATCTCCTGCTCCGTTTCCGTTATACCAAAACTTTATTTCATAATCAGCGAAGTCCTCTGTCATTGCTTTTTCAAAAGCTTCTGGCTTTTGCCATGCCCCGGAATACATTCCAAAGTAAGCAAATAAATCTGCATTATCTGTCATACCAGAACGAGCAACTGTCATAGAGCCACGGCTAAGGCCTGCAAATGCTCTGTGGTCTCTTGTAGCTATTAAGTTTTCTTCTGACACATCGTGCCCTGCGTATGTTGCAAGTTGAGATTCAGCAGTTGGAATAATATTGTTTCTTAACTCCTGACCAAAATATACAGGCCAAATGTTTTGTGCATTGTCTACTTCCCCGCCATCTTCAGCTTTGTCAGCGTATATCATTTCATCATTTAGCTTTTCTGATAAGGCTTTTGCATCATCCTCTGTCATTTCATTCCCTTCCATTTCCGAATAGTATGTAGGACATACAACGATTGTTGGTTCACACATTCCTTCTTTAATCATGTTGTCAAGGATATTACGTGTAGCAGACCATCCCTCTAACCATATAGTTTCCATTGCTGGATCAGTTTCACCCCTGGTTCCATGCAATAAATATAAAACATTGTACTGACCATTTTCGTCATAACCATATGGCAGATATACTGTCATTGTCTTTGTAAGAGTCTCATCAACACCTTTTAAGTCATTAATGGCATATGCAGGTGTTTCATACTCAATTGTTATTACTTCACCTTTTTCATCACATTCTTCTTTCAATGCATCAATGTCGCCATTCTTTTTTGCAAAATCCCACTGATATTCCTGGGCCGCCGTCTGCTGTACCTGTGCCTGCTGTTGCTCTTGTTTTTGGCCGCAGCCTACAAACATGCTTGCCGCTGCTAATAAACAAACTAACTTACTAAATCTTTTCATTTCAAATTACTCCTTAAAAAATACTAGCATGCAGTTGTATAAATCAACCACCCAGCTTTGATATGAATGAGAGCCGTCCTTGATATCAACCCAGGCAAAATTCTCACCATCTACAAATCTGTCTGGCATGGCATCAACAACACCATGGCAAAACTCATCATGCTCATCATGGGCTATATCACCTTTGCCATTTCCGTTGTACCAAAACTTCACCGCATAGTCCTTATACTCATCAGATTCTAAAGCGTTTTTGAAATCATCTACTTTTGTTTTCGCCCCTGAATATGAGCCTACCCAGCTAAACATATCTACATTCTTCATTAATGAGCAATGAATGCTAGTCATTGAGCCCATTGAAAATCCAGCAAATGCTCTGTGGTCGCGAGTTGCTATAAGATTTTCCTCTGACACATCACCATCTGCATAAGTAGAAAACTGAGACTCAACAGTAGGGACAACCTGATTCCTTAATTCATCAGCAAACACATATGTTAAATCCTCTGCTCCTTCAGCATTATCTATATCCATTTCTGTAGCGGGATTAAATGTTGGTGTTACTACAATGAATGGATCGCAGACTTTATTTTTAATCATGTTATCAAGTACATTTCTTGTAGTTGGGCCCCAGCGTTCTCCTGCAAGCCAATAGATTTCTGATTCACCGCCTCCATGCATCAAATATAAAATGTTATATTCCTTGGCAGGGTCATAGCCATATGGTGTATATACCCACATTTCTTTAGTTACAGTTTCTTCTGGATTTACAGGATAATTAGGTGTCTCGTACTCAAGCTTTGTCAGTTCACCCTTCTCATCGCATTCCTGTTTCAGATCATCAATTCCTGTAGTCTTTTTTACGAAATCCCACTGATACTCTACAGCAGCATCTTTTGCCTGGGCCTGAGCATTTGTGACACTAGCAGTTTCAGTCTGTTTTCCACAGCCAGTTAATAGGCCACATACAATTAAACCAAGAAATAAAAATACTTTTGTCTTTTTCATAATTAAAACCCTCCTTAAAAACTAGTTACATACTAATTTTCAAGGAGGGTCATCTCAATATAAGTGTCACCAACTGTTATGAAGTTGCCATAAGTTGCTTATCTTTTGTTATGATACGCTGCTAGAGCTTCCATAAATACCTTTTTCTTTGGTCGGCTTACAGTAATATCCTGTCCTGCAACAGTCACTACATTTCCTTTTACAGATTCAACATATGCAAGGTTAACAAGATAGCATTTAGCACACATAAAGAATTCGTTACTGTCAAGTTCGGCAGCGGATTCCTTTAGGGTTCCTCTTATTCTATATGTATCCTTGCTGGTGTAGTAATAAACATTATGTCCTTGTACTTCCACATAACGAATATCCTCCATCTTTATAGAAACCATCTTATCTTCTACCCTAAGAAGTAATGATGGGCTTTTAGCTCTGTCATCTGTAAGCTTAATAGCACGAGCTATCTTTGTTTCAAACTTAGTATACTCTAAAGGTTTTACAACGAAATCTGTAGCGGCTACTTCGTACCCTTTGATAGCATACTGAGCTAAATTGGTTACAAATATAAGCACTACTTTTTCATCTAGTTCTCGAAGTCTTTTTGCAGCCTGAAGTCCGTTCATTCCAGGCATATCAATATCCATAAAAACCACATCATAGTTTGATTTATAGTTAGTAAGAAAAGCCTCTGGAATAGAAAACTCGCTAACTACAAAATCTTCCCCAAAGTTTTCTGTATACTTTTTTAAAAAGGATTGTAACTGCTGACGTATATTTGCGTCATCATCCACAATTGCTATGTTCCTCATTTCTTCTCCTGTTCTAGACTCTCACTTATAGGGAATATGATATTTAGCATAAAAACATCTTCTTCAAGCTTTGTATTTATACTACCATCGTATTTTTCAATAACATATTCAAGTCCTGCAAGTTCTGGTCGTTTAACAATTATCTGCCCGTTTCGCTCTTTTAAAATATAATCTTTATCCAAGTCCAAAGGATGTTCTATTTGAATAAGCAAAAACCCCTTTTCGGAGTGTACATAAATATAGATATATCTTTTTGTATGATTTGCTAACTGTCTGACTGATGATATAGCACTATCAATTAGCCCACTAAAAAGGACATATAAATCCGTTGTCTTAATAAAGGAAAGGGCAGCCCCATCAATCATTGGAGTAAATACGATATCATGATCTTTACAGTAATAATTCTTTTCATTGAAAATAATATCAAGAGTAGTATTTCCTGTCTTAATATCACTATTAAAGGTTCTAAGCACAGCCATAGCATCTTCAGCATGCTTCGTTGGTTCAACGCCCATTGCGATTGCAGCAATTTCGTATTTTAGGTCATGACACTTTTTTTGTATTGCTTCCATATTGGATTTAGACATTTTATATTGCTGCTCTTTATCTGCAATAAGTCTTTGGGTTATTTCTAGTTCTTTATCCTTCTCACTTATTTGCACAATGTTGAACTGAATAGCAAGAACTAAAAAGCAAAACATTAGATTCCAAATATACTCAATTAAGGAGCTATATGAAACTGTATAATCCGCCCCTGCTACCACAATACCAAGTGACCAGAACTGATTCATTATCAGCACTATCGCCCCTAAAATACTCATTGGGATAGTGGCGTTCTTTTGCAACTCTGCTCTAATAGCTTTCTTGGCTGTAATATAGTAGGCTATCGAAAATACGATAATATCAATTCCTATAATCAGCGCATAGCCTAAAATGAAATACTCCCCTTTAGTCTCACTGAAATGTCCAAATACTCTTGGAAAAAACACTGTGATTATAGAGTTTATTAAGCTTGATATATGCTTTAAGGTATATCCAATTGTTCCTAAGAACACAGTTTGTGTCATAGTTGTTTTATAACATAATTTTAAATAGAGGAAAGCAACAAGTATGATTGGAATATGTATAAGCAAGTAATTTAGCCCATCTAATGGAAATAAAAAAATGTATACAAATACTAATGCTAAACAGCAAAATAAGCGAAGAACAAAATAGTTTCTCCGCTCCAAACTTCTAGCTAAAATTGTACATGGCACTGCTAATTCTATAGCGTTTAGCAGCATTATAATCGTCAAATGAATATTCATCTAATCCCCCAAAGTGCATAAGCTGGCCAACTAAAAGCTGGCCAGCTAAGATTAGTAATGTAATTACTGCTCAATAGCACCTGTATTAACATTTACTGTGAATGATGTTGCATCAAAGTCCTCAAGCACTGATGGGTCCTCGCTAGATAATGTAACTGAACCATTCATGTTCAAATATCCTGATGTAGGAGCCTCAAGTGTGATTTCCTTCTGGCCATCCGCATTAGCTTCACCTGCTGTATATTTACCATTATACACATTTTTAATGTTTGCCACTACAACACCACTAATCTGGTTTACATAGAAGCCATGTGTAAGAGTATATGTTCCGTCTGCGTTAAGTACTAAAATGTCCTGATCAGTATTTACGCAGTCACCTTCGTAACCTGCCTCAACTGAATCAACCTCTGCTGTGTATACCTCAGCAGCTCCTGACTTTCCACAAGCTACCATTGACATAGCACATACTACTGCAAGTCCTGTTGCAATTAACTTTTTCATTTTTCTTTCCTCCAATATCCTTTTCATTATATTTATGTAGACGCATTTAGCGTTTCTACCACTTTACTTTTCAACTTCCACTTTAATCACATTTTTACTTTTCTTTTTATGTCCGATGAACAAAAAGACTATTCCTAATATTGCAAATAAAGCGACTACACCATACATAGCCATTCTCCATGGTGCCATCTTGTATTCAAGTGTTGTTCCATCAGAAAGACCGTTTACTGTATTAGAATTTACATGGGTGTAAATAATATTTTTAGCTGCCTGTCGCATGTATTTCAGGGATGAAGCATTGCTTGTATCTGCAATCTTGCTAGGAAGTGTAGATGCATTAGCAAGCATCAAATCATTTCCATTTGTGATTCCCCATTCAACGTTCATGTATCCATATCCGTTGTAATCAGTTACAACAGTTCCAAGGAATCCCCACTCATCTCTAAGTACACCATTTAAAAGGCTGCCGCAGCCACCAGACCAAACAGATCCGATTCTGTTGAATGAGCTCATTACGCCAAGAGAACTTCTCATTGTCTTTGTTTGAGTGTTTCCATCTTCATCCAAATACTTTAATTCAGCCACTGGCTCTTTGATGGCAATCTCAAATGCCTTGAGATACAACTCTCTCATTGCCTGCTCATTAGCCCATACACATGGACCGTTATCAATTCTATGGGCTTCCACATCATTTAATGCAAAGTGCTTAAACATTGTAGTAAGACCCTTTGAGCTAGTACCTTTAATTGTTGCCGCGCAAGTTTTACCTGTAATAACAGGATCTTCTGAATAATATTCGAAGTTTCTACCACCGAATGCTGTTCTATGTAAGTCACAGCCTGGAGCATACCAACCATCAACGCCTGCTATAACCGCTTCATTACCAACTGCAATACCATATTCGGTGGCAAGATCTGTATTCCATGTGGCTGCTACTAATGTTCCACAACAGTTAAAGTTTCCAGATGCGCCAAATCCCAAGCCACCATATTGCTTTAATCCAGCAGGGCCATCTGTAGCATTGGACATTGGAAGTCCAATAGATTTAACAGGTATTGTTCCCTGGTTTCCTGAATAGATTAGCTCTGTCATTTCTTTTTCTGTTAATTCATCAAGCAGAGCATCCCATCTAGGATCATCATATGTAGCACCTCTTAGGGTTACTGCATTTATTTTGTTGTTTTCACCTGTTGCTGGCTTTTCATCAGCATTATCATAATAATCAGGCTTGTACTCTTTAAAATTAGCTACTACACTGTCAGCTGCCTTCAAGTCATCTGCTGTAGGGGCTGTTGGCATTGTTGAAGCAAAATCTGTTCTTGAAAGAATTGTTGACTTTCCTTCTTCGAAATGAGCGTTCTGTTCATCAAATTTTGTTGTAGCTGCAACAGTTTGATGATTAGCTTTCCATTCATCCGAATAGTTTACGTATTCACCTGTTTGAGCCTCCACCTCTGTAGGTCTTGGATTAGATGAATCGTATACCACTTTGGAATCCACTACATATTCGTATTCGCAATTTTCACCATATAACTCATGGCTATTCTTACGTACTGAAATGATATAGCTTCCCTCGTCAAGCACATAACAGCCAGCATTCTTGTAATCAAAGCTTGCCATTGTATCTTTTCCAAAGGAAAGAGTGTACTCTTTTGTCTCTCCTGGGTTGATATCATCTGTTTTATCATAGGCTGCCAGTACAACCTCAGCTTTTTCAATATCTCCGTTAAATGGTGCGCTGTAATAAATCTGAACTACATCTTTACCTGCAACATCACCAGTGTTTGTTACTGACACTGTTACGTCGATATTGTTTCCATTTTCCTTAACATCTGTAATTGCCTGTGCAAATGATGTATAGCTAAGTCCATATCCAAATGGATAAACAACAGCATTGTCATAGTCAATTACACCCTCAGCTGCAGCTGTTTCATACCATCTGTATCCAACATAGATGCCCTCTTCATACTCAATCATGTATCCATCTGTGTTAGAGTATTTCTCTGTTGTTACATTTGCATAAGTTGGATCTGCAGCAAGATCTCTTGGCCATGTATCCACTGTATGACCAGATGGATTTATTTTGCCATCTAAAATCTCTGCAAGGGCAACAGTACCTCTTGAACCTGGATAAGCCATCCAAAGAACAGCATCTACATTTTCATCATCCTGCAATTCTCCAAGCTCCATAACATTGGCGCTGTTTATAACAACCACTACATTGTCAAAGTTCTCTTCAACATGCTTTAAAAGATCCTTTTCTTCCTTACAAAGCTCAAGCTCGTGCTGTCCATCTTCGTAATTTTTCGTTTCTGCTACATCATTAGACATGGCTGTTTCGCCACTTGAAATGCTTCCCTTTAAGTCAGAGCAAAGGTCCATACCTTCACCTCCCTGACGTCCTAATACAACAATGGCTGCATCATGATATTTTTCATATGATGCTGTAACACTATTGTTGTAATAGCTCACTGGGAATTCGCCAATGTAGTATGTCATCGCACTTGGCTTGTCCATTGTGTATGACATGGATTCAACCTTATCAAGATTCTCAGAATAGAGCTTTGTTAAAGTATCATTTACATTAAAGCCTTCGTCCTGGAGTGCCTTCTGGATAGATGTGCACTGAGCAGGATCGCCTGCTCCAGAGCCATTACCGCCCCAGACAACATCCACGCTTCTACGCCCAAACAATGAAACCGACTGCCCCTTCGAAAGAGGTAATGTTCCATTATTTTTCATAAGAGTAATGCCCTCTTCTGCAATTCTCTTTGTTACATCTTTTGCATACTTATCAATTTCTTCTGCTGTATCATAGTCTGTTGTGTAATAATCTGTGTCCCAGTTTTCACTACCTGGCTTTTGAACCATTACAGCCTCTCCGAGACCAATATAAGTATCCAAAATTCCCCCGAAATAATTACCTGCCCCTGTGATTACCACTGCAAGGATTAGAAATATTATTCCAAGGACTGAAAATACTTTTCCTGACTTTTTTTTACTTCCCATCAGTTCATCCTCCTTATATAACTATTGACATCATAGAAATAAAAAAGCCGCCTTACAATTAAGACGGCATTATCTGTCATTTAGTAGTCATAAAATGCTATATTAAATGACCACAATTTCACATGGTCTTTATTTTCTTATAAATTAAGACGAGTCACAATTAGTCTATACTGAGAGTTATATTTACATCTCCATTTGAAAGGAGTTCTGTCATTTCTGCCTCATCCTTATCAGATATATGGCCAAGCCTTGTATATGACCAGCTATTTGAGCCATAGAACACTACAATCTGGTTACCTGAGTATAGCACAATATCACCTGAGCTAGTTGTTGTCTGTTTATCATCTCTTGGGAGACTCTGACCAATTGATCCCACCTGTTCAAAACCACCATACATGGTCATCTTAATAGTAACATCCCCATCTTTAGCCATATCCCGCAGTGCTTCTACAGCTCGGTTGTCTTCCCAGTCAACATTAACTTTTGTATCACCAATCGTCATTATCATAGTATTATCTCCAGTAGCCTCATAATCTGCGGTGCCATTGTCTTCTGTATGATACATAGCATCTCCCTCCGGCTCATCATTCTCTTCTGAGCTTTCTGTTTCAACATTTTCTGATGTTGATATTTCAGTTACTGCATTCTGATTATCACCGGAGTTTATTGTATTTCCTGAACAAGCGCTTATACAAAACATGATTGTCATACAGAATGCTATCAAAATCATTTTTTCTTTCATATCAAGCGTCCTTTATCTTAAAGACTTTCCAAACTTGAAAGCTTCGTTTAACTCTTCTGTTTTCCCGAATGCCTCACCCATATCGCCTATACCTCCACAGAATAAGGAACCAGAAAACTGAGCCTTTTCGAAACAATCAACCCATCCCTGAAGTCCACTTTCAGCTTTCTGAGGAACAAGCTCTTCATTCTCAGCTGCTACAGAGAGCATATATACATTTCTAAATTTATAATCTGAAGGATATAGAGGATTGAGCCTGTCCAAAAGAGTCTTCATCTGACCGCTCATTTCGTAGTAATAAATCGGTGTTACAAAAACAAGGGTATCTGCCCTCTTAACTTTATCAACTATCTCAAGAGCATCATCATTTATGACGCATTTTTGAGTATTCTGACAGACCAGACATCCTATGCAAAAACCTATATTCTTACCTTTAAGACTAATATGCTCCACATCATGACCTGATGCTTTTGCTCCTTCTATAAGCTTTTCAGTAAGTATATCTGAATTGCTTTTTGCACGAAGGCTTGTCGAAATAACTAATACTTTACTCATGTTTACCATCCTTATTTCAAATTTTCCTTAAAGAAACTCTCCAGCTTATCAAAAGGAATATAATTCTTATCTCCACCATCATATAAATCCGTGTGTACCGCATCAGGAATTATCATAAGTTCCTTATTGCCTGCATACTTACTGTCTTTAATCATATCTGCATATGCATCTTTTGAGAAATAGCATGAGTGTGCCTTTTCTCCGTGAACAAGTAAAACTGCACTTCTAATTTCATTGCTGTACTTAAGTATTGGCTGATTAACGAAAGATTCACAGCCAATTACATTCCAGCCTCCATTGGAATTGAGACTTCTCTTGTGATAACCTCTATCTGTCTTGTAATAATCATAGTAGTCTTTTACAAAGAATGGTGCATCCTCTGGAAGGGAATCTACCACTCCACCGCCAAGCTTATATTCTCCTGCCTTCAAGTCTTCTAGTCTCTGTGCACACATGGCGGCTTTCATCTGATATCTGGCTTCTTCGCTATCCGCTGAATCAAAATATCCCTTGGCATTAACTCTTGTCATATCGTACATAGTCATAGCAGCTGTAGCTTTGATTCTGGTATCGAGGGCTGCAGTATTCACAGCCATTCCGCCCCAGCCGCAGATACCGATAATTCCAATCCTATCAGCATCTACCTTCTCATTTAATGAAAGGAAATCCACTGCAGCCATGAAATCTTCTGTGTTGATATCAGGAGATGCCATGTATCTTACATTTCCACCAGACTCTCCTGTAAAGGATGGATCGAAAGCAATTGTTAAGAAGCCTCTTTCTGCCATTGTCTGGGCATATAGGCCTGAGCACTGCTCCTTTACTGCGCCAAATGGTCCACTTACAGCAATTGCAGGAAGCTTACCTTCTACATTCTTTGGAACATACATATCAGCCGCAAGGGTAATTCCATATCTGTTTACAAATGTTACTTTGCTGTGGTCTACCTTATCACTTTTCTCAAATGTCTTATCCCACTCAGTTACAAGGTTCAATTCTTCTTTTCTAATCATTTTGTATTCCTCCTAAAAATTATTTTCTTTTTGAATCTGTCTTATCAGAAAATCCATGTTATCTACTTTTTTCTGGCTATCATGAAGTTCATCCATAAGATGGCACCGGCATTTCCTTAAATCTCGAAGGAGTGTATCGGTATCGCCTTCTTTATACATTTTTTTCATAAAACATATTTCTTTTTCATCACAGCCCATAGCTGAAAGGTTTTCAAGAATTTTTTCTGTATCCATCTTTGTTCTCCTTCCAATTTCTATATTAAAGCCTTGACCTGATTTTCGCTAATGAATAAAATAAATATCATGATATACCTTTTTGGAATATCACTACGTTTGTATTTATAAGAGGAGTCTGCCATGGAAATAAAAAATCTCAGATACTTTCTTGCAGTTGCAAGGGAAGAAAACATGTCTAAGGCTGCCGAACAGCTTCATGTATCGCAACCTACTCTTTCAAAGACATTAAAAGCTCTAGAGGAAGAACTTGGGAAAAAACTATTTGTCAGGCACAGCTTCAGCATTTCCCTTACAGATGAGGGAATGCTTCTGCGTGACCGTGCCCAGGATCTTGTGGCTATGTCAGATAAAATAGAACAGGAATTTAATACTTTGGATGATATAACTGGTGGTGATATTTACCTTGGGCTGGCAGAAAGCTATCAGATAAGATACCTTGCCAGAGAAATCTATAAATTAAAAGAAAAATACCCAAACTTCACTTATCACATAACCAGCGGAGATACTGAGCAGGTTACGGAAAAGCTTGATAAGGGTATTTTAGACTTTGCTGTGCTTTGTGAAACACCCGACAGCAATAAATATGAATATGTAAAATTTCCGGAAGCAGATATATGGGGAGCAATCATGTCTTCATCTCACCCTCTGGCAAAGAAAAAATCCATCCGTGTCTCTGACCTTATTGAACAACCTTTATTTGTTTCTGAACAAAGCTGGAACAATGAAATCAAGACATGGGCCAAGGACAGATATCCGGAGCTTAAGCTTGAAGGTTCTTTTAGACTTTCCTATAACGGTTCTGTATTTGCAAGAGAAAACCTCGGAATTCTTCTTACATTTAAAAATCTGATAAACACTGAAGGAACTGATATGGTATTTAGACCTCTTTCACCTGAACTGAAGTCAGACCTATATCTCATATGGAATAAGTATCAGACCTTTACTCCTATTGCTGATAAGTTTCTGGAGCAGATAAAAAAAGCTTTCAAGTAATTTAAAAAAAGGTCACGGCATATAAATAGCTATGACCTTCCTTTGATTTAGTCGTATTTTTATTAAGCTTTCTATTTTTGAAAATAAAAAAGACGCATAAACATTACTGTCTATACGCCCTATTACTTTATTATCAATCAAAAATATCTGCAATTATATCTATCTCCCTATCAGAAAGATGATTGCTTCCTAGCCCATGAATAGCTTTATCTATATCTGATAAGCTTTCAAGAATCATATCGTCATCTACAGGACTGTTTTTCTCAAGTAAAATGACATATCCATCTACCCACACATCAAGTTTATGCTGTCTCAAAATATGGGATAGTATGTAAATCTGTCTTTTAACTTGTTTAATAGGATTCTTTACTGTCTTGCAGTAGATATCTCCACCTGGAGTGGTCTTATACTTCTTCCACTCATAATCGTCCAAGCCTCCAACCAACTCGCCAACGTAATTCTTAACCTCGATGATAAAAACACCATGAGAATTAATAATTAAATTATCTATTTCAGAGCGGCTTCCCTCAAACGATATCTTTACATTTGTAAGCAAGATATCATCATCTTTTAATACTCGACTAATTATGTCAGTTGCTACCTCTTCTCCTCTTTTGCCAGCACGTTCAACTGGATCCTCAATATTTATACCTAGCCAAAATATCAGTATAAAGACAGCAACTATGCCTACTATAAGTGATATTAAATAGATTTCACTCATTGATTAAAGCTCCCATAACTTATCCAATAATCCCCAATTCCCCGCACTATCAAGATACCGCCTTGCAGACCTGAGATGTGTAAGCGCAATAAGAGTAGCAACTAATGTGTCTATGCCATAACTGTACTCTTGCCACCCCAAAAGAATTTTAATCGAAAAGCTGCACAGCCGAAGCCATGCAGCAAATATACTTTCCTAAAATCACCTATATTATAACAAAGAATGCTATATTTTTGCATTTTATTGGACAAATGGCTATGATTGCTACATACGATGAATTTATCAACTTATTTCAATTCTTCATTGGACGAATTAATCAGCCTGGTAATTAACAAAGTATTCATAAATATTTGCTACACTTACATAGATACGGTATATAGTGGGTGAATTGTTTGGAACCATGTAAAACCTACTTATTAAATAATATTGTTTTTAACAAGGATTGGTTTAATATGATGACATTTCCAAAAAGAAATATAATAGTACTTCTACTTATTTCATTAATGATTGCTTCCCTGTTTAATGGGCCAGTTTTGGCTACAGATTTGTCCGATAAGGAAACCATAATAGTTGGTGTACCTTCAGATAGATGCCCTATTTTTTATACTGATGATTCGTCTAAAAATATTGTAGGTATTGGAATTGATTTAATGAGTCTTGCGGCAGAAAATGCTGGTTATAATGTAAATTTTAAGATCATAGAAGACTCATCACTTAAAGACGCACTAGACAACCCTAATTATGATTTGGTAATGCCTTTTGGCAGTTCTATAAATAGTACCTCAGGACAACCTTCAATCGTATCAGATAATCTTATGACAACACCTTTCACGATTGTCACTTTGAGTAGCGGTTACATTCAATCTTTAGAACAAATAAAGGTTGGAATGCTACAATCGATGGCAGGTGTTGCTGATACTGTTCACACTTTGTATCCAAGTATGAATCTTGTTTTGTATGAAACTATGCCTGATTGTGTGAATGCTCTTCGAAAAGGTGATGTTGACGCATTACTTTACAACTCTTATGTATGGAGTTATGTGCTTCAAAAACCATTATATTCAGATTTAGAAGTTCAACCAACAACAATGTTCTTAATGGATTTTAGAGTTGGTGCTGTTGATACCCCCAAAAGTCAGGAGCTAATAAACCAGATTAATGTGGGCATTTCTAAGATTAATGATAATCAACGTCAGGCGATTATATTGGATTATACATCTCGGCGTCTGTATAAAAATGATTTCTTTGACTACTTATATATCTATGGCAATCTAATCATTATATTTGGATTATTATTGGTTTTTATTATTCTGCATTTCGTTTCAAAACAATATGCAATAAGAAAAGAGCAAGATGAGCAAATCCGCCAATTAATTGAGTATGATGCTCTTACTGGAACCTTAAGTCTTGATGGTTTCCGTAAAAAAGTTAAAACGCTATTAAGGGAGAACCCAACTTTAACGTATTTAATATCTTATAACAATATTAAGAACTTTAAATTTATAAACGATAAAATGGGTATGAATTCAGGTAATGATCTTTTAGTTTTTTGGGCTGATAAAACCATGAATTACCTGTCTGAAAAAGAAGCTGTTGCAAGAATAGGGGCTGATCATTTTGCAGTCCTAGCCATCGTTCCTGACGACAATAATCTTCTTAATCAAGAAAAGACTGTATTTGAACCAGTCAAGAACTATTATATAAACCAAGGTATCGACTATACAGTCCAATTATGCAGTGGCATTTATGTTTTAACAAGAGATGATTATTCAGATATTAATGTTGATAAGATGTTGGATTATGCCCATTTAGCAGAAAAGAAAGCTCGCAATTCTGTCTCAGGTGGGGGATATGAAATATACAATACTGACCAATGGGAAAAAGGTAAAATGGTTGCCGACATCTGTGGTCATTTTTCAACAGCTGTAAAGAATAATGAAATACAAGTATGGTACCAACCACAAGTTAATTATAAGACAAGCAAAATAGTTGGTGCCGAGGCCTCATGTAGATGGAACCACGAAAAGTTAGGCTGGATAAGTCCTGACATATTTATACCTATATTGGAACAAACAGGGCTTATCTATGATTTAGATTGCTTAATATGGGATAAAGTATGTCAAGACCTCCATAGATGGAATGAAAAGGGTATCCAACATTCCATTTCGATAAACTTATCACGTTATGACATTGAAAAAAATAACAACATTGCGGACTATTTCAACAATCTGGTACGAAATTATAATATCGCTCCGTCACAGCTAAGGATTGAAATTACTGAAAGAGCATATGTTGAAGATACTGAGCTTCTACTAAAAACAACTACTGCCCTTCAAAGATATGGTTTTATTGTTGAAATGGATGATTTTGGTAGTGGCTATTCTTCATTAAATATGCTTAAAGAGGTTCCTGTTGACGGAATAAAGCTAGATTACATCTTTTTAAAGGACGAGAAGAACAAAGAAAAAAGCAAAATCATTATTAACTATATAATCAAAATGCTTTTGCAGCTTAAATTCAACTTTATTGCTGAAGGTGTCGAAACCAAAGAACAGGCTCAATTTCTTTTAAATATAGATTGCGAACAAATGCAAGGATATTATTTTTATAAACCTATGCCTGTAACTGATTTTGAATTATTAGATTTCGATGACATAAATAATAAAACCGCCAATAGAGCATAGGTTTTTGTTTTTCCTCAGAAAAACAAGAACCGGAAATAGACCAATATTTTCTGAAAGAAAATGTTGCTTGGCGAAGCCAAGTTTTTGTGGGCTTTTTCCTTAAGTAGCCCACAAAAAGTCATACATTACTTAAATATCCTTTATAAAGTTTACATATCTTAGAAAGGGAGGCTCTATTGAAAAACCTGAAACATCCACTTGGAAAAAGTATATATCACAGAAGGGTATATTATTGGACAATATTTAATTTTTCGTAAAACCTAAATAATGCACTATAATCATATAATATTCATTAGATATCAATCAGTGCTATAGCAACATCATTCACGTTCGTTCCTGTTGCACCAGTTATTATCAGACCATCAACTGCTTTTAATGCATTGTATGCATCGTTATCTTTAAGAACATCATGTATATTGATTCCTTTAGATAGTAATTCTTGATAAGTCTCGTTATCAACATAGCCTCCAGCGGCATCTGTTGGACCATCTGTTCCATCACTGCCAACTGATGCTACTGCCATGCCTATATTTCCAGCTATTCCTATAGCAGCGCTGAGTGCAAGTTCCTGATTTCTTCCACCTTTACCTGTACCAGTAAGATGAACCACTGTCTCTCCACCAGCAATAATGGCCAGCCTTTCATTGTCCTTTGCTTTTGTCTTTGCGATGCTAGCAAGAAAACTTCCTGCTTCTCTCGCCTCACAGCATAGCTCATCTGTCAGAATAATAGGCTTGTAACCTAACTTTCCACTGTTGCTAGCAGCAGCTCTACAAAGCTCTCGTACAGATCCAGTTATGTGAGTTTCAACATTTTTTAATTCTTTAGGAGTTTCTTTATCTAATAGCTCTTCAGCATCCTTAGAAAGCTTAATATTGTATTTACGAACTATTTCCTTTGCTTCATCACATGTAGAAAAATCCGGATATGCCGGGCCACTTGCTATCATATCAAGCGGATCTCCAACTATATCACTAAGCACAATGCTAAATACTTTGGCTGGAGCGCATGCTAAAGCAAATCTGCCGCCCTTTACTTTACTAAGACGCTTTCGAATAGTGTTTATCTCTACTATATCTGCACCACTAGCAAGTAACTGCTTTGTAATGTCTTGTAGTTCTTCACCAGAAATTAATGGCAATTCAAACAGAGCACTTCCACCACCGGAAAGTAAAAATATAACCGTGTCATCTTCTGTTAAACCTTCCACTAATTCAATAGCTTTTTTTGTCGCATCAAAGCTATTTTGATCAGGTACTGGATGCCCTGTTTCAAAGCATTGTATCCCCTCAATATTGCCTTTAACATGATCATATTTTGTTATTACAATGCCGCCATCTAATCTTTTAAGAACCTTTTTTGCTGCTGCGGCCATTTGCCAAGCCGCCTTTCCAGCAGCTACTAGAATCACTTTACCTTTTCCGTAAGAGAAATTGTTAAGAGCTCTAGTAACCGCCTCATCAGGCAGAACTTCTTTTATTGTGTTTTCAACAATATAATCAATATCATTCTTTAATTTCTGATTCATAAAACTTCCTCGATCACATTATTAATGTATTCTTATGTATGAATAACTCTTGAGCTGCTTTATTAAAGTTGAAGTTGTTTCTGCTTAAAGCTCCAACGGTCTCTATAAAATCATCTATTTTTCCTTCTGGGAATTTGCTTTCAAAGATATAAAACATGTTGGCCATATCTCGCATTGGAGTAATGAAATGCAAATACTCTCCAACTATGTATTTGTAATCAGAGAACAATTCGCTAACTGTGTCAGGCATAGTTTTAAAGATGATTACTCTCTTTTCATCAAGAGCTAAAGAAACATCTTTTAGAGTATGATAAAGACTCTTTTTAAGATGCACTAAAAGTCAGATGCATTACCCCCATCCATAATGTTTACATTATATGAAGTGTATTCTGTTACCTGTTCAATAAACTTTTCCGCTAAAAACTTACTAATCATGCCCCTTCTCCCTTTCATTCATCCTATCCATTATTTTAAATCTTAGGCTATACAAAAGCAAAGAACCATATTAAACATATCATTAAACTCATCCAAATCGTTATAAATATACGTTCGTCATGTTTCAATATTTAGGCCCAGCCAAAATGATTCATTATCATACCGATCCTCGCATGGATTCACATTTCCGTTACCTTATGAATACTTTTGATTATGAAGATGATGATACATTTTGAAAAATCTTGTCTTAGATGAAATAGTGGAATCTCACAAAACAGTTTGAACGCTTCAAGTGAGGAAACCCTGAAAACCACATTGTCCCCTAGTCGAATATAGTCGATGGCCTCATCCATCTGAGGAATTCCACATTTCACTTTGTCAAATGCTGCCATTGTAAAAACCTCCCCTTAGGTCATTTAAAGCTCTTCCAGTTCTTTTAACCAAATGTTTGCGCAGGCATCTGAAGGCATACACAAATCTCCTCTTGGAGAAACTGCCACTGAACCAACCTTTGGCCCATCTGGCAAACAACTTCTCTTGAAATGCTGTGCGAAAAATCTTCTATAGAAGGACTTCTCCCATTTTAAGATTGTTTCATCATCATACTGATTCGTAAATGCGATATGGGCAAGGTGGAAAATCTTTGCAGGTGTCTGTGCCAGCCTCAGCATGTGATACAGGAAGAAATCATGGAGTTCATATGGTCCCCGTTATAGGTGGCCCAGCCTAGGGCAAGTTCCGACAAATCTCATGTACCAATTACTATACCGTTCTCCTGATTTGCAATATCCATCAACAGCTGGGTTCGCTCTCTTGCCTGGCTGTTTTCAAATGAAAGTGATATTACTGACTTATTGCAGCATCGCAAATAGTCGCCTAAAGGATCATACTTACTCATTACAGCTGTTCTCCTATAGCTTCAAACTCTTCTCTTCTATCCATAAAGAATTTATAGTATTCTTGTACATTTTTTAGTAGATGCCAGTCATTTGGCCCAGCTGGATTCTTATCCAAGTCATAAACTAAAGCATCTCGTATAGACAGTATAAATGGTGAGTGTGTTGCAATAATAAACTGACATCGAAATCCTCTAACTGACTGCTCTAAGAAATTTACCAGTTCCAACTGCATTTCTGGAGATAAGCTGTTCTCTGGCTCATCTAGAATATAAATACCATTCTCTTTTATCTTTCTAGTAAAGTATCTAAAAGCTGATTCTCCATTTGAATACTCTCTGACATTGTCTATTAACGTTTTTCTTATATATTGAGACTGAGTCTTTGATTTAGCTGCATTGTGTTTTCTCAACTCCTCAATATCATCGATAGATTTAAGCTGATATGAACTATACTTGTAATCCATGTACTCTTCAAATCTTTCTTCGCGCTTATTATCTATACCCTCATTTAATCTGCGGATATCCAACATATAGTCAAAAATATCATCAGATGTAATGATTAGCTTTTCCTCCATTTGAGCATTTGCATAATCTAAGTCACAATGTTCAAGATAATCTTCGTAAAAGTTGGATCGATTATACGGAGCCATTCTATCAGCACCAATCTTCTCAGCTATTATATTGAGCATGGTACTCTTTCCCGAACCATTGCCACCATATAGAATTGTAATATCCTTGAAGCCTATTTCATCAATTCCCTTTTGTGGTAGTATCTGAAATGGATAAAAACTGTCATAACAAGTTCTTCGTATAGAATTTAGGAACATATCCTCTGCCAGTCCCGATGTAAAATAGAAATTTTTCAAATAAACCATTCGTATATATCCTCTTTTTATGGATGACATCTACCGCAAGGATCATAGCCTTGATCAATCAATTCTTCCCTTGAACCTTGAAATGTCTGCTTATTTTTATCCTTTATATCAACTACGGATTTACAATTAGGATTATGAAACTTCTTTGTATTTGTGTTAAGCACATAATTCATTTCTACGCCATTGTTGCTTGTTGTCTCAGTAGAAACTTGTTCATTCGCTAGAGTAGCATCAGATGATAACTCACTGTTACCGGTAGCATAGTCAATTATGATACCAGGCTGCACATTGTAGCAATAGACATTAAACATCACACCTTTTCCTTGGTCTTCAACAGAGTATGCTTCCATTAGTACACCTGAGGCTACTAAATTATTGCCTTCAAATATAGGTGTAACTCTATAAAGTACATGATTACCTGTACTTTCCACATAGTCAGCAACTTCATTTTCAAAGGGAAGCATTCCCTGTACATTTAAATATCTTGTGCCTGTAATAAGATTCTTTTCATTAGAATTTTCACCGCTGAGCTGATATCCAATGAGATGACATCTATTATATAGGTAAGTTCCATCGATATACTCATGATAATTTGCTGTATGCCATCCACTTGGCTTTATACTACCAATCTCGCCCCGCTCTTCTGTAGGCATTAATTCATTGCATATGTTGGCATAGGCTACGCCACATCTTCCTAATGAATCTAGATTACTGTACGTTTCAAAGGCATCTGTTCTAGTCATCTCGGAATCAGCGAAATATGGCACATTGTTATTGATTGCTATATATGGATTTCCAGAATAGGCTCCAACTTGATCAATAGAAAACGTCGTTGATTCTGTGCCCGCAACAGTCGTTCCTGTTGTAGGTACCTCTTTTGTCTCCTCTATTTGTATTATCTTTTCTTCATTGCCTGCATCGCTTGTACCATAAAAAATGTAGCCACCTATTAATATGGTGCATGCTGCAAGGCAAAATAATAATCTCTTTCTCATTCTAGTCCTCCTTATAGCCGCTCACTTTTTTAGTATATTATACTATTTTTACGCACGACTTTTAGATAGGAGTTTCATACTGCGCTTCTATAACAATAGACCACTTTACATCAGGTTTTGATGGAGGTATAACTTGTTTAATAACATAATCAGCGCCTTCATAGCATATGATGTTTCCAACCTTCAAAATACAATCTTGTTCATTAAAAACAAGAACTGTCCCGTATTTAGTTTTAAATAATTCTCCAGTTAAAACTAATTTCTCTTCTTTAGGTAAGGTAAACATATTAGGCTTGCTGGCCAAGACATTCTTATAATCAACCACAATTTCAAAAGTAGGCATGCTAAAATCCACTTGATCTAGTAACACAACGCCATCCTCAGTTTCATGTGTTCTCGCTTCCGTTGCCCCGCTAAAGCCTGCATAAGATGCAGGCTCTTCATCATCAATAACTCCACCAATAATATACTTTCCATTGTTTTCAAAAATAGGAACAAAATAACACTGCCCCTTGGTGAAATTTAAATTTGATTCTCCGTTGTACCTGACTATCCCCCATGTACTTTTATCATTTACATGTATAATGCTTTGCTTATACTCTTCGAGTTTTTCTTCCAATTCAGGGAATTTTTTCTTGTATTCATCTATCTCCTCAAAATATGTCTCATAAGATGCTGGATGATATGGTATCAATTCTTTGCAACCCAAATCCTCTAATTCTGAAAGAAGTCTACTGTCATATTCAAATACTTCCCATCCATTTTTTCTTGCTGTTGGTAATAAATTATATTGTTTATGTTCATCTGGGATATATGGCATATTGCACCTCACTTAGCCTTTTTACGCTTTTAAATAATTCATAGAACCTTGTTTGATAACATAGTTACTTTTATCACATCTATTAAGAATAATAGTATCTTCAATTAGATCCCCCATAGTCCAGTAATAGTGGCCATCAAACTCATAATATGTATGCTCTTTACTTGCAAACTTACAGTCGAAACCATTCTCTCTAACGTATTCCACAAACCATACAAATTCATCTTTGCCCTCTTCATCAAGCTTGTCCTTAACGTAATATTCATGTGGAGCAAAGTCTGCATAGGTCTTAGCAAATGTCCAAGGATATTTCGATACAAACTGGCGAATCCTGTCATTATCATCTTTAAGCAAAACCTCTAACATCTCTTTAGAGAAATATTCTTTAGGCTCAACATACAATAAATCCATCTTATTCATATTCTATTCCTCCGACTAACATGTTCCATCAGTGATAAATTTCGACTTTGACATAGTCTCTGGATATTTTATGGCCCATGGACTAAATGCTCTTGTCTCACCAGCCTTTTTCAGTACTACTATTGGACCACCAAATCCACCATAGCTACATTCCCTTTTACTGTTATAGAAGAAATATAGGTCCTTATATTCTTCCCAAGAGTCATAATCCAAATTAAAGTCCTTTGCTATCTCTATAGCTTTATCTAGTGTGATCATCCTTTTCCCCCAAGCTATTTATTCATCTTCATCAATTCTGCCAATACTGCAAATGGAAAAATCAATATACATAAAATAACCATCCTGCACCTCTCATATTTCAATAGATATTTAAGGGTTCTCTTCTGATTTTAATTGTACTCTCCATTGGCCCTATAAATTGGACACCTTTCAGCCCTTGAAAAATAAGCAAATAATGGCTATTCTCAATTTATCCAATACAATTCTTATGGAGTTATGAAATGACTAAAGAGATTTTTCAAATACAAACCAGAAACTGCATAGCATTTTGGGATAAAACCCCAGAGGTTGTACTTGTTCAGCCAGTAGACTCCCATGATTACGAGTTGCTAGACTCTGAAACCAAATATATAGCAGAACATACAGATAATCCTTTTATGCTTGTTGCCTTTAGCGTCAATGACTGGAACAAAGATTTATCCCCTTGGCCTGCACCACCTGTGTTTGGAAAAGAAGGTTTTGGAGACGGGGCTAATGATACACTTTCCTTTGCGATAAAAGAGCTCATTCCTACAGTGAAGACAAAATATGATATACCACAAGATACCCCAATCATTTTGGGTGGCTATTCTCTTGCTGGATTATTTGCTCTTTGGAGTGCCTACCAAACAAATGCTTTTACAGCAATAGCTGCGGCCTCTCCTTCAGTATGGTTCCCTAGTTTTCTTGAGTATGCTAAGAGCAAAGATATTTTTGCTAACCATGTATATCTAAGTCTAGGTGACAGGGAAGAAAGAGCTAAAAACCCTATTATGTCTACTGTAGGTAAATGTATTAGAGAGCTCAGTGATTATTATCAATCAAATGAATTAGATTCTACCCTAGAGTGGAATGAAGGTAATCACTTTAAAGAGGCTGATACCCGTACCGCAAAAGGATTTTCCTGGTGTATTGAAAGGATTAAAAATGATAATTAGAACCGCAACTATAGATGACCTTGCAGCCATTTCTGCAATTGAAGCCGAATGTTTTCCACCGACAGAAGCAGCTACTGAGAATGAATTCAGAGATAGACTCGAGCATTATGCCAATCACTTCTGGCTTATGTTTGATGATGACAAGCTTATAGCTTTCGTAGATGGCTTTTGCACTGATGAGCCTGACCTTACCGATGAAATGTATGCTAAAGCTGATATGCATAGTGAAGAAGGTGCATGGCAAATGATTTTTGGCGTAAATACGCTCCCTGACTATAGAAACCAAGGCTTCGCTGGAGAGCTTATTAAACAAGCCATTTCAGATGCTAGAGCTCAAGGTCGTAAAGGTCTTCTCCTTACTTGCAAGGATAAACTTATTCATTACTATTCTAAGTTTGGATTTATAAATGAAGGCATAAGTGAATCGGTTCACGGTAATGTTACCTGGTATCAAATGAGATTAACACTATGAGAAAACTAATACTATTTGGAGATTCAAATACATACGGTTATGATCCAAGAGATTTCCTTGTTGGTAGATATGCTGAAGATGAACGCTGGGCCACAATAGTTCACCATATCTTAGTAGACCGCTTTGATGTCATCGAGGAAGGAATGAACGGTCGTCAGCTTCCATCCGTGGAATATGGCTACTTCACCAACCTTCTTACTGACCTTTCTGAGGGTGATGTCTTTGTCATGATGCTTGGAACCAATGACATCTTGCTAACTTACAATCCCAATATAGAGCTAGCTGTGACAAAGCTTGATAGAATCCTAAGCTATGTCAAAGAAAACTGTAAAGCTCAGTTCATCCTAATAGCTCCACCTTACATCAAAGTAATGGAACCAGAAATGCAGCGTTATCACGATTGCTGCATCGAGATGAACCAGCGCTTCCTCGAACTAGCAAAACAATATGACATCACCACCTTCGATGCTAGTGAATGGAATATTGAAATGGGTTCTGATGGAGTTCATTTTTCTATTGAGGGACATAAAAGATTTGCTGAATGCTTTATAAAAAGCCTAGAAAAAATCTTATAAGATAATGTCAATGTTCGATTGTTTTTAGGAGGAATACTTTGATGTTAACATTAGAGCAATTTGTAGCTATTACTGGATTATTATTTACAGCATTTGGAATCGGCTACAAAGTTGGCCGAGATAGCAATGCAAAGAAATAGCCGTCCTGCAGCCTGGAAAACTTAGGACGGCTTAAAACGTTTTAATTAATCTAGGCCACCGTCTATCGGTAGCGCCTTTTCTTAACTCATATTATAAAGACTTTAATCTCTTTTGTAAACTACCCTAAAACTCAACGGCAGCGTAAATTTGTACTCGGAAATCACAGAAAAGACTATCCCTGTGTTTTTGTGACAAGAATTAGATTTGTGATTATCTTACTATTTTTCTATTCTAAAAGGAAGCCCTGCTCCGCAGGCCTCTGATTTTGGTTTAAAAGCCGTACTTTTTTGTACGACAATTAATCCTTCGTTTGCTTGTTGATATTTTATCTGCCTTGAAATGGGTGTCAAGGACTTCAGCCTTCGGTGCGTAGCATCCTTGACTCCCATTTCTGGGCAGATACACTGTAAATCAAGCAAATGAAAGATTAGGTTTGTGCGAAGCACGTTTATTAAAGGCAACACCGTCAGGTGTTATTTTCTTTTTACAGCTTTCCATTCAACATAAACAATAGCTGCTTACTATTTTGAACACTCATGCTTGAATGAATTGCCTCTGAATATTTACCGTATTCTCGCAATAGCTGACTTCTCTTGTTTTTTTCTGATGCCAGGACATCATTAGCAGTCAATATAACTTTTTCTGCTCCCGCTGCCATCGGCAGTTCTTCTTTTTGGAATTTTGCAAGTTCTAACATGTCTTTATCGTTATAATAATACTCACGCAGATGAGCCATCTGATTTGCTCCATGTTTACTCCAGCCCATCGCTTGCGTACTCATTCTACTGGATAACACATGATATACATGCCCTTCTGCCGAAC
>NZ_CP043029.1 GCF_008935055.1 Pseudobutyrivibrio xylanivorans | reverse complement strand
AACTTCGTATAATGTATGCTATACGAAGTTATTACGGATCATGCTTCATTTAAGAAACGACCAGCTTCTTCCCGCATACAACGTTCAGATTGGTGTAGCTGATGAATACATAGCAGTTGTTGATGTTAATCAATACAGATCTGACATGGACTGCTTCATACCGTTGATGAATAAGTATTATGAAACATATGGCTTTTATCCAAAATATCCTGTGGCTGATGCTGGATATGGCTCGTTCAATAATTATATCTTTTGCGAGCAAAAAGGCATGAAAAAGTACATGAAGTTCACAATGTTTAAAAAGGAGACGACCGATAAGAAATATCACAACGATCCATTCAGAGCTGTTAATTTTGAGATCGGTGATGATGGGAAAATGCGTTGTCCTAATGGGAAGAGCTTCAACTTTCTATACAGGCAGCATGTAAAAGGAAACCAGGATGGCCGGCAAGAAGAAGTCTATCAGTGYGAAGACTACAATATTCAAYKCAKACTYTYSAAAAGATAGATAYWTHGWTTAMWCTTATGTGCWACTMAAHDWTGGGTAARTATMTDTAATWGTTATTATATAAAGYATATDAAKATYANTTYGTAHTACTTGATWTATAAAWTTTTTTTTATATAATTATTGATTATATTAAAAAATTTTTWGTTGTATTAGGATAWAATATATTTAATAAATATTATATTTTTCCAAAAAAAACTATAAATTTTTAAATCGGTGATAATGGGAAAATACGAAATCCTAATAGTATAAGCTTTAATTTTTTATATAGGCAGAATGTAAAAGGAAACCAGTATGTCCGGCAAGAAGAAGTATATCAGTGTGAAGACTGCAGTGGTTGTCCCTATGCATCGAAGTGTAAGAAAACAGATAAAAACAAAACCGTAAGAATAAACGAAGAACTGACCGCTATGCATCAGGAGGTTATAAATAATCTTGAAAGCATCCAGGGAGCACTCCTTAGAATGAACAGATCCATTCAAGCGGAAGGTACTTTCGGAATCATAAAAAATGATCGTTGGTATAAAAGAATAGTCCGAAAAGGAATAGAATCCGTAAAACTTGAGGTTCTTTTGGTTTCAATAGGTCATAACTTATATAAATATCACAATAAAAAGATGCGTCTCCAAGAAGCTGCCTAATCAAAAAAGTTTGTAGTTTTTTGGGGAAAGGGGCATTATACTCTATTTTTGCCAGAAACAGCATACCTCACAAAAAATGATATAAAAAGGGAGCTGGAAAAAATGATTATCTCATTTTTTCACAGCCCCTTTTTTTTTTTATATGTTACTAACTAACTGGTTTTTACCATGCCTTTTTCCATAGTAGAGTTTTGAATCAGCATCTTTCATCATTTCCTTGATTGAGATGCCATTTTTATATTCGGAAATACCTATTGTAATCGTTACAGGAACAGAGATATTATTCGTGTATTTTATTGGATCTTTAGCTACGTCATTTCTTATTCGTTCAGCTGCTCTTAGAGCTGCATTTAAATAGCTGTCCATGCTACGACGATTTAGCAGGTGGGTCAGTGTGTCATAATTTACGTGCTTTTCCAGATCCTCCACAAGAAATTTACTTCCGAAATGGGTCAGTGCAAGAATAGTTGCAGTTGTAAAAAGAATACATATTATTCGCATGAATAAATCAGGCTTGTAGTATTGGCCTGATGCAACCATGAGATTTTCGCCGTTAAAATACCAAGAAATCGATGTAGAAATAATAATTTCCAGAGAAAGTAGTAGTGTTAATTTCATATCAAAGAAGAATACAGATAGAACCATAAAGAAAAAGGCGTATGCCCACCACTCTCTATGTGGTATTAGATAGGAAATGTGATTCCACTGTATGAGAAGAACAACAGAAATAAAAATTTTTCCAATTTTAAGTCTGTTCTTTTTAAGAATGCCATTTTCAGCGAGGCTTGTTTTAAAAAGATATATTGCAATTGATGTGTAAATTATATTAAGAACATCATAAGCTATTAACAGAGGTGTAGAGATATCTGGATACCAGCCTATGATTTTAAATACAGTATAGACGATGGCAGAGAACATAGCTGCACTAGGTGTCATAAGAATTATTATTCTATATGCCTTATTTAGATATGCATCAAGTGCGGACATTTCATATTTTTCCATCAGAAAATACCTTTACATTTGAATAAATATAACTATAAAAATTGGCACACAATATCACTTAATATCATGTCCATTCTAGGCTACAGATGTTTATTATTTGTGAACGGCCGATTTGGCAATACCTGATAACAATTGCTTTGCAAATTTTTCATAATGATTATGTATAATCGAAATTGCGAGGAGTGTTGGTTCATAGCCGGGAGGTCATATCCATGGAAAGATATAAGTATAGCGATGAAGAGTTATATATTATTGAAAATAGCCAAGTGCCTTTTGCAGTTTATCAGTTTTTGAATAAACGAGTGGTTACAATTGCCTTATCAGCTGGATTTATAGATTTGTATGGATTAACTGATATGGAAAAGCAGGATGTATATGACCTGATGGAAAGCAACATGTATAGAGATACGCATCCTGATGATCTAGTATTTATTGCGGATGAGGCATTTCGGTTTGCAACAAATGGCGGAGTTTACGATGTAGTATATCGCTTGAAAAAAGATAATGAGTATCGAATTATTCATGCTTATGGCAAGCATATTTTTAAAGAAAATGGTGTAAGGCTTGCGGTGGTATGGTATACAGATCAGGGAGCTTATGTTGAGAATGTCATAAAAGAGAATAATCCACTGTTTAATTCACTTAATACGCAGCTGCAGGAAAGAAGCTATACTAATCAAGCAGGCCATGATTATCTTACTGGACTGCCTACTATGACGCATTTCTTTGAACTTGCGGAATCTGGATGTAATGTTATAAGAGATAGTGGGAATACACCTGCCATATTATTTATGGATTTCAATGGCATGAAGGCATTTAATCAAAAGTATGGATTGGAAGAGGGGGATAAATTCCTAAAGTCTTTTTCGGAAGAAATAATAGAACTATTTTCACACGAGAGTTGCAGTAGATTTACTGCGGACCATTTTTGCGCTTTTACAGATGAGGATACAGCTGAAAAAGTAGCAGCTCAATTACTTGATACTGAAAGCGGAAATGGAATTAAAAGAAAAATGCCTTTAAGAGTAGGTGTTTATATATATGATAATGAGGAAATCAGCATAAGTGGTGCATGTGACAGAGCTCAATTAGCATGTAATTCGGGGAGGAATGATTATGCTGACAGGCTATATTTTTTTGATGACAGTATGATGACTGCGTTGGAAGAAAAGCAGTATGTGGTTGAAAATATTGATAATGCTATTAATCAGGGCTGGATTAAAGTTTATTATCAACCTATTATACGAACAGCAAATGGCAAAGTTTGTCATGAAGAGGCATTAGCAAGATGGATTGATCCAAATGTTGGATTCTTAAGCCCAGGTACGTTTATACCTGTATTGGAAGATACAAAAACAATCTACAAGCTTGATTTGTATGTTGTTGATACGGTGCTAAAAAAGATGCAGACTCAAGCAGAGAAGGGGCTGTATGTTGTGCCTGTTTCAGTCAACCTTTCAAAGTCTGATTTTTATTCCTGCAATATAGTTAATGAGATAATATCTCGTGTTGATGCTGCAAAAGTTCCACGAGAGAGACTTGTTATAGAAATAACAGAAAGTGTTGTAGCTGATGATGTTGAATTCATGCTTGAGGAAATTAAGCGATTCCAAGAGAATGGTTTCAGTGTATGGATGGATGATTATGGTAGCGGATATTCTTCGCCGTCAATCCTTCAAAAGATACCATTTGATCTTATAAAGATAGATATGTTATTTGTAAGACAACTTGAGGAGAATGATAAAGCAAAAATAGTTCTTACAGAACTTGTAAGAATGGCAATATCGCTTGGCATGGATACAGTAGCGGAGGGCGTAGAAACTGAAGGACAGGCAGACTTTCTAAAGGATATCGGATGTACCATGCTTCAGGGATTCTATTATTGTAAGCCGTTGCCCTTTGAAGAAGTATTGGAAAGGTATGATAAGGGGATACAAATTGGATTTGAGAATCCTAAGGAATCCGGTTATTATGCAAAGCTTGGAAAAGTTAATTTGTATAATCTTTCCCTTTCGAGTGCAGATGGAGAACACCTGAAAGAAGATTACTTCGACACATGGCCTATGGTTATAGTTGAGTGTAGTGGGAATAAGATTAGTTTTGTGCGAGCTAATGTGACTTTTAAGAAGTACATTGCAGAGAATTTTCCAAATAGTTATGGAGTGGATGTTTTTGATGCATCCAAACTGCTGGATAAACCAGGCGCACGTTCGTTAAACGCGGTCTTGAGGTGTGCGCAGGATGGAAAGAGAGTTATTGTAGACGATAGAACTGCTGATGGTAAACAGATTCAAATATTAGCTTCTAGAATTGCATTGAATCCTTTGACGGGAGTTTCTGCAATTATGGTGGCGATTCTTTCTTCAACAGAACAGCGCCTTGACTATCATGATAGTGTGAAGGATGAGAAAATAGGTAAGATAGCTGAAGAGTACGCAAAACTTCAGCAGGAAAATGCACGTTTGCTGGAAGAGATAGATGCTAATGCGAAGATAGCTGAACTTAAGAAATCTGTGACAGCGCTTCTAACCAATATGCCTGCGATGACATTCTCAAAGGATGTTGTTACCAGAAAATACCTTGCATGTAATCAGGCGTTTGCGGATTATGCTCATAAGGAGACACCTGAGGGAGTAGTGGGATTAACGGATTATGAAATATTTGACGCGGCTACAGCGCTTCATTTTATAGAAGATGATAAAAAAGCGTTGGCAATGGACAAGCCTTATATCTTCTATGAGGATGTGCCAGATGCAGTGGGAAATCTGCGACAATTTCAGACAACTAAACTGAGATTTACTGATGATACAGGGCGAGAGTGTCTTCTTGGATTGTGCCAGGATGTGACAGATGCTATGCGTATCAAGCGCGAGTATGTGCAAAAGCTTGAGCAGGTTCAAAACCAAGCAAATGTTGATGCACTTACTGGTATTAAAAACAAAAATGCATACAAGGAGAAGGAAGACATCATGAACAGGCGAATTGCAGAAAAGAGGCAGACTGAGTTTGCGCTTTCGGTGCTTGATGTGAATAACCTGAAGGAGATTAATGATACCTTAGGTCATAAGGCAGGAGACAAGTATATCTGCGATGCCTGCGATATTATATGTCAGATTTTTAAAAGAAGTCCGGTATATAGAATCGGTGGAGACGAGTTTGTTGTGTTATCTCTGGATGAAGACTACGAGAGAATTGAGGAACTTGTGGATATTGTTGCCACACATAATAGATATGCACTTTCCAATGGGGGCATTATCATAGCCTACGGAATGGCAAAATATATGGATGTTGATACGTGCATGGCAGATGTTTTTGAGCGTGCAGATAGACAGATGTATGAAAATAAGTCCAGCCTAAAAAAAATTACTAAGGAAAAACTATAGGATGAATATACCATACGATCAGCCACTTTTAATAAGTGGCTGATTTTTTGTGTATAAATTGTGAACTGTTGAAATTAATTGGCATTTTGACATATAATGTATCTAAAGTATACACAAATAAATAAAGGGGAGTTTAATTGGTTGAAAATGGTGAGGAAATCTAGGAAAAGATGCCTGTGCATTCTTGCTACGGGTATGATTTTTAGTCTTTGTTTTATCCCTATTTTGAAAGTTAATGCAGCGCAGCCGCAACAGAATGAGCAACAGGCTCAACAACAGGCGGCACAGGCTGCTCAGGAAGAGGCTATTAGAGCGCAACAAGCTCAACAGGCTGAAGAAGAACTTCGGGCGCAGGAAGCTTTGCGAGCACAGCAGGATCAGCAAGCGCAGGAAGCCTTAAAAGCTCAGCAAGCCCAGGAAGCTCTAAAGGCACAGCAGGCACAACAAGCTCAGCAGGCTAAAGCTAGAGCCCAAAGTAAACAGGCGAAGGCTCAACAAACAAAAACAACGGAGACTGAGGCACAAGAGACTCAAGAAGCCGAAAACCAAGAGGAACAGGTTCAAGAAGAGCAACCCGTTGCAGCAGGCAGTATAGCGAGCGAAGAGGCGGGGAGCTTTAATCTCACGGTCACATCAAATGCAAAGCTTCGTGTGGAGCCAACGGTATCAGCTAGAAGCAAGGTGACAATTCCTTTTGGACTGAAGATAACCTCCGATTCCAGAGTAACCAATACAGACGGAGAGCTTTGGTATCATGTTTCATATGGAGGAAGCACTGGATATATACGAAGTGACATGGTGGCTGTTGAAGAAACGGTAAGTGAAGAACAGACTGAAGCTACAGACGAAAATGTCGAGGGTGAAGAAGTAGCGGAGGAAACACAAGAGGAAGCACCTGCTGAAACAGAGGAACCTCAAGTAGAACCTGAAAAGTCAGATGAAATGGAGCTTTCCAAGACTGAGGGAGAGGTCGCAGAAAACAATGTCGAAGCAGAGACAGCTGCAGCATCTACTTCAGAAGCACCAAAGAAACGTATAATTAATTCCGTCTTTATAGTTCTTATATGCCTGGCAGTGATTTTGATGTCGGTGACACTTATGGTATTCACACGATTCAGAGTTGTCTACAGGAGTCTCAAAGACGAAGTTCTTAAAACAAATAACACACAGGAGGAGTTAAGCTAGATGGACCAGATTGAAAAGCAGATCAGCGAAAAAGTTGTTTTGGTGAACCATGTGGACGACGGAGAAGTGGAAATCGATCTTTTTAATGTCTTTGGGCTTATGGGGCAGATGAAGAAGCTCGTGTCACTTTTACTCATTCTTGCTATTCTCGTGGGCGCCGTTCTTGGAGTTTTGTATTCAGGTTTTGAGCATCTTAGTGGTAAGGGTTCATACGCCAGAGCCATGGTAACCTTCCAGTTCGAGGGCATTGACCAAGGACTTGATCCAAATGGGGCTTCATTTGATGTGAATCTTATTAAATCACCTTATGTCATTCAGAATGCGTTGGATGAAATCGGTGGATACAGTGAGAATTATATTGAGACTATTCGTCAGAATATCAGCATTCAGGGCGTTGTTCCAAAGGATGCGGTTGAAAAGATTACGACTATTGAGAAGATGGCAGAGAAGGATGCGACTCAATACGAGAAAGTTTTGGACGTGGCTTACTTCCCATCTCAGTATATAGTTTATCTCTATGATGATGGCACATTTTCACCAAAGGAAATGACTCAGATTTTGGACCAGATTTTGTTGAGCTATAAGCAGTATTTCCTTGATACTTATGCAAATACTAATGCTCTTACAGTTACCTCTAATCTTTTGAAAGAGGACGATTATGATTACGGCGAGAGCGTTGATTTGGTTAAGACGCAGATTCAGCTTATGCTTTCCTATGTGAACGAAAAGATGGTTGAGGCACCAGACTTCCGTTCGTCACGTACTGGTCTTTCATTTGAGGATATTGTGACAGCTCTTCAGTTCGTTCAGGATGTTGATTTGGCTCGACTTACATCATTTATTGAGAGCTCATCCCTTACAAAGGAGAGAAATCGTCAGCTGGAGTATTATCAGTACATGATTCGTGAGACCAGCAACAAGATTGCTGAGAAGCAGACCCAGTTGGAGTCTATTGAAAATACAATTGCTTCATATCAGAAAGATCCAGTTGTTATTGTCAGTGGCGCTGATTCTACTTTGGAGTACGGTGAGAAGAGCGAATACTACGATGATATGATTTCAAAAAAGACTGCAATCAACAAGGAGATTTCTGAGTTGAACACCAGACTGAATGAGTACTATATAAAGTACAATGCTTTGGTTGAGCATGAGGCTATTTCATCTTCAACTTCTGAGTACGAGTATGCTGATAAGCTCCTTGCAAAGCTTGATGACACCATTGCTTCATGGGTAGCTCAAATCGAAGAAACCACTCAGGAATACTACAGCACAACACTTTATTCAAATGCTGTAAAGATTGCAGTGGCACCTCAGTACTATGTTGACGGAGGTATCGTTCACATTGCAAAGAATATGGCAGTTCCAGCAGGTGTACTTGTTCTCTTAGTACTTATCTGGTGGTTCGGACATGGAGTTAGAGAGGAGCTTAAGACCTCAAAGAAGAAGGAAAAAGTTGAGGAATAAATATGGGGCGCTTAATTGAAAAGCTTAAGCATTGGCATACCTTTGCATATTTTCTTATTGTTTACGATTTTTTCGCCATAGGCATTTCATATTTTCTGGCGCTGTGGATTAGGTTTGATTGTGTATTTTCTCAGATTCCAAAGAGCATCTGGGATCAATACGTAGATACGATATTCGTATATGCGTACATCACATTGATCATTTATGGCGTGATGGGGCTTTACAAAAGCCTTTGGCGCTATGTCAGCTTTTATGAACTACGCCAGACGATTTATTCAGTGGTTCTTACTGGTGGGCTTTACTACGTAATTACGATATTGTTCATCGGAAGATTTCCAATTTCCTACCATGTTTTCGGCATCGTTTTTCAGTTTTTCTTCGCAGTGCTAATTCGTTTCGGATTTAGATTTGTAACCATGTTGCGAAACAGCTACAGCACATTGAAGGTGAAGAAAAATGTAATGCTGATTGGCGCTGGATATGCAGGACGAATGGTTCTACGTGACCTAAATTTTGTGAAGGTTCACGATGAGAAAAAGGACGCGCGAATCGTTTGCATCATTGATGACAATCCTGACAAATGGGACAAGTGCATCGACGGTGTTCAGGTGGTGGGTGGTAGAGATTCAATTCTTGCAGCAGTAGAAAAGTTCAAGATTGATGAAATTTACATTGTAATCGGAACAATTTCTTCCAAGGATAAACGTGATATCATTGCTATCTGTCGAGAGACTGATTGCGTAATAAAGGTACTTCCTGCCCGCTTCGGAAATACGGCGCGAATGATTACAGCTGCGAACCTGGAGAACATAACTATCGAAGATGTTCTTGGACGTGCGCCTATTAATTTGAAGCAGGAGGATGTGGCACGCCAGCTTAGAGATAAGGTTGTGCTTGTTACTGGCGGTGGTGGTTCGATTGGTTCTGAGCTTTGCAGGCAGATTGCAAAGTATGAGCCGAAACAGCTGATTATATTTGATGTATATGAGAACAATGCTTACGATATCCAGCTGGAGTTAAGGAAAGCTTATCCGATGTTGGATTTGGTTACGCTGATAGGTTCTGTGCGTGACGCAAGACGAATTGAATCGGTATTTGCCACCTATCATCCGAATATTTGCTACCATGCGGCGGCACACAAGCATGTTCCTCTCATGGAGGATAGTCCGTGTGAGGCTATTAAAAACAACGCAGTTGGTACATACAAGACAGCCTACGCGGCTATGAAATATGGTTGTGATCGCTTTGTGCTTATCAGCACTGACAAGGCGGTTAATCCAACCAACGTCATGGGTGCTACAAAACGTATATGCGAAATGATTATCCAGACCTTCGACCACATGGTGCGAATTCACAGGGAGGATTTGCTGCCGGCGTTATACACGCATCATGATGATGGTGAGAATGTTGGTGTTACACCTGGCAGTGGTCACACAGAGTACGTGGCGGTACGCTTCGGAAATGTACTAGGTTCAAACGGTTCTGTTGTACCTCTTTTCAAGAAGCAGATTGCTGAGGGAGGACCAATCACACTTACACATAAGGATATAATCAGATATTTCATGACAATTCCAGAGGCAGTTTCACTTGTGCTTAAAGCAGGCGCCAATGCAAGTGGTGGTGAGATTTTCGTACTTGATATGGGCGAGCCTGTGAAGATTTTGGATCTTGCACGGAATATGATTCAGCTTGCTGGTTTGAAGCCTGATGTGGATATTGAAATCGAATACATCGGTCTTCGTCCAGGCGAGAAGCTATATGAAGAAAAACTAATGAGCGAGGAAGGCTTGAAGGAAACTGAGAACAATCTAATCCACGTAGCTGAGCCAATTAAGTTCGATTCCGACGATTTCCTTGATAAGTTGAATAAGCTCATGTATGTGGCTTATCAGAATGACGCTGTGGAGACGGTGCAGACTATAAGGGATACGGTATCAACGTTTACAGGATAGGATTAGAAAAAGGACTGCTGTGCAGTCCTTTTTTACGCCTTATTTTACTTTAATCAGGTAATTCTGATAGCCTGGCAGGTAGGTATTCTCCTTTTCAGCAACGACTTCGCCAAGGCTAAGAAGCTTGTTAATATCTATGTCTGTGTATTTCTCGTATTCGGTGGTTCCGATGTAGATATAATCGATATCGTACTTTTGAATGAGGGCCTTTGTGTCCTCGGCGCCTATGTAGCAGCAGTAGATATCACGGATGTCTGCAGTACGCTGGTCGCAAATGGCCTGATCAAAGCGCCATAGCCATTCATGGGCGTACCAGCCAAGGACGGTTGGATAGCCAGTAGCAACTGACATGCGTCCGGTGTCGGTGTAGGCATCGCCAGTAGCTTCGAGGATGGTAGGTGTTTCCTCAAAATTCTGAGCGTTGATGAATTCCACGAACATCACATCATCTGCAAGCTTCACCTGCTGTGGCATGAAGGACATGGCATCTAATGTGCGATAGCGGCTGAAATCGAAGATATCACCAAACCAGCTGTGGCAGCTTACGAAGAAATATGCCATGCAAACTAAGTTGAAACCAAGAAGCACCTTTGCAAGCACATTGCGGATTGTGGTTCGGTGGTAGTAGTACATTGAAACGATTGCAAATCCGGTGATTATACCAAACATTATGCAGGATTGGTAGGTGAGCTTGAAGGTTGTGTTGGCACGAGACCACTCAATCCCGTAGATATCCTTGATGTAGATAATTTCTGGAATAATAACGAGTCCGATGGCGCAACATCCGAAGAGAGCAACCATAAGATCAGCAATGTTGGCGTGAGTAATCAGGCGGTAAAGCTTGTTACCATTTTTTTGACTAGGTAGCTCATCTTTGAAATAATCCTTCATGGCGCAAATGATATAGGAAATGGCACAAATCACTGGCAAACCCCAAAGCACGAAGAGCTGTTGTGGTAGTGTGTGATTTTCGGCAAAACGAACGCCACCTTCCATTTTTACAAAGTACAGACTGAATGGCAGGATAATGATGAATGCCATAATAAAGAGCAGTATAATTTGCGCCAGTGAGTACAGGGTAGTCTTCAAATTGAAGCCAAGATATTTGTAGTCAACGAATATAATTGTAAGGGCTGTCACCATCATGTAAATCGGATAGTCCCAGTAGTTATTGCCCTGAAAAATGCCTATGAAGATACCACATAGGATTATGGCTGGACTAAAGGTTTTAATACCAAAGGACTTGTCCTTAGAAAGCTTCTTATGGGCAGTGCTGGCAAAAGCAATCAGAAGGCCGATGACAACCAGCACGAACATGATATTGCACACGTGTGCGTGTAAATCTCCGATGACAAAAGAGTAGGATGGTGTTTCAGTGATGGTCTTGTCGGCACGCTCTGGCTCGTAGCCTACATAGCGTGTGCTGGCCGGAAACCAATAGGAGTAGCTGTCATTACCGATGATTTTGTTGTAAATCACAAGGATAATGCCGTAGACGATAAAGTGGGCGCTTCCTGCGAAGCATACGCCACCAGCACTTAGGAGCCCAGCAGCATAGCCGTATTTCTTTTTGAAATCATGGTCAAACTTCACCTGAATCAATCTATAGCCGCAGGCAAATGCCATGACAAATGCCAGTGCGCAGTTAGTGTAGAACATGATATTGTAGGTGAAGCGGACGTTATTAAAGGAGAGTTGATTAATGAAGGCAGCAAAATACTGGCCCATATAATAGTAGTTGAGATTTTCTCCAGAGAACCAAACATCCTCCACTGGAAATTGTTTTGCCTTTGCAAAGGCGTTCATGAAGGCGTAGTCCATGAATTTTTCAGTGCCATAGGCAGCTGGCAGGAACGACTTCATATATAAAAGGGCAATCAAAAGTACGAGGAAAATCAACTCCTCGTTAATAATCATGTTAAGATTTTCAGTAGGAATGGTGAAAAAAATAGAAACAGTCTTGCCATTTTTCTTTGAGCCAATATAATAGCTTGTGCTATAGACTGCGGCAATCAAAAGTAAAGTGACAATTGTGCAGCAAACTGGCGTTAAAGGCATCCCTACAAAGGTTACAAGCCAAAACACTGTCATGCCTGCAAGAGCTACTCCAATTACCTTCGAAAAGATGTACCCCAGGTCCGCAAATCCTGTAAAAGTACGCCTTGAAATTGGAAAAAATCCGACACCCAGCACCAAAAGAGCCAGGTACCACTTATAGATGTACACACTTTCAGAACCAAAGATTAGCAATGCCGATAGTAGCATTGCTCCGTAGATAACAATTTTCCCCCTCAAAATTTTGCCTCCTCGTTGTATTGTAATAGTAAAAACCTGAGCAAATTATACACAATTTAAGGAGAATTGAGAAGTGGGGGATGATGGGGGCGAATAACTTAATCGATTGAATATCAACACAATTCTGATAATTGTATCAATATACCTCAGTATTCGCATTAAATGTGAAATTAGTATGTAAAGACTGTGAATTCGTTGAACTGCGCCTAGGGGGGGTGTAATATATGATTAAATCGCACGGAAATTCTACAAAGGTGCGGTTAAAAGGTATTTAAGCATCAATTCGCACGAAAAACATCAATGAGGAGGTACGATTAATGAAGAGTTTGAAAAAGGTATTCGCATTTGCACTTGCGACTGTAGTACTTACAGGCTCAGTGTATTATGTAACACCTGCGATGAAGGCTTTGGCAGAGAAACGTTACACAGCAGTTACAGAAGACGGTAAAGTTTCTTTTGAAGAGGCTGACAATGGAGCATGGGTTATTGATGAATCTGCCGATGCTTCTAAGGTAACAGAGACTGATGAATTAAAGGTCTATGATGGCAAGGTTTACAAGTTAGAGAGCAGCAAAGAGACATCTGACTACCAGAACAAGAAGTCTAGCGGCTCTAGCTCATCTAGCTCATCTTCAGCAGCAACAACTGATACTTCAGTTCCAGTTGGCACAATTGCTAAGGATGTTCCTGTAACAATTAATGGCCAGACAGTTGCTGTAACAATCGTTAAGTCTGTTGACCAGACTAACACATTATTAGCAGGTACAAAGGATGCTATCCCAGCAGGTTCTTCACTTTCAACAGTTGAGGCAGCTGAGGGAACACAGACATACAACACAGCTAAGTCTATTTTAGCTATTTACAGACCAAAGGCTCAAATAGCTAAGGTATTTAACTTTAACGTATTTAGCAAAGACGCTAAGCCAGTTAAACAGGCTAACGGCAAGGTTGCTATTTCTATTCCAATTCCTGAGGGACTTTCTGTACCAGCAGGTATGGTATTAAAGGTTTATAAGTTCAACGATGACGGTACTGTAACAGTTTGCGATTGCATCATCGACAATGGTCGTGTAGTTTGCGGTACAGATTCATTCGGAACATTTGCTTTCGTATATGAGAAGGCATCTAAGTAGAAATAAACTTTTTCATTAAATGCGAATTGATAAAACCAACTTTAGATATCTAAAAATAGAGAAAACGGGGGCTGAGAAATCAGCCCCTGTTTCTTTTGATAAAACTTTGAATTGTATACACAAATAGACTATAATTGTGTATGTGTATTACTAATTATTTGCTAGACGGGGAGGATTTTTATGCAGGCCGAATGGTTACAGACTTTCAACAACATGTATTTTTTCTTTATGCTTGTTGCATATCCTTTGAGTATCAGAAATAGCTATTTCGATATTTCACTCACCAAGCTGGTATTTTTCTATACCATTTCACTTTTGTTTATAGTTGCAAATATTGGATTAAGAGTAGTCGGTTTGATTACAAAAGCGGAGAATGGAGAAGTTCCAATGCCGTTGGCTGAAAAGATACTGCTAGGACTTCTTTCTGTTAGTGTGCTAATCACATTTTTGGTAAATGGTTCATATAAGCGAAATTTCATAGCAATAGATGAACCGGAAATGAGTATAGTATTTCTGGGAATATGCATTATAGTTTATTATTTCATACGAAGGGCGCCAGTGAATAAAACTCTTTTTGCGGCATGTGCAATTATCGGTTCTGCTGCGGTGAGTGCAATTGCAGTGCTTCAATTCTTTGGATATGATCCAGGAAATATCATGGCAATTGCTGATATGGATGGCCCATCGTTCATGTCCACATTGAGCAACAGAGATCTTATTGGATTTTATTTTTCTGCAATGTTGCCATTTGGTTTTTATGTAGCAACTCAGAAAAAATGGATTGCTGTTGGTGCTATTGGCTGTGCTTTGACTGAACTTGGAATAATTGTGTGCGATACGGATGCAGCTATTGCGTGCTTTGGTGCAGAGCTGGTATTACTTGTTATTTTCTGCGCACATGATAAGGGATTCAAGCTTGGATATCCTATTTGCTTGATAGCAATGGGAATTGCACACACGTTGACTGGATATTACTGGCTGGATGTTCAGCCAGCAACACATCTTTCATATATTTGCACATTGATGATTCATCCTTATGTTGGAATGTTTTTGATTGGTGCGGGAGTGGTATTTTTAGGTCTACTACATTTTGTTCACCCAATGGTAATGAAGGGCTTGGCAATTTTTGCATTTGTGTTTATATTGGCTTATCCGATATATATTTACTACTATACTCAGTATCGTGTGGGAATGCCTGCAGATACATCGCTGCCATATGATTCATTCCTTTATTTCAGACAGGAGTGGGGCTCTGGGAGAGGATTTCTTTGGATGATAACGGTTGGTATTTTCAAGGAGAATGATTTACTGACTAAGTTGATAGGATTAGGAGCACAGGAGTACCCAAACAAGTATATTTTATATTGTATGAATCATGAGGAATTCGCGAAACGTCTAGTGTTCCCTTATTACGATGCCCATAATATGTACCTACATTTCCTTGTAGTGTATGGTATCATCGGTCTTACAGCAGGCATGGCATTTATAATCTATCGTGTCGTTTCCTTGCTTCGAACTAAAGAAGAGGACTGCTTCTACAGAGTCAAGGGGGTAGCTTTCCTCACTGCTATGATTTCCGCAGTGTTCCTGTTCTGCAGTAATATCAGCATGGCATTTTTACCGTTGTTATTGTAATATCGAGAGTACATAGGCTGCCTCAGGTTTGGGGCGGCCTTTTATCATGGAATACTAAAGAATACTAAAGGTTTCCAGTTTATGAGTGCGATACTAAAGAATACTAAAGGTTGCCGGTTTGGATAATTAATACTAAAGGATACTAAAGGATACTAAAGGTTGACGAACTGAGGAGGAGGGCATAAAATATATAATAGATAAGGAATGAGAGGTGCGATATGCAAAATCCTTTTACACATGCTTTTGGCGCGAAGCCAATTAAATATATATCTCCAATATTAACGGAGGAGATATTAGAAAATTTCACATATCCACAGCCTTCGGAGCGTGCGTATATATTGACGGGAGTGAGAGGTTCGGGAAAGACTGTAATGTTGTCGACGATTGCGCGAGAACTATCAGAACGGAAGGATTGGATTGTGTACAATTTGAACGCAACTGTTGATATGGTTGGTCAGCTGGCTGCTAAGCTATCCGAACATCCAATGTGTGCCAAGCATTTTGTTAAGCCTAAAGGTGTAAGTCTTTCTGTCGCTTCTATTAGCGTAGGATTTGAGTATAATAAAGAAAAAGTATTTGACATATATACTATGATTTCAAATATGATTGAGACACTTGCAGCAAAAGGCATTAAAGTCTTGATAACTATTGATGATGTGATGGCTAATGAAGAGATGAAGATTTTTGCACACACATTTCAACAGCTACTTACAGATTCAAGGGATTTACCAGTGTATTTGATAATGACTGGACTGTATACTAATTATAAAGATATTCAGAACAAGGAAGACTTTAAAGGAAGCACTTTTTTGACAAGGCTTTTGGAAAAGGAAGTTGAGCCTCTTGATGAGAGTCAAATGGCGGTGTCATATTGCAATACCTTTAATATCGATGAGCCTGAGGGAATCCGATTGGCAAAGATGACTAAGGGGTACGCGTTTGCTTATCAGTTGTTGGGATACTGGTATTTTGAAAAATATATCAATGAAAAAGATAGCGTAAGAGATGTTGAGATGGAATATCGCTCAGAGCTGATAAAGTACTGTTATTCAAAACTGTGGACGGAATTGTCAGAGAAGGATAAGATTATTGTCAAAGCAATGACTGTTCTCAATGCAGATGCCAAGAAGATTAAACGCGAGGATATATTGAAGTATCTTGAGTCGATAAATGAAGGAATGAAATCTACAACATTTGGTACTTATAGGGAGAGGCTGGTAGGCAAAGGAATAGTTGCTACATCTGATAATCGCGAGGGATTATATTGGCTTACTCTACCAGAGTTTGGAAATTATGTTAGACTATATCATATTGATTAATATTACGCTTAAAGAGGATTCAAATGGATAAAAAACTACTTACAATAATAGTTCCATGCTATAACGAGGAAGAGTCACTTCCAATTTTTTATAAGACTGTTCACGAGATGGAGGACAAGCTTTCATCGGTGGATTTGGAGTTTATGTTTGTGGATGATGGCTCAAAGGATAGGACTTTAGAGGTGTGCCGCCAGCTACATAAACAGGATGAGCGAGTGCACTATGTTTCGTTTTCTAGAAATTTTGGCAAGGAGGCTGGCATCTATGCAGGACTTGAAAAGTCCAAGGGTGATTATGTGGTAATCATGGATGCTGATTTGCAGGATCCACCTGCTATGCTTCCAGAGATGCTTTCCTATATAGAGTCGGGTGAATATGAGTGCGTAGCTACACGACGTGTGGATAGAAAGGGAGAGCCGCCTATTCGTTCATGGTTTGCTCGCAAATTCTACAAGCTCATGAACAAGATTTCCAGTGCAGATATCGTTGATGGTGCCCGCGATTATCAGATGATGACTCGCAAGGTAGTGGATGCTATTGTTTCTATGCGCGAATACAACCGTTTCTCAAAGGGCATTTTCGGCTGGGTTGGCTTCAAGCGTAAGTGGCTGGAGTTTGAAAATGTTGAACGTGTAGCAGGAGAGACCAAGTGGTCTTTCTGGAAGCTGTTTGTTTATGCAATTGATGGTATCGTTGCCTTCTCGACAGCACCACTTGTTATGGCTTCTATTTTTGGCGTAATCATGTGCCTGGTGGCATTTATATTTATTGTTGTCATTATTGTGCGTACACTTGTGTTCGGAGATCCGACAAGTGGTTGGCCATCAATGGTTTGTATTTTCCTCTTGGTTTCCGGTATCCAGCTTTTCTGCATGGGTGTGCTGGGACAGTACCTTTCAAAGGCATACCTTGAAACCAAGCAGAGACCAATTTACTTAGTGCAGGAAGAGGAATAATTATGAATTTTACAAATCCAATCGAGGATTTTATTAAATCAGTCCGTGACCGTCTTAGCTCACAGCAGATTTTTGCATTTGTTTCTGTGATGATTGCAGGGCTTATGGCTCACGGTTATATCATTTTCAATCGCATTTCCTATCATGACAACACCGCCTGCCTTTTTAATTTGGGAGGCACCTATGAGTCAGGACGTTGGATGTTAGGATTCATCTATGATATTCAGATGATGACCACCAAGCTATTTTCAGTGCCGGTGTTCAACGGAATCCTTTCAATTGTGTTTATAGCTTTGGCTGCAATGGTTATGATTCAGATGTTTGATGTAAAAAGCAGATTTTTAGCATCAGCCATCGGCGTGATAATGGTGGTATACCCTGTTGTGACAAGTATCTTTTCTTTTATGTTTACCGCTTGGGAATATCATCTGGGATTGTTTTTAGCAATCTATTGCGTATACGTATATACGAAGCGTAAATCCGTATTTACGTTTTTAATATCAGTACTGCTTTGTACAATAAGCCTTGGAATATATCAGGCATATTTTGCAGTGACTATTGCACTATTTTTGATTAAGCTTTTCTTTGGTGTATTGGACGGAGAGTTTGATAGTGTGGGCGCATACATCAAACGTGGTCTCACATATCTGGCGCAGCTTGGAGTCAGTTTAGTGCTTTGGGCAATTCTTCGTAAGGTTACTATGCTTATAAAGCATATCAATGCCGTAGAGTACAAGGGCATGAATGAAGGCTACGACCTTAGCAAGTTGCCAGCAGCATTTGTGGGAATGATAAAGGCGTTCCTTGGTTTTGGTCAGGCGGGCATCAATGCAGTGCTCTATCAGAGAGCCTTTACAGCACTGATTTTTGTAATTACTTTGGTGCAGATTACATTTCTTCTTGCACGGGCAAAGGAGAAGATTTCTATAAAACTCATCAGCTTGATTGGCCTGGTGTTCCTACCAATAGGAATGAATATTGTTTATCTTCTTTCTACCAGCAGTGAATATAATGTTGATTCCCTGATGCTTTATGGGGATATCTTTGTATTTATTTTGCCACTGTTGTTGATAGAACGATTGCAGATGGTGGATATGGCTACCGTGCTTGTGGATAAAGTGGTTTTTGTGGCAACATGGCTGCAGATTATCTCGCTTTTTGTTATGACATTAGGCTATACCTACATGGATAATGCAGCTTATATGAAGGCTGAAATTGCGCAGGAGCAAGCAATTTCCTATTTCAATCAGATGATTACCGCTATCAAGACTACAGATGGTTTTGAGCAGGATATGGATATTATCCTTGTGGGATGGCACAATTTGGATGATGCTACATTTACAACCGTTGATAACAGCGAGCAGCTTGATGCAGTGAAAATTGACAAGTTCCCTAGATACACAGACCTTGTGAAATATGAGGGCTCCATTTATTTCCTAAGGGAGCACCTTGGATTCGGTAACGAGCATGTGCTTGTGGATGACGGAACTGTTGGCGCAGAGGCCGAGGTTCAGCTGATGCCGACCTATCCAAACGATGGCGCAATTGCAGTGATTGATGGAAAGGTTATTGTCAAGTTGGGCGAGATGGACTAGAATAGGTCTGCCTAGATATGTAATAGGCGGATAGATAGAAACAGCATTATTTAAGAAGGTGAAAGAAATGTTTTCTAAGAAATTTGATAAATTTGAAGAGAAGGTTAGCCTTTCAACTCCTACACTCCACGGTGACGAGTTGAAGTGGATGGAGGAAGCTTACAAGAGCACCTGGATTTCTACATCAGGTGAGAATATTAACGAGGCTGAGCGTTTGGTTGCTGAGAAGGTTGGCGTTAAATATGCAGTTGCACTTTCAACTGGTACATCAAGCCTTCATCTTTCAATGAAGCTTGCAGGAATTGAAGCCTACGGTATGCCAGCAGTTGGTCACGGTGCACTTGAGGGACACAGAGTTTTCTGCTCAGACATGACATTTGATGCTACTGTAAATCCAGTTGTTTATGAGGGTGGAATCCCTGTATTTATCGACACAGAGGATGATACTTGGAACATGGACCCTGTAGCACTTGAAAAGGCATTCGAGATTTATCCAGAGGTAAAGGTTGTGGTTTGTGCGCATCTTTATGGAACACCTGGAAAGATTGACGAGCTTAATGCAATAATTGAAAAGCACGGAGCTATTCTCGTTGAGGATGCAGCAGAGTCTTTCGGTGCAACCTATAAGGGGGCTCAGACAGGTACCTTTGGTCATTACAATACAATTTCTTTCAATGGAAATAAGATTATTACTGGCTCATCAGGAGGATGCTTCCTTACAAATAGCAAGGAGGCCGCTGAGAAGGTTCGCAAGTGGTCAACACAGGCTCGCGAGGCAGCTCCTTGGTACCAGCATGAAGAGGTTGGTTATAACTATCGCATGAGCAATGTTACTGCTGGAATCGTTCGTGGTCAGATGCCTTATTTGGAGGAGCATATCTCTCAGAAGAAGGCTATTTATGAGCGTTATAAAGAGGGCTTCAAGGGTCTTCCAGTTCAGATGAATCCAATTGATTTTGAGAATAGTGAGCCAAACTACTGGTTGTCATGCCTTATTGTGGATGATGAAGCAATGTGCCCACAGGTTCGTGGTGAGCAGGATGTGCTTTTCACACCAGAGCATGGCAAGAGCTGCCCAACAGAAATTCTTCAGGCGCTTGCAAGCATCAATGCAGAGGGACGTCCTATTTGGAAGCCAATGCACATGCAGCCAATTTATCGTATGAACCCATTTGTAACTCGAGAGGGAAATGGACGTGCAGTGACAAATGCATATATCGCAGGCGGTGTACGTGGCGAGGATGGCAAGCTTCTTGATAGAGGCAGCGATATTTTCAATCGTGGACTTTGCCTCCCAAGTGATAACAAAATGACACCAGAGCAGCAGGACCGCGTAATCGAAGTTGTACGCGCTTGTTTTGAATAGTATAATAGGATGCAGGAGGGTTTCAAGTATGAAGAAATTATTAGTATTAGCTTTGATGGCAGTTACTTTGGTTTCAACAAGCATTACTGCTGAGGCTAAGGTTTACAACTACGATATTACAGAGGAAAATTTTGACGCAGTCGATTATGCAAATCGCTATGCGGATGTAAAGGCAGCCTTTGGTGATGACAAGGCAAAGCTCTACAATCACTATAAGTTCTTCGGCGTTGAGGAAGGCAGAATCGTAAAGATTAACAAGGATGTTCTTACAAGCCAGCTAAATGCAGAAAGCGATATCGTTGCTTACAAGATTTTCGCTCTCGACATTTTAAAGACAATCATCACTGATGATATGACAGATGCGCAGAAGGTTAAGGCTGTGGAAGCTTGGATGAAGGCAAATATCACTCAGGGAACCACTGCTGACAACGCTTGTTATCACATCGTTGCACCAATGACTTCTCAGCCAACAGCTCCAGAGGGCTTCGCTGAGACCTTCGAGTTTTTCATGGATGCAGCCGGCGTTGAGGCTATCACCACTAGTGACCTTAAGGCAAATAAGGTCAACGTGGATGGGGTATGGTACGACGTCAATATTCCTGCTGGCATCTTGTACTAAGATTTTTAAAGCTGCCATTTGCTGTTTGGCTTATGGCAGCTTTTATTAAAGTAAAGGGACTTTATTTATATGGCAAAAAAGATTTCGATTGTAGTTTCAGTCTATAACGAAGAGTTGGGACTTCATCAGTTTTATGACCACACATCTCCGATTTTGAATGAGATGTCAAAGAAGACTGGCTGGGACTATGAGATGATTTTTGTAAATGATGGCAGCCGTGACGGCAGCCTTGATATATTGAGAGAGTTTGCAGCAGCGGATGACCATGTAGCGGTTGTGAATTTTGCAGCAAATAGAGGTCATGAGGCAGCAATGATTGCTGGCATTGATTATGCGAGTGGTGATGGAGTGGTTTGCATGGATGCAGATCTTCAGCATCCACCAGAGTCTATTCCTGCAATTGTTGAAAAGCTTGAGGCAGGATATGATGTTGTTTCCATGGTTCGGACATCTCGTGCTGATGCAGGACTTTTCAAGCGCATTACTTCGGCAGCATTCTACAAGGTTATGAATGCAATGTCTGGAAAGACAAAGTTTGAGAATAATTCATCAGACTTTTTCGCAATATCGCGACGCGTTGCACTTGTACTTAAAAATGATTACCGCGAGCGAGTTAGATTCCTCCGCGGTTATGTGCAGAATGTGGGATTTAAAAAGACTACACTTGAGTTCGAGGCCAGTGCCAGAGTGGCAGGCGAAAGTAATTATAATCTCAAGGCGCTCATTAAGCTTTCGTTGAATGCAATCTGTAATTTCTCAGATGTTCCTTTGAAGATGGGAATTTATGCTGGTGTTGTTTCTATCGTTGCAGCATTGATTCTGATGATTTATTCGATTGTGCAGTATTTTCTTGGCACAGCACCAGATGGATATTCGACACTCATTGTTGTATTATGTTTCATGTTTGGAGTGCTGTTCATTATTTTAGGATTCATTTCCGAATATCTTGCAATCATATTCGCAGAAGTGAAAAATCGTCCGATATATATTGTAGATAGTATTATTACTAAAGATGGTGAAGAGTTAAAGTAGCATTTTGAGGCTTGAGGGGACGTTATGGGAAGCGAAAAGAACAGAGTAATTAACGAACGTTTTTATGATGCATATCTGGATTTTGACGAGGTACTTTGTGGACGCCTGAATGTCAAAGAGGATGGTGTTAAAAAGTACCAGATAAAGATGAAGGAGTGTTACACTGAGGCACGGGATGTTATTCCTGAATGGGATGTAGTTTATGCCAGACTCAAGGCTATTCGTGCAAGGCATCAGAATCTAACACAAGGGACTGCAAAATTTGATGAGTTCCAAGGAAAAGATGAGGATGTAGTCTGGATGCAGATTTTCTGTGAGAAGTTAGACGCGGATGCAGATCCTCTTTCAAAGTATTCGAAGTATTCTTTCGAGAAAAGAAAACATAAAGGTTTCTTTGCGAAGCTAATGGAAGCCTTTAGTAAATAGTGTTATTGATTTTGGGATTTTTTGTGGGAAGTGTGCAATAGTGCACTTCTTCTTTTGTTGTGTTATACTGATATGGATTGTGAGTGCTAATAGGCACTTATTTACAAATTAGGAGATTATACTTTGAAAATTCTAGTAACCGGCGCAGCCGGATTCGTTGGTAAAAATCTTGTGGAGACACTTAAGTGTGCTTCGGATGGCCGTGACAAGTTCCACAGTCTTGGCGAGGAGCTCACTATATATGAGTACGATCGTGCTTCCACTTTAGAGGAATTAGATCGCTACTGCAGTGATTGCAATTTCGTTTTTAATCTCGCTGGGGTGAATCGCCCTAAGGATAATTCAGAATTTATGGAGGGGAACTTCGGATTTGCAAGCACCCTTCTTGATACATTAAAGAAGCATAATAATACATGCCCCGTTATGCTTTCGTCATCAATTCAGGCCACACTTTTGGGTCGCTACGCTGGTAGCGATTATGGCAAAAGCAAACTCGCTGGCGAGGAGCTTTTCTTCAAGTACAGTGGGGAGACTGGAGCAAAGGTTATCGTTTATCGTTTCCCAAATCTTTTTGGAAAATGGTGCAGACCTAATTACAATTCCGCCGTTGCCACTTTCTGCAACAATAAGGCAAACGGTTTGGACATCACAGTGAACGATCCAAGCACAGAGCTCACACTTGTTTATATAGATGATTTGGTAAACGAGATGTTTGACGCCCTTCGTGGAAACGAGCACCGTTGCGATTATGATGAGGAGGGCAATGTGGTTCCTGATACAGCTGGAAAGTATGCTTATGTTCCAGTTAGCCACAATGTGACTCTTGGAGAAATTGTGGAGCTTTTGGACAGCTTCGTTGAACAGCCACAGTCACTTATGATGCCTGCAATTCCAAATGGCAGCTTTGCAAAGAAGCTTTACAGCTCATACTTGAGCTACCTTCCAAAGGAAAAGGCAATCTTTGATTTGAAAATGAACTGCGATAACCGAGGCAGCTTTACAGAACTATTGAAGACAGCTGACTACGGCCAGTTTTCAGTGAACGTTAGCAAACCTGGTATTACAAAGGGACAGCACTGGCACCACACAAAGTGGGAATTCTTTATTGTAGTTTCAGGACATGGTTTGATTCAGCAGCGTCGAGTTGGAGTGGACGAAAACGGACAGGCTTATCCAGTTATAGAGTATGAGGTGAGCGGCGAGAAGATTCAGGCCATCCACATGCTGCCGGGTTATACACACAATATTATCAATCTGTCTGATACTCAGGATCTCGTTACCCTTATGTGGGCGAATGAGTTGCTGGAGGCGGATAGACCGGATACATACTTCGAAGAAGTTTAATTATTAGAAAGAGTAAGCCTGTAGCTATTCAAGCTTCAGGCGTAGGTGTTCAAATGTTTAAAAATAATGGAAAATTAAAGCTTTTGATTATCGTAGGAACCCGTCCTGAGATAATAAGACTTGCGGCAGTAATAAAGAAATGTCGAAAGTATTTTGACTGTGTTCTTGCACATACAGGTCAGAATTATGATTATAATTTAAATGGTGTGTTCTTCAAGGACCTGCAGCTTGATGACCCAGAGGTATACATGGATGCAGTAGGCGATAACCTTGGACAGACTGTTGGAAACATTATCGCAAAGTCTTATGAGCTTATGGTGGAAATTCAGCCAGATGCTCTTTTGATTCTTGGAGATACAAACTCTTGCCTTTCAGCTATAGCTGCAAAGCGACTTCATATTCCAATCTTCCATATGGAGGCTGGAAACCGTTGTAAGGATGAGTGCCTTCCAGAGGAGACTAACCGTCGTATCGTTGATATTATCTCTGATGTGAATATGGCATACTCGGAGCACGCCCGCCGCTACTTGGCAGACTGTGGACTTCCAAAGGAGCGCACCTATGTAACAGGTTCGCCAATGGCAGAGGTTCTCCATGAGAATCTGGAGGCTATAGAGGCATCAGATGTTCTTGAAAAGCTTGGACTTGAGCCTAAGAAGTACATCCTTCTCTCGGCACACCGCGAAGAGAACATCGACACTGAAAAGAATTTTACATCACTTTTCACAGCTATCAACAAGCTGGCTGAGAAGTACGATATGCCAATTCTTTACAGCTGTCATCCACGTTCAAGAAAGCGTCTTGAGGCTACGGGCTTCAAGCTTGACCCACGAGTTCGTATGCATGAGCCACTTGGTTTCCATGATTATAATCATCTTCAGATGAATGCATTTGCGGTTGTTTCAGATTCGGGCACACTCCCAGAGGAGTCAAGTTTCTTTACAAGCATTGGAAAGCCATTTCCAGCTGTGTGCATTCGTACATCAACTGAGAGACCGGAGGCACTTGATAAGGCTTGCTTCTTCATCGCAGGAATTGATGAAAGATCACTCCTTCAGGCTGTCACCACAGCCATCGATATGAATGAGGCTGGCGACTACGGAATCCCAGTTCCAGATTACGTGGAGGAGAATGTATCCACAAAGGTTGTAAAAATTATTCAGTCGTACACTGGAATAGTTAACAAGATGGTGTGGAGAAAAGAAATATAATTAATAATTTAGATGAGTGAGTTTGAACAGACTATATACTTTGCAGATGAACCCTTGATGAGCCATCCCTACTTAGATGGTGCTTTAGCAGCATCTTATGTAGGGTAATGAGCGAATAAGAGCGAAAGCGTGGTGAATTGCAAGGTATATAGTCTGTGATAACCACGGATTGGAGATTATCATGAATTGTGAATTATTTAAAGATAAGACTTTGATGATTACTGGAGGAACAGGTTCATTTGGTTCCACAGTACTTAAGCATTTTTTGGATTCAGATTTGAAGGAGATTAGAATTTTCTCACGTGATGAGAAGAAGCAGGATGATATGAGACATCAGCTTCAGGCTGAGCATCCAGATCTTGCAGGCAAGGTAAAGTTCTATATCGGTGATGTTAGAAATATGCGTTCTGTTCAGGATGCTATGCCAGGTGTAGATTTCATCTTCCATGCAGCAGCACTTAAGCAGGTTCCATCTTGCGAGTTCTTCCCAATGGAGGCTGTTCGCACAAATGTTGAGGGAACAGATAATGTGCTTCATGCAGCAGTTGAGGCTGGTGTTAAGCGTGTCGTTTGCCTTTCAACTGATAAGGCAGCTTATCCAATCAATGCTATGGGTATTTCAAAGGCTATGATGGAGAAGGTTATCGGTGCAAATGCCAGAGTTGCAGCAGGAAAGACAACAATTTGCTGTACACGTTATGGTAATGTTATGTGCTCTCGTGGTTCGGTTATTCCACTTTTCATCGACCAGATTAAGGCTGGAAATCCTATCACAATCACAGATCCAAACATGACTCGTTTCCTTATGAATTTGGATGAGGCTGTTGCACTTGTTATGTTTGCATTCGAGCACGGCGAGCCAGGTGACCTTTTTGTTCAGAAGTCAGATGCTTCTACAATCGGAGATTTGGCAAAGGCTGTTCAGCAGCTCTTTGGTGATACAGGTACAAAGATTATCGGAACCCGTCACGGCGAGAAGCTTTATGAGACACTTATGACTAACGAGGAGTGCGTTCGCTCAATTGATATGGGCAATTACTTCCGCGTTCTTCCTGACGGTCGTGATTTGAACTACGACAAGTTCTTTGTAGATGGACAGGTTCACACCATGGCTAACGAGGCTTACACATCTCACAATACTCGTCGCCTTGATGTGGCAGGCACAGTTGACAAGATTATGACTACTGACTACGTAAAAGAAATGCTTGAGAACTGGGGTAAGTAATGAAAAAAGAGACGATTAAATGGTTCGCCATTCTTCATATTATTATTTTGATTTTCTCTGTAAACAGTATCTGTTCAAAGACAGCAGCTCAGTACGAGTTCCTGAGTCCAAAGTGGATTCTGTTTTATGGAATTGTAATTTGTATTCTTGGCTTTTATGCAATTGCATGGCAGCAGGTGCTTAAGCATCTGCCACTTATCACAACCTACGCCAACAAGGCAGCCACCACAATCTGGGGACTGATTTGGGGATATGTGATTTTTAAAGAGCAGATTACTTTGCCAAAGGTAATTGGTGCGATTGTTGTTATCATCGGAGTTTACCTTGTTGTAAGCGGCGATGATGAAGTGATTGCATCGAAGAAAAAGTCTGAAGAGGAGGTAAAGTAGAATGCTTAAATATGCACTTATCATGCTGACAGGCACCTTCATTGCCTCATGCTCACAGATAGTTTTAAAGAAAGCTGCAGAGAAGGAATACGCCAGCAAAATCGCTGAGTACCTAAACCCTATGGTTATGGGCGCTTATGTTGTGTTCTTTGGCGCATCTCTCTGCTCAGTACTTGGTTACAAGAAGGTGCCACTTTCAATTGGCCCAATCCTTGAAGCCACAGGATATATATGGGTTGCCATCCTTGGAAAAATCTTCTTGGGCGAGCATATTAGCAAGCGCAAAGGCCTTGGCCTTGTGGTCATTATCCTTGGAATTGTGATTGCAGCGTTTGGAGTTTAAAAGAATATTGAAGTAATTATAATGAAGGGACTGGCGAGCCAGTCCCTTTTTTGTGCGAGTCATTCAGATTTATTTGACGCGCGTCAAATAATATTATAGTATTACGCTAGGAGGTTCTATAGAATGGAAAGTAGAATTATCTTGGAAAAGCAAGATTTAAGATTTTTACAATGGTCCCACACTAGAGCATCCAGCGGTACCGCTGGTACTTTTTTGAAGTCTCAGGAGAAAAGAGATGGTAGAAAAATATACTATAAGCTTTCTCGATTTGACAGTGAAAAGGGAATTATAGGACATGAATGTGTAAACGAAATTATTGTGGACAGGTTACTGACTATTTTAGGAGTTGAGCATCTGCATTATGAATTAATACATGCCGATGTGGAAATTGATGGAACCGAATATGAAACCTGGGTCTGTGCTTCAGAAGATTTTAAGCAACGTGGAGAGACAAAAGCGTCTTTGGAAAATTATTATCAGGTCAATTGTGCTTCTGGGGAAAGTCACTATGATTTTTGTAAAGAAAATGGCTGGCAGAAGTATATAGATACTATGCTTGTAGTCGATTACTTGATTTTAAATAGAGATAGACACGGGGCTAATATAGAAGTTTTAAGAAATGCGAGAAATAAAACACTACGAATAGCACCGCTGTTTGATCACGGATTATCGCTTTTATGCTCGTGCCTTTCTCAGGAGGAAATACGTAAATACGATATTGCTGAAGATAAGCCCTGCCAGAATTTTATCGGTAGTAGATCAGTGTATGAAAACTTATCATTGATTGAAAACAAGGAAGGCATTTTTTCGGAACGATTAACTCAAAGAAGTAGAGATTACATTTTTAAGGATGTCAACGAAATTCTTTCGGAAGAACATATAGAAAAGATTTGGAATATGCTTAGCATGAGGTGGAATTATTATGAAAGTCTTTGCAATTCATGATGATGAAATTGATAAAAAAGAAGAAATAGGCTTTTGTTTTTTTATGAGAAGTCTAATTCTTTTGTAATTGAGTTGAAACAGTGCCTTAACGAATGGAATGCACCTTTGTTATTTTCATCGCTCGTGAGGCGAGGAATCTATACGGTGCCTAAAGATATTGCAAGGCTTTGGGTGGAGGAAAGAGTCATACCAATTGGACGGCAAAACATTGGAATGATTCTGAAGAATGCCAAGATGACAAAGTATAATGAGGGGAGATTATTGGCGCTAAGTAAAGGAAGATCATCCCAAGATTCTTGTTATTTACGTGAGGTAAAAACAAATGATTTGCCAGAATGGGTAATGGCAAGGCAGAGTGATAATCTGTTTGAAGCATTTCCTATTATAGATAATAGAATAATATGTTTGTTAAAAAATGATACAGTGCTAGAGGTGGATTTGAAGGAATGCTTAGAAGAAGTACCAAAGCTTTACACAGTTTTATCAAATGAAAGATTGCTTTCCACACTAAAAGTGGATGCTGGCGGATATGGTGTTTCTATTAATGAATCCATATATATCGAGAAGAGAGTGCTTTTGAATAAAGGTATCATAATTCCTATTTACGCGCAGGTATTCAAGGATTTTGCAAAGCATTGCGTCGTCAACACAGCTGAGGCCTGTTCTATATTGGAATGCACCAGGCAGAATTTGTCGCACTTAATTAAGACTGATGTGCTTCATCCATTGAAAGAAGGGTGGAGAGAGAATGTGTTTCTGAAGGGTGAGATTACGGGAGGAGATATGTTGCAATAATGGAAGAGTTGAGTGATTTAAAATGAAGTGGCTATGCAATTGGAAAAGCTTGTTGATGAAGCAAAAAAGCAAATGCAGGAGATTTCTGTTATGGAATACACAGAGGTTGCTTAGGAACTTTATGACCATTCTGTGAAAATCCGTCACAATCAAAAAATGGTGCTATAATGGTGCTACAGGTAGGTGGAAAACTTACCGTAGCGCCATTTTTAATAACAAAAATATTTTTTGAAGAAATTTTAAAAATGGGGTTAAGTTTATAACATTCTATCCGATATAGTTATTGCAAGGGTGAAAAGAGCTGGAAAAATAAAGCTTAAAATATTATTAAAAATTTTTTCAAAAAGCTATAAAGTTTTCCAAACTTCATCCGATAACTAAAATGTAGATAAATGAAACGGATTTTGTTTATCTTCGTTAGCAACATCAAATCTAATATCGTTTTCGACACAGGACACGGATGTTAAGTATCGAAGAATAATTTCAAATCTATTTCCATTTATCAATTGTACATTTACAATTGAATATTTTTATGCTTGTTTATGAGACAAAACTACTAGAAAACAAGGAGGAAATGGCCATTAAACGCCATTCATCCAATTATGTTAAGTAGGTATAATCCCTACAGTGTGTCGCGCGAGCATTGTAGTTGATTATAGATGTAATTTATTAACAAAGTATGTGAACAATTCACATCTCCCAGGAAAGGAATCCAGGGAGTATCTACAAGGAGGTAGAATTTATGGTAGTACAACATAACATGCAGGCAGCTAATGCTTCAAGAATGCTTGGTATCACATCTGGCAATCAGGCAAAGTCAACTGAGAAACTTTCTTCAGGTTTTAGAATTAACCGWGCAGCAGATGATGCAGCTGGTCTTTCAATTTCTGAGAAGATGCGTAAGCAGATTAGAGGTCTTGATCAGGCATCTACAAACGCATCGGACGGTGTWTCTGCAGTACAGACAGCTGAAGGTGCATTAACAGAAGTTCACTCAATGCTTCAGAGAATGAATGAGCTTGCAGTTCAGGCAGCTAACGGCACTAACAGCCAGACAGACCGTAAGTCAATCCAGGACGAAATCGAGCAGTTAACAACTGAAATCGATCGTGTTGCTGAGACAACCAAGTTCAACGAGACTTACTTACTTAAAGGTGATCCTAACGACACAAAGGTTACAAAGACTGTAAAGGCTCATGATGCTGGTCTTGATGGTGATCTTGTAGAGAACGCTGTAAATGGCACAACTAAGTTTACTCTTAAAGAGAAGCTTAAGGATGGCGATCAGGTTATGATCGGTGGCAAGGAGTACAAGATTGGCTCAGGAAAGTCTGAGGATAGCTATAAGACCACATTTACATTGTCAACAAAGCAGTTAGGTGTTGGAGATAGTATCACAGTTGATGGCAAGACAACTACTATTACAAAAGATGTAAAGGCTTCAGATGTAATGGCAGCAACAGCTAATGTTGGTGATCAGATTATAACAAAAGATGGTACTGTATATCAGTATTATGCTCAGACACAAGCAACAGATAATACTGCTGTTAACGTTAAGGCTGGATGGTATGACAAGTCTACATATGAGGCAACATCTCTTTATGAGGCTCAGGGTCATATGAAGACAACTGGTCAGATTGCAGTAGAGGGTTCTACATGGAAACGTATCGGTAATGGTCAGGGTGCTACAGCTGCAGTAGATACAGGCAAGAGAGCAATAGATGATCAGGCACGAAGCGGTGGTGTTACAGAGTTTAATATTGTTAAAAATATTAAAGATGGTGAGAAGTCTATCTACAATATCAATTCATCTGTAGCAGATGCAAACTCAGGAGATAAAAATAAGGTATATGCAGAGCATGTTAAGGGCTCTCAGATTGCTGCTGGAGATTCTATTACAGTTTCTGGTGAAGAACTTACAGCTACTAAGGGCGCTGCAGCAAGTGGTGATGACGTATATGATGCAAAAAAGTTTTCTGAGATTGCAAAATCAATTGGTGCAATGAAGGGTGGTCAGAACGTTACTGTATCTAACATTGACGGTTCAAACTCAGTAAAATATACAATTGCTGAGACTGCAGACCAGGAAGACAGCGCATCTAATAAGTACACTCGTGATCATATTATCGGGCTTCTTCAGGAAGGTCAGCGTGTTGACTATAAAGAAGCAAGTGGCGATACATGGACTACAAAGAAGGATACTGTAGCAGGTATTGATGCAGCTGATGATAGCAAGATTTCAGCTACAAGAGCTTATACACTTATGGCTGAAGAGCTTCAGAAGGCTTCTTCAATTGGTGCAGACACAGAGGCAAAGGTTACTAGCAATAACGATGGTTCATTTGATATTAAGCAGGGTACTGTAGAGTACACAGATAAGCTTTCATTCAACCTTCATGTTGGTGCTGATGCTGATATGACAAACAAGATTAACGTTGATGTTAATTCTATGAGCGCTGCATACCTTGGAATTAAGGGTATTAACGTAAATGATGATACAGGTACAGCAGCAACATATGCAATCGATGCAATCGCTGACGCTGTTGCTAAGGTATCTGAGCAGAGATCTTCACTCGGTGCTGTTCAGAACAGATTAGAGCACACAATCGCTAACGTTGATAACGTAGTTGAGAACTCTAACGCAGCTGAGTCACGTATCCGTGATACAGATATGGCTGATGAGATGGTTACATACAGCAAGAATAACATTCTTGCTCAGGCTGGTCAGGCAATGCTTGCTCAGGCTAACCAGGCTACTCAGGGCGTACTTTCAATCCTTGGCTAATCTTAAGATTAATGAAGCATAGCATTCTTAATCACATAAATTATCGATTTTCGATTCGCGCAGACTAGTTAATCGGTACTAACTAGGGGATTGGGGGACTCCCATCCCGGAGCCCCCTATTTTCTTAAACGGTGCTAACGCACTCTCTCAGAAACGGAATTCGAGAGTATACTTACAAGGATGTAAAAGACTACAAAGGACCTCCAGATTGGAGGTCCTTTTTCATGGCTGTTGACAGAATTACGGATATACCGTAATATAACTACGGAGTAAGTTAATGCAAGATTATTTATTCACTTATTCTGGAATGTTATAATGGAGGAAGAGTAATGGATATTAGTTTACGCAGACTAAGGAGGCCACTTATGGATGAGAAATATTTAACTGTTTCTGATTTAAAGCTTGGCATGAGAACTACTGCCGACCAGCTTAGCCATATAGTCAATAAATACATGATTTTGGTTTATGATAATGATGATGACGATGAAGGTACACTGGTCTTTATTGGAAGTAGGAGAAATAGAGAGTATAAAAAGTGGTTTAATCAGGAAAACCAATAACACCGATTTTTCATTCTCCTTGGGAATTTGAGGAGGATGTAGTGTTTGATGAGTAAAAACTTTATAGAAATTGAAATGCAAAGTCATGCAAAAGGAGGGGGCTCGTTTTCTTGTAGTGCTGATTTTGTATTGGATAACGTGAAAATACATTTTAGAAGAATTCCAGTGAAGATTGATACAGGGTGTGCGATAAGCACTATTCCGCTGCGAAGATTAACCAAATCTCCTTGGGAATGCTATTTACTAAAAAGGAATGATATTGTCAACAATGTACCAGCGATAAGAAGTTATGGTGTTGAGACCGCTGGATCTAAACATGAAAAGGTTGAAACATATAGGCAGAAAATGCACTGTAAGGCATTAAAAATTTAAGCACAGTGTTAAAGGATTTAAGCTGGGGGATGTGCCACTGTCAGTTGATAGTATATACATTAATTATGATAGAACAAGTAGTGTTCTTATCGGTATGGACATCATTGAAAAGATGGTCACCTACATTGATATCAGTAAACAAACAGGCAAGCTCACACTCCTAAGTTGCCCAAAGGAACGTCTTACACCTGAATTTTGGGAAGCAGTTTATAATCATTTTGGGTTAGTGCAGGAGTGTGCGTAGGCGTGAAGGATAAATACAAATGAAATATAGATTTTGTGAATTGTTCGATAATACAGTTGTAAGTTATACAGAAATGCAAAGCGATGGTTCTATAAAAACATTTTTTGAGTGTTCTAATTATAATGTAAAAAAATATGCGGAGTGTTTGTTGCCGGCATATGAATGGAGTGAGATTGAGGGGTACTCCAAGATAGAAATACAAGGCTTAGAATATTTTCTAAAAAAGGTAGAAGAAACATTGCTTTACAGTGCTGGAATGAAGGCCAGCGATTCTATCATTTACTACAAATATTATCCAAATGTAAAAGATGTGCGATGTATTGCAACAGCAACTATGTATGGTGAGGCATTTTATGAAGGTTTTATAGAAGGTGCTGCTGAATTAAATGAAACATTTGATTGGCTTATAAATTCTGGAAGAATAACAGAGGCAGTGGCACTGCTTAAATCCAAAGATGAGGATTATATAAATTCTTTAATAAATGAATATATTTTATACAGAGATATGAATTAAATAAGTTACACGGAGTTATAAATGGGAAAATCAGATGTTATGAGCTGCAATATTATGGATAATCCAGCATATTTTGCAGATACAATTAATAATGGATTGTTTAGAGGTCTGGAGGTTGTTAAGCCGGAAAATCTTCAAGAATTAGATTCAAAAGAAAATGCAGTTTTTGAAGCAGCTTTTAAGAAGGTTGTAGCTGTTAACCAGTTCGCTAAAGGGGATATACCAATTAACGAGGATAAGGAGAATACCGATATGTGCTATGCTCTTCAATCTATGAAGGATGATGCGAGAAATGAAGGAAAGATAGAGACACTAGCAGCCCTTGTAAAAGACGGCCTTTTAGATATATCTGAAGCAGCAAAGCGAGCTGGTATTTCAGTTGAAGATATGAAGGCGATGCTATAAATATTTTGGAGTATCTTACATGCAACAACAATCGCAGGACCTTAGAGTCCAAATCTCAAAAAATATAAAAATACTTCTTAAGACAGAAAAAAAGACCCGCCGTCAGGTGAGTGATGATCTTGGGGTGAAGTACACCACCTTTTGCGACTGGGTCAATGGGAAGACTGCGCCAAACTATAGGATGTTGGAGCAGTTGGGTGATTATTTCAATGTCGGAGCAGTCGACTTCTATGAGCCAGATATTGAGGAGAAGCGTCAGAGAGCAAAAGTGCTGCTGGATTATGCTTCGTATCTTAGTAAAGGAAAGGTACTAGATATGAGTCTACTGGATTCCTTGGAGGAAGAACAGATTAAGGAATTATTAGCATCAGGATTCAGATTTGCTCGTAAACCATTGGAGGAATATGTAGAAAGCACAGGACGACCACTCGCTTCATCAGTGGAGTTTGAGTGTGGTGGGGCTGTTGGGAGAGAGTTATGGTAGAACAGGGAGATATAATACAGATTACAGGGGAAGATATGCTGGCTCTCGTAGTCAGCAAGAATTATTATAACGAATCAGGTAAAGCTATTCTCTGCCCAGTCTATAAGCAGGATTTTGGAACGGCCTTCTGCCAGGAGATTGAATTGGATGGTGAAAAAGCCTTTGTATGCTGTGACTCAGTGAAGCAAATAGATGTAGAGACAAGAGGATATACCAAGATGGGTCGTATGAATCTTGGCAAGTTGATACAGGTTGTTAATTTGATAAAAGCAATTGTGGATTATGTATAGGGGTGTCCGAAAGGACACCCCACTTGATTTAGCTAGAAATAATATCTTCTGAGAACTTTCTTGCAAACATATAAGGGCTTTTGCAAAGCGTTGGATACTCGTCCTTGGAAAAAGTGTAGGGCTTGCCTCTGCCCCAATCCACGTATCTGTGGTTCTGGTATTGAATGTCTTTATTCTTAAAGCCATACCAATTATCTTTGTAAGGTGACATATTGAGCATTGTCTGTACGAAAACCTCATCTGCGCAGTATGTCATTTTGAAATATTCTTCAATAAATTCAGAATGAGCGACTATGTATCTAGCAAAATCATCGGTAATGCTAAACCAGTTGGAACCTTTTTCAAGATATTGCTTTATATCACGAGCACGGTCGATACTCAATATTTTTTGAAAGAGCAGAATAGTATCTCTAAAAATCTTGAGACAAGTATGGCGTTTCCTTCCAATGTGAGTCTGTAAAAGATAATAGTATCGCATTCTTTCGTAAGCAATTTCTGCACCGCCATGTGCATCAAAATCTATGAATTCCCGCCCTTGATTTACGTCAAAGAAATCATGAATTTCGTCCTGAGACTTGAGTGGCATATCAACACCGGATATAAGATGATAGTAATCATAGTGGTCTTTATGTGTTGCTGCTTCAAGAAGGGCAAGCTCTGCCTTGATTTGTGAATAGTCGCCCCAAAAGATGCTTACTGGTTCAACGATAGTAAGTGATGCATTGCAGCAGCCATTTATGAACGATGCCTCATTAAAATCTGTTGATTTTTTATCAATCAATAGAAAGAAATCGTTGCGCGAATCGTTCAGTGTATTAATTAAAAACTGGAGCTGTTTCCAGCTGTTGTGTGCAATTATTAAGTAGGCGTGTTTTCCCATTGTAGTCTCCGAGGTCCATCATTTCATTTAAAAGTAAAAAGTATTACTATCTGTAAAATGGATAAATGATGCGATATCCAAGAAATTTAATTTTCTTCTTCAAATCCATATATTTAAAGAGGTCGTTTCCTAATTGAACTGAGGTATTATAGAGCTTCATCACCCTGCTATGGGTTTCAGTATCATTTGCTAATTTAGTCATCAATAGTATTTCTCCGACAGCAATACTCCATTTCTCTATAGCATATTCATAGTAGGCGTGTTTTATAAGATGATTGCAAGTTAATAGTTTGGAGTCGGGAGAATTGAGTTTGTTATAATTAAAAGAGCTTCGTGATAAACTTTCATCAGAGAGGATTTGATTGTAAACAACATCGTCAAGTAGATAAAATGAATTACAACACGAGATTAATTCTGGTAACAGATATTCATCTTCTGCGAAGCGAATTCCGTCTTTGAAACGGAGATGCTCCCATATGCTTTTGCTGAAAAGCTTACCCCAAACAACAGTGAAGAGAAAGTTACAGTCTTTTATACTGTTAAGCGCCCAAAATGTTTCAGGACTTATAATTCTCTTGGTGAATTGAGAAGGAATCTTACCGATACCAAGCAAATTCCCATCGGTGGAGATAACATCATATTCACCAATCACTACGTCAACTGAGTTGTAAGATATGGCTTTTAACATTTTGTGGAATGCATTTGGGGAGAGATAATCATCACTATCAAGGAAAGTGATGTACTCACCAATAGCGTTATCTAATCCAGTATTGCGAGCAGAAGCTAGCCCTGCGTTTTCTTGATGAATTACTTTGATATTAGGATGAATGGAAGCATAATGATTGCAGACGTTGAGCGTGTCATCGGTACTGCCATCATCGATAATTATAATTTCAAAAGTTACATGCTCTTGGCTTAAAACACTGTCTATGCATTTTTGAATGCAATGTTCCTGATTGAATACTGGAATAATTACAGAAATATCAATATTACTCATTATTATCACCTTTGCTTGGGAACGAAAAAAGTGCTTCCAATTATGAATTCTCAAATGTTGTTTCACATTCAGGAGAGCACTTGTAATATGCCATTACAACGTATAGAAGCAGGTATGCATACAAATTACCGGTGTTTAGTGTGGTAAGTAAATAAATCGGGCAAAGGATAGTTAGAGAACGATTGCCTTTTGATACAAGCACCAGGTAGAAAAGCATTAATGTCAATCCTAAAGTGCCCAAGAGTCCTTCGTTACAGAAGATTTCAACAACGCCAAGGTCATAGGTTTTAATAGGGCGCCAATTGTTGTCCCAATAATATTGAACATCACCTCTTGTTTGGGCACCTGAACCTAGACCGAAAACAGGATTAATCCGTGCTGCATAAAGGATTCCGCTAAACTGCATTGTTCGAGAGAAACTGCCACTCTTGGCGTTTGATCCATAACCGATTGAATCATCAGGAGAGTCTTCAGATAAATCGAAATTGAAACCAATTTCATTTAGGACAGATTTTCCTGTTCCCACATAGTAATACTTGAAATATGGATTCGTAGCGCTTAATACAGTGATGATAACTGCAAGGCTTGCTACAATAATAAAAAGGTTCTTTGTGAATTCCAATCTTTCAGCCTTTGTGCGTAGTACATAAACTAAGTACATCACAGGAATGATAAACAAATATAAAATATCTGAACGTGAGCCTGCATGGATGACAGCAAAAACATCTAACAAAGCGATAGCAATGTAGCGCTTCTGATAAGATGTTCTGTACAAATAAATGATAAGTGGGAGCATAAGTATGCACATATTAGCGTAGACGCCTGGCATGCCTAAGGTGACTGTTGCTCTGAGCAGTCCGAGACGGATGTAATGCTCATTCATTACATGACGGGAAATCGTGTAAAGTGCATCTGCGAGGCGGATGGCAGTGAAGCTTTCAAAAATTCCCAAGATGAACATAACAGTAGCACCTCGTACAATAGCTTTGATTAGAGCATGCACTTCCTCCTTAGTTGGAGCGAGCATATATACTGAAACCAAAAGTAAGAGCTGTTCAAATATAATAAGGAAGATTGTTTTTGCAGCCTGTCCGTAGGTTGTGATGTAATAAAGATTTGAAACAATTCGTAAGATGAAATAACCTGCTAGACAATAGTACGGTTTTGGCAAATCCTTTAAATCAATTTCCTTGAGATTAATACTCTTTCTGCGATTAATACAAGCGTAGACGAAAAATACCAAAAACATCATTCTGCTGACAGTAAGAAGAGGAAGAGAATTATTAATCTCTATTCCGTAGTACTCAGGCAAGAAAAGCATGCATGGTATGAAGAGATTCAAATATTTTTTAGTTTTAAAACAGTAAATATTAGCAATCAAAAGTGCTAATGAAAATGTGCATAAAATTGTTAATCCAATCATAAAAAACTCCTATTCGCAACTCATTATATCATTTGATGTCTTTGAGGCAAACAGCTAATATTGTGGAAATGGTTGAAGGCCCATATCTAAATGATGTATAATTTCGCAAGATGCCAATTGGGGCACTATATATTACAAAACAGTTAATTTGGGAGAGAATGATGAGAGTACTTATGGTAAATAAGTTTCTTTATCCTAATGGGGTTCTGAAACTTATATTTTTAAACTCGGTGAAGCGCTCATGGCAAAGGGACATGAGGTTCAGTATTTTGGTATGGAACACGAGGGACGCTGTGTGGGGAATGCAGTAAATGCCTACACATCAGATATGGATTTTCATGATGCTAACAAGCTGGAGAAGATGACATATCCACTCAAGACAATATACTCCAAGGAAGCGCGTCAGAAGATTCGCTTGGTGCTTGATGATTTTAAGTCAGATGTTGTGCATCTCAACAACTTCAACTATCAGCTTACACCATCGATGATTCTTGAAATCGTTAAATGGAGAAAACAGACAGGAAATGCATGTAAAATTGTGTTTACTGCTCATGATTATCAGCTGGTTTGCCCAAACCACATGTGCAACAATCCAAACACACACGAAAACTGTGAGAAATGTTTGAACGGTCATTTTATGAACTGCACAAAGGGAAAATGTATTCACGGTAGCACAGCAAAGAGTTTTATCGGTACGCTTGAGGCTACTTTCTGGAAGCTAAAGGGAACATACAAGTACATTGATGCGTTTATTTGCTGCAGTAAATTTATGAAGAGTAAGTTGGATAGCAATCCATTATTTGCTAAGAAGACAATCGCAATTCATAATTTTATAGAAGCTATTCCTTGGGTAGAGGCTGAGAAAGAGGATTACGTGCTCTATTTTGGCAGATACTCTGAGGAAAAGGGTATCCGTACTCTTATTGAGGCTGCAAAGAGAATGCCAGAGGTAAATTTCATTTTTGCTGGAAAAGGGCCACTTGAGGATTTGCTTAAGGGAATCGACAATATTAAAAATGTTGGTTTCCAGAGTGGCGACGATTTGGCTAATCTTATCCGCAAGGCGAAGATGTCAGTTTACTCATCTGAATGGTACGAAAATTGCCCATTCTCCGTAATGGAATCGCAGATGTACGGTACACCTGTAATTGGTGCTAATATTGGCGGTATCCCTGAGCTTATCAAAGTCGGAGAGACAGGTCTTCTTTATGAGAGCGGTGATGTAGATCAGCTTTGCAATGCTATACATACAATTTGGCAGGATGATGCCAAGGCAAAGGTTATGCATGTAGCATGCAAGGAACTGAGCTTTGACACTATTGATGAGTATCTGGAAAAGATTATGAAGATATATCAGGCATAGGGAATTGAGCGTTATGGAGAATAAAATTAGGGAAGCGGCTAAGCCGGTTTTTGTAACATGGATTCTTTCGGTGCTGTGTTATCTGCCTATGATTGCAAAAGGATTGACTAATTCGGTGGATGGCTTGTGGGCATCATCATTTTACCAGTCTGGAAATATCGAGCTAGGCTCTGGAAGATGGATGCTTCTGTTTTTGGATAAGTTCAGAGGTGGATATGGTGCAGAACCATTTTCTTCGCTTGTGGCACTATTATTTATTGTGTTTGCAGTATATATTGCTATTTCGATGTTTGAGGAGAGCAGGAAGGTCACTAGCTATATTTATACAATGTTGATTTCCTGCTGCGTTACAATGTGTTGCTTACTGGCATACAGATTTACATCGTTAAATTATTGCTTTGGAATTTTGACTTCAGTTTTAGCTGCATGGTTTTTGACTAAAGAGGTAGGCGAGAAAAAAGATATATTCATGTATACCGGTGCATCGATTGCATTGATGGTTGTTAGCATCGGAATATATCAGGTGAATTTGGGGTGTTTTTTTGTTTTGGTAATCCTCTATATGATGAAGTTGATCTATTCTGAAGAGAATAGGAAATGCAGCAGTTTGTTCATCAAGACCATTGTTGTTTTTATAGTTTCGTGTGTGCTTTATAAAATCGCATGGACTGTTTGTATGCTTGCAAGGCACATAACAGCTTCGGACTACAATGGCGCGGATTCGGTTTCTGTCTTTGGAATAATTGCAGGATTGCCACATTCACTGACATTAATTTACAGGTCTTGGATTAGCTATTTTTATTTCCATCGGGGAATTACGTTTTTGCTCCAATTAGGGTTGTTGTGACGTTGGTAGTCTTTGGACTTTTTATTTTTGCAGGTGTAAAGAGATTATATAAGAACCCTAAGAATCTTGTTTTTTATATATTGCTGTTTTTGTGTTTGCCAGTCGGAGCGAACATTGCTGTTGTGCTGGCACCAAGTACACAAGCAATACTTATGCAAATGAGTATGCCAATGACATTGGTGCTGCCTTTATTGCTTTGTTTCATGGAAAGTATTGGATTGAACAAGAAGTATCTTTGTGGAATCTTGGGTGCGATACTTTTATATGGAAATATCTATGCAGTTGGAACAGATATTGATGCTTTGGCTCAGGGAAGCACGAGCTCATACTCTATTATGAACAATATTGTGGGTGATATTGCTGATAGTCAGCTCATCTCCGATGAATATGAATACGCATTCTTTGGCAATATAGGTGCCAATGTTATGTTTAAAAAGAATGAGCTATACGGCAGAGCTGATGCTTTTGCAAAGTTTGGTACCATGATGACAAAACCGGATATGGTTCACAAGTCATATATAGGTTTGGTGGATGATATTGGCATCAATCTGGAAATAGTTGATAACGATACTTATCTAGCAATATATAACTCGGGTATATTGGATACAATGCCTGCTTATCCAGAGGAAGGCTCCATTATTGAAAAAAATGGGGTTGTTATAGTTAAGGTTTCTGAGGATTATAAGTGGAAATAATATAAGAAATATATGGCCTATGGTATTCTTGGTAGAGGTTACCATGGGCTGATTTTATGCCTGAATGGTGAAATGCTCGTAATAAATGTATAAGGTAGTAAGATATGGGAAAAAGAGTAGAATGGGTAGATATAGTTAAGTACATATGTATTATGTTTGTAATGCTTTCACACCTTGAGAGTAAGACAGCTCTATTGTCAGAAATATACACCCCGATATTTTTGACGGGATTCTTTTTGTGGCTGGATATGTGTATAAACAGCCTGATTCATTTAAGACATTAATGGGAAAAAAGATTAAGGGATTATTTGTTCCTTGGTTTATATTTTCTAACCTTAATATTTTACTATCTCAGGTAATTACTCTTAAGGGTGATAGAGACTTGAAAGGAGAGTTGTTCCAGAATTTTATACAGGTTAGAGAATATGGAGATGGCCTATGGTTTGTAGCTGCATTGTTTGTTGCGTTTATTCCGTTCTATTTTGTTATTAAGTACATTACTAACAAAAGTAAGAGAATAATAATTTCGTTTATTTTATCACTAATAAATGGACTATATGTCCTTTTATTTCCTAAGGATATATTTTCATGGAATAGTCCTAATTTGCCATGGCACCTTGAGTATATTTTCCAGGCGATGTTTTGGATGATTTTGGGATATTCTTTCAAAGGTGGATGGGAGGAATATCTAGATAGAAAGAATAAAAGAGTAACTAGACTAGGAGTATTGCTTATATATCTAATTCTGGCGTTTGCACCATTGGGAAGGTTTTCTGGAGTGTATGTGGAGCTAAGTGAATACGCTATTTCAATTGTAGGACTTATATGCATAATAATGCTTTCTAAAACGCTTAAGACTAATAAGTATTTATCATATGTAGGCGCAAACACATTAATTTTCTTCGCATTTCATGGTAAAGTGTATGCAGTGTTGGAACATATTTTGCATAGCAAGTTTGGGGAATTTTACGGTTTGTGTTTATCAAATATGTTATTGTCCTCGATTGTAGCAATTATTATGACGATAGTGATGTCGATGTTGCTAATTGTTCCTGCGTATATTATTAATACATGGTTTCCGTGGATGGTGGGGAGGGGAAAACGAAAATAGTTTGTGTGAGGAAATAAGGTTATACTTCTAAGAAAAGAAGCCTGGAGCGTATGCTTCGGGCTGTTTTTTAGTAAAACTAACTATTATATTGTAAGAAACAGTGTTATTATATTTATACTAGGTGCGAATTAATAAAAAGATATCGTGCCCAATTAAGGGAATATTGTTCTACAAAGGCGGGGATGAAGGGATAATGTTGTGGGGAAAAGTCTAAATTATTCTATATGATTCTTTAATGTTTCCATTTTCTTACTTTTATCCTACGTTCAAAAAAATGAAAATGTTCATTACTCTATGTGAGAATCGCATTATTCTTGCTACACATTTATGCATAAACAATCAGGGGTTTATGCTTTGTTGGGGTAGGAGGAATAAGCGTTTCTATAAATAAATATTTAGGAGGGAATAATGAAAAAGTTTGGAAAACATAAGAGAATTGTCACATCGATTCTCGCGGTACTCCTTGCTTTGACAACTTTTTTGGTAGCTCCACTTGAGATAATGGCTGCTAACAAAATTGTTGGTTACACCGATCGTTATGACGGTGATGTAATCAAAGTTGTAAAGCAGAAAAACTATAACATAGTACCGGGTGTGACTGAAACTGATGTAGTTCTTAACGATCAGACTGGTGACGCTCAGGTCATGGGATACATGACAACAATTGAGCCAAGCGCAGATGTATCATTTAAGGCAACTTATGATGGATACTATGATGCAAAGAACTACAATAACGAAACGAAGGAGAGTAAATGGCAGGTTGGTGATTGGGGACTGTCGACAACAACTCATCAGATTGCTGCATACGAAAAGGCTACTGGAGAAAATGTAGTATTTGCCACAAATGGTGACTATTTCAACATGCAGACCGGTCAGCCAAGAGGTTCGCTCTATATTAATGGAAATTGCCTTAACCCTGAAAAGGATAATGAGGAACCTTATTTTGCAATTCTTAAAGATGGCTCCTATGTAATTAGGGATGCTGGAACAGATAAGTCTGATGTATTAGAGGCTGTATCAGGACCATTCTATCTTGTTAAGGATGGAAAAAATGTTGTTCCTGGAACATCAGAGCTTTTCCCTGTAAACAGTGTTGGATTTAAAGCTGATGGTTCAGTTGTATTCTTTATGGCTGATGGACGTCAGTATCCAAGATCTGTCGGAATGTCAATCAATGAGATGGCTGATTTCCTTGTTGCACAGGGAGTCGTTAAGGCTATTTACCTTGATGGTGGTGGTTCTGCTACTGTTGTTACAAGAAGAGAAGGTGAGAAAAAATATGCAGTCAGAAACAATCCTTCTGATGGCTCAGAAAGAAATATCTCTTCTGGTATTTTAGTTGTAGCAAACTCAATCAATGATGGTAAGTTCCATCATGCAGTAATATCTTCTAATGGTGATTTGTTTACACCAAATTCACCTGTGGCATTTACAGCTAAGGGTGTTGATTCTGCTGGTGGTGAGGCTGATTTGCCAGAAAGTGGATTAAAGTGGGCCCTTGCAAAAGATTCAGCAAAGAAGGGAACAATTGATGAGAACACAGGTGTGTTCGTATCTAATGGTGAATTAGGTGATGTAAACGTAGAATTGTACTATGAGAATAAAAAGATTGCAGAGAGTACAGTAAAGATTGCTGAACCAGACAATATTTATTTCACATCTGCATCAGCTTCACTTGATTTTGGTCAGAGAAGTAATCTTGGACTTATAGTTCGTTCTGAAAATGCAGATATGGTTTACAAGAGTGGTGACTTCAATTGGACAATTGAACCACTCAATCCAGAGGACGCACAGAATGATTTGGGTCATATGGATGGTAATGTTTTTGTGGCTGGTAATGCTACAACATCCATGCGTGCAAAAGTATCTGTAAGTTTTACACGAAAAGATGGAAAAGAAATATCTTCAAGTATCGTAGTAGAAATAGGTAAGATGCCTGTTGTTGCATTTGATTTTGAGCCTAATGCAAATGGCCCTCTTAAGGGAGCACATTTCCACTGGGGCAAGAGTAATTATGTAGATGCTGGCGTAACTCCTGGATACTATGGAGATTACGATGAACTTACTGTACCTGTTGCAAATAGCAACAGCATCAATGAGACTGTTTATGCTACATTAAAGGCTCCTTTCAGATTTACTGGAAACTATGACACAAGCGTTCCTGCAGCTGAAATCTTTAAGGAGAATGGTTATGCGTTCTACTTATGGCCAAACAATTCTATTACACATTACTGTGCTGGTAATGTAACCACTACTTCAGAAGCAAATGGTGGACAGGTTCGATTTGGCGAATATGCTATGGAGCTTAATTTTGATTATGCTTCATACGATGGCTCTTCTAACTCAAACTATTACATTAGAAATTGTAGTGGTTCATACGATGTAGAAGGAAGACCAACAGAGGTCGGCGTATGGGTATATGCAGATGCAAAGACATATAATCTTGCAGGATATACATTGCACGCAGATATTGGTGTATTTAATGGAACATCTTACAGCACAAAGAATTTCACACTTGTGCATGACGATGTAGATACAGATGGCAAGATTTCAACTACATCAACAATCAACTGGGTTGGTTGGAAATATTGCTATGCAAATCTTTCAGGAATAGCTAGTTATTATAGTCCAGAGCATCCATTTAGAATTAGAAATGGTGAGGGAATGATATGGCTTAGCTATGCGCCAGCGTCAGGTGGTGGACGTTATTCAGGAAGTTTCTATTTTGACAACTATCGTTTTGTATATGGAACAAATCTTGATGATTTGGATAATCCATACTTCAAGAGCTTAACAGTAAATGGAGAGTCTATTTTCAATGTTTCAGATGTAGCAGTTGATACAAACAGCGTTGAAATAACTGCAACATTTGCAGATGTTGAAGGAAAAAATGCTTCAGGAATTGATCCTACAAGAACAACCTTCAGCATCGACGGAAAAGAAGTTGCTTGTGATGGTGATGAAAACACAGCAACTACAAGACTTGAGCTTGCTAATGGACTTCACAGTATTGGTGTTACAATTTACGATAAATTTGGTAATACAAATACACTTAATTCATATGTAACAATTGGTGAGTCAGCTGAAACTGATGCAAAAGCTTTACTGACAGGTGCAGATACTGTAGTTCTTGGAAGTGATTATAAGCTTTCACTAATCACACAGGGATCTGTTAAGTCTGTTGACATGACAGTTCTTCAGCTCAATTCTGATTTCGGAGAGCCAACAGTTACAGCAGCAGAAGGCTGGGATGTTGAGGCTGCATATTCAATTACTGGCTTCAAGAAGGCAAAGATGGAGATTAAAGCTAATTGGACAGGTGAAGGTGAAGCTCCTGCTAATTCAGAGGTGGCTACATTATCATTTAATGTTCCAACTAACTTAGATCCAGCTATTGATTTCTTCACATACCAGGTAACTAATTCAACCTGCATCACAAACGATGGAAGAACAGTAACATCTGCTCAGCAGAAGGTTATTCTTACACTTAGTGCTTATTATACAATCGATACAACAGTTGCAATGTCAGGAAGAGACACTGTTCTTAGAGTGGTAAATCCTGCAGGAGAGCCAGAAGAAGGTGTAGAAGTATTTGTAAATGGTGTATCAATAGGATTTACGGATGCTAATGGAGAAATTGTAACAACCGTTACCAGAGACATTGCTCCAGGTGGTTCATTTGTAGTAATTGCTAAGAAGGGTGAACTGGTTTCATTCGAGACAACAATTACTGTAATGAATTCTGTAGTAAATGGTGAAGGTAAGCCAGAAGGTCTTATGCACACAGCTACAAAGCATGCTGATAGTGAGCAGATAATCACTTGGTTTGCACCAGTAGCTGAAACAGAAGCTGCAGCAGTTGTTGAGTACTCATTGAATAGTGATTTAAGTGCTTCAACTACAGTGACAGGAAGCAATACACTTCAGGCATTCTCTACAAGCAAGGATGCTGCTTATATCAACACAGTTAAGTTGACAGGCCTTGAGGGAGGCAGAACATATTACTATCGCGCAGGCGACGGAAATAATTGGTCTGATATTTCATCATTTAAGACAACAGCAAAGGATGCACCAGTTTCATTCTTTGTAGTTGGCGATACACAGATGCATGGAAATAGAAAGACAGACGCTGAAGAAATTCAGTTATTAAATGGTTTAGGAACACAGGTTGCAGGTTCAGATTTTGGTATCCAGACAGGTGATTATGTCGACAATGGTGGAAACTATAATATGTGGGAGGAAATGGATTCTACATTTAACGAGGCATTCCACGAAGCAGACATAATTCATACTCTTGGTAACCATGAATATTATGGTGATGCAAATGGTGTTGCAGCTAACGTAATCTTTGGACATGGTGCAGACGAGAAGGATTACTATTCTGTAGAGTACGGCAATGTTTATGTTGCTGTAATCAACTACAGTGCTAACCTTTCAAATGCATGTGCATGGTTAATTCAGGACGCACAGGCAAGCTCAGCACAGTGGAAATTCTTATCTGTACATCAGCCTGCATACTACACAAATCCAAATGGTGGCAGCCAGAGATTCCATAATTCAATTCCAAAGGCAGCTGAGGCAGCTGGAATTGATGCAGTATTCTCAGGACATGATCATGCATATGCAAGAACAATGCCTATGACATCTGGACAGATTGATGAAGAAAATGGTGTTGTTTACTTCGTATGTGGTGACCTTGGAGAGAAGAGCAGAAATATTAACTATGCAGCAGATAACAATCCTGCATTCAACTTTGCAATTGTAGACCAGAGCTACGATGCAATCGCAGTAAAGGTTACAGCTACAAATGAGTCTCTTTCATTTGCAACAGTAGACAGCCAGGGCAATATTATTGATACATACTCAAAGGAAAGCAGCTGCGCGGATGGACATGATTGGAAGTACTATGATCGTGCTACTGGTATGATGATTTGTGGTAACTGCGGTGAACAGGCAGATCCTAAGGTTGAGTTATTTAGTGGATGGTTAGAGGATCTTGAGACTGGTTCACAAATGTACTTTGTAAGTGGAAAGATTACAAAGGGATTCTCAAGAGTAGAGAATATTCCATTTGCATTCGATGAAGAAGGTCTGTTGAATTACACAGGACTTCTGGCAGATAATGGTAAGGTATATTATGCAGAAAATGGATATTGCCTAACTGGTCTTCACGTTATAAATGGAAAACAATATTTCTTTGATCCAAAAACATATGCAATGGTAGAGGGTTATCGCGTAGTTTCAGTAGAGGATTCTAATGGATTGCTTACTGAAGAAACAGGAATAATCTTTGAAATGGATAAGAAGATTGTGAGGGAAGCAGATGGAAAGCTCTATTATTATATAGAAGGATTTAAGGCACCAGCAGCTGGTTTTGTTGAAGTAAATGGTGATTATTATTATGTTCAGTACGATGGAAGTGTTGCTACAGGAAATGTACAGGTTAACCAACCGAACAAAATGATAAAAAGAGGTACATATTACTTTGATGATGAAGGTAAATTAGATTTAACAGGATTTAAGCATGGCTTAATTGAAGAAGATGGAAAACTTAATTATTATGTGCTTAACCAAAAATATTATGCTGGTTTAATTAAAATTGATGGTTCATATTACTATATTAATAGTAAGTGTTTTGCAGTTACTGGCAGTTACTATGTAACTAAAAACAATGGATTGATTCCATGTGGTAGATATCTTTTTGATGAGAATGGAAAAATGGAATTATCTGATGAACTTAAAAATGGAATCGTAGCAGAAAATGGAAAAATGTTCTATTACTTGAATGGCAAAAAGACATATGCAGGTTTAATATTGCTTGATGGACATTATTATTATATTAACCATGACTGCGAAGTTGTTACTGGAAGTTATTATGTTACTAAGGATAATGGTTTACTACCTCAAGGACGTTATAATTTCGATTTGAATGGGCGTATGATAATTCATGATTCATTGAAGAATGGTCTTTGTAAGGAAGATGGTGGTATCTATTATTATGTAAATGGCGAACGAAATTACGCAGGCTTAATAGATATTGAAGGTTACTTATATTACATTAATAGCAATGGCAAGGCTGTAACTGGAAGATATTATGTGACTAAAAATAATGATATCATGCCACAAGATTTCTATGAGTTTGCGGAAGATGGCAAGATGATAATTGATCGTCAGAAGAATGGTCTTTATGAAGAAGACGGAGTAAGATATTACTACGTAAATGGTAGAAAGACATATGCTGGTTTAATTTACATCGATGGCTATTATTACTATATTAACAGTAGCTGCCAGGTAACTACAGGAAGACATTATGTGACAAAGAATAATAATCTCTTACCTCAGGGCCATTACAACTTTGATGAATATGGCAGAATGATAATTGAAGAGAAACCTGAGACAAATGAAATTGTTGATGATGAGATTCCTGAACCAACTGAAGAAATAACAGAGGAGCCTGTTATAGATGATTCATCCTCAGAAGAATTAACAGAAGAAACAGAAGAAACAGAAGAAACTGTTATTGAAGAAAATACAGTAGAGGATTCAGTTGACGAAGTTATAGAGGAGGATACTGGGGATGTAGTATCTTCAGAAGATGCAGAAATATTTGCTGAGGAATAAGGTGTTATAAAGTAATATTTTAAAATTAAAGGGGGCTGTTAAAAAACTCCCCTAAAAAAGTAAGGAGTGAAATCTTCGGATTTCACTCCTCTATTATTAAAAAAAGAGACACAGAACTATGTCTGTGACCCAATTCCGGTGTATAATTATACCTATTCTAACCGAATTAAATATTAAGTCTGGAAAGAACCGATTGAGGGCTTACAAATAAAAAGGATTCAGTACCCATCTGTTCAGATGGTGGCTGAATCCTTACCTTTTAGGGTAGTTTTTTTACAGCGGCTTTTTAGTACCATAAAAGTGTAGTTGTTAGAGAGTAATTAACTCTGACATCTGCACTTATTTTTTTATAATAAGGGGAGTAATTGGTATGGCGAGCCGCTTTTTGGATTATCACATCCGGCAACAAAAACTGTCAACCAACCCCTTATTATAAGTATTCGCTTAAGCAGGTAGGGATAAGCTCCCGTGTAACCAACTAAAATGAATGGTAATAAGTGTGGGTGGTAAACAATTACTAATTCAAGTATAGGAGGTTATGTATGATCAGCGTAGGTATTGATGTTTCAAAGGAGAAAAGTACAGTGTGTATACTGAAACCTTATGGAGAGATTGTCGCAAGCCCATTTGAGGTAATGCACACAGAGAGTGAGTTGAAGAATCTGATTCAAATGATTCAGCGGCTGGATGGAGAAATTCGTATAGTTATGGAGGCAACCGGCATATATCATTTGCCAATGTTGTCAGCGCTTCAAGACCAGAACTTTTTTGTGACTGTGATCAATCCTTTTGAAATGAAGGAGTATGCATCCAGAGGGCTTAGAAGAGTAAAGACCGATAAGCAGGATTCAATCACTATCGCGAACTATGGAATTGATAACTGGTATCGCTTGGAAAACCATCAAGGAAGTGATGATGTGTACTCAGAACTAAAGCTTTTGGGAAGGCAGTATTGCCATTACATGGAGCTTCACGTAAAGGCACTGCTTGAATTAACGCATATGCTGGATTATACAATGCCAGGAGTAAAGAAGGAGTTTCACAGTTGGAATGAGAGCAGCGGGAAGGACAAACTAAGTGATTTCGTAGAGAGGTACTGGCATTTCGATAATATAACGGCGATGACCAAAGAAGATTTTATTGAGGATTATATTTCCTGGGCTGCCGAAAAGAAATACCACCAGAACCGATCAAAAGCAGCTACGCTTTATGATCTTGCATCTGATGGTATCCCGACATTGCCTGCCAATACCCCATCGACCAAAATGCTGGTATTGGAAGCAGTAAGGGTACTTCGAGAAATCGACAGTACCTTACTGAAGATAATAACACGAATGAAAGAACTGGCAAAGACACTTCCTGAATATGAAACTGTACGAGCGATGGGAGGTGTTGGGGATGTCTTGGCACCTAAACTGATTGCGGAGATAGGCGATATAAGAAGATTTCATAGTGGTAAGGCGCTTATTGCATTTGCAGGTATAGATGCACCGCCATATGAGTCCGGCCAATTTGTGGGAACTAATCGAAAGATTAGCAAACGTGGTTCAAAGCTACTGCGCAAGATTGGTTATGAGACAATGAGAGTTTTAAAAACGCACAAAGCTCCAGAGGATGATGCGGTATACCGGTTTATTCTAAAGAAAGAGGCCGAAGGGAAATCTAAACGTCAGGCTAAGATAGCAGGACTAAATAAGTTTCTGCGAATTTACTACGCTCGTGTAAGCGAAGTTTACAAAGCATAAAAAGTAGAAAATACAGCTTATTATTGGCTGATGAAAGTCAGCCTTTTTAGTGTGCACAAAAATAATAAGAATAGGGCAAAAAGAAAACCTGCTGGGAAAAGCAATTTACGCTTGACTTTTCTTAGCAGGTTTTGTTTGACATAATTACTTATTGATTTTGTAACAGAGACTGCTACGGTTTTTATTTTGAACTTTTACCCAATAAGAATTTGATAAAATTTTTTATCACCCGTAAAACGGTTGAATGAAGATGAAGATCTGTATAAATTGGATCTAATTTTATTCGGTTGCTGAAATAAATGTTGTATCTTCTAGTATTTTCGGATAATGGTCTGGTACTTGCAATTATTTCTCCGCCAATATCATAAGATGAATCTTTGTATTGTAGATATTTTAAACAGTACTTCTTTGCGTTAATTGTGTTTTTTATTGATTTAGAAAAACCATTTTTACCTATTTTATATTTTAGGTCGTTATCGCGTAAATAATCTATTAAAGAGTTTGAAATATAATACCAATATGGTCCACTGGTTGGACTTACTGGAAATAATTGTATGTATGAATCAATATATATGACTTCACATCCAGAAAGTTGGTTGATTGGAAACTGAATGGTATTGATTCGTACATTACGATTTATTATGGTCCACTTAGTTGAAGATGGTGAAAAAATCATATTATGAGGTAAAGTTCCCGATGTTGTGACTATTTCCTTGCAATCAGCATAAATGGATAATTGCTCTAGAAAGCTTAATTTTTCAGGCTTAACAATATGATATCCATTTTTACGGAAGATGGTCTCAATCTCTTTCTCGCCAATCTCAGTTTGTTTTGCCTTTTTTAGTCCAGTTCTTGTCAGATAGACCTTATCATATGTTAGTTCAGGACGTTTTACGGTGGCGCGAATATGATCCATGAACATTTTAAATTCAGCGCTATAGTAATGTGGACGCTTCATTGAAAGCTCTGGTACATATAGCTTTTTAAATCTTGTTGGGTTCTTGATAAATTTAATCTTATTAAGATCTATACCAATTGCTATAAGTAATTGAGCTATATTTGGACTTAGCTGCATTTTGTTTTTGGACGCCGTAAGAACAATATAATCATATTCAATTTTATTAAGTGTAAACCAAAATCTTGGTAAAACATCTACTAGAAAGTGGCCCCATTGATCTAAATAGTATCCGCCCCATATAACGTTACAATCACTTTTTTCCAAGTTTTCAATATTGAACTCATAGGGACCATTCATTAAATTTTCGGCTTCTAAAGCAGAGGCATTTATATATTCACTTTCACTTGTTAGACATCCACCTTTTCCATTTGGACTGCCTTCTATAAGTGGTTTAAAAGGAAGTGCAATGGCATCTGAATATTCAAGAATCTGAGGATGGAAATCACTTTTATAATAGTCTTTATCAGAATATACTTTATAATCATCCAAATACTGTGATTCTAGATATTGAAAATTTTCCATCATTAGTACCTTTCTTATATGTTGTATTATATATGTTTAAAATTTCAAATATTCTAAACATGAAATATTAGCAATGTGTAAAACACATAATGTAATATAATCGTTGCTTGGGGATGTTGTCAAGGCGAAAGCCAAAGTTGTATAATGAATAGAATTTTGATTTTGGTGACAGAAAACAATAGACATTCTTGTGTAATAAAAATAGGTTCGAGCTAAAAAGGAGTCTAGTAAAATCACCATTATATAAATCAGTAATAGGGAGAATATCTAAATGAAAGAGAGATTGGAATGGATAGATGTTGCTAGGGGTATAGGAATATTATTAGTTGTGTTGGGGCATTGTTTCACAACGGTTGTTAGAAAAGATAATATGATTGCAGGTTATATGTATAATGCAATTTATTATTTTCATATGCCATTTATGTTTTTTATTTCTGGAATTGCATTTAATATTTCTATTGATAAATACAAAAGTGCTGATTCTGTAGGATACTTTATAAAAAAATCAAAAAATTAATTGTACCTTATATATGTTACTCGTTTATCGTGTATATAGTATTTTCAATTGCTAATTTATTCTCTCGGATGAATGGGATACTTGATAGGGCTGGGTATGGAAAAATAACATTTATTGAGTGGATTAAGGGGCTGCTCTCTGGGGAAAACCTTTATTGTCAACATTTATGGTATATATATTCGCTGTTTATTCTTTCAATCATATCATTTGCTTTACTGAAATTAGTTGGAAACAAGTATAAGTATATTCTTTTTATGATAACGTTTATATGTTGGTATTTTTTTTCTAATTCTGAGTATTATGATGTTGTATGGAAAACATCGATGAGAGGAATTTGGTATGCTGCTGGAACGCTAATGAATAAGGAATTCTTAACATATAGAAAGAATAGAGTATATGTGATGATTTGCTTGCCATGTTTGGTTTTACTTAAGTGGTATACAGAGATTTCAAATGTTAAATATAACATTGAACAATTTCTGGATTTGATTATAATTCTTGGAATTGTTCTAGCGTTTCTTACATTGTCTTTTTATATAGATTTGAATGGAGGAAAAAGAATTACTTGGTTGGGAAAGCATACTTTTCCAATATATATCTTCCATCAGCCTTTTTTGGTTCTGGACTTGGTGTAATTCTTTATGGTTCATTACATTTAAATATTGTATTTTGCATAATTATTAGTTTTATCAGCTGTAGTGTTTTTCCTCTTGCATTTGACAGAATACTAAAGCACAAGAGATTGAAATATATACGGCAGCTGCTGTTAGGATGACAAAAACCAGGAAAAGCTATTGACTGGTCTTTCAGACAATCAAAGGCTTTGGATGTTGCGGTGGTAGCCAAGAGGTCAACGTAAATGCGCCATAAGGAGCATTTACGAGGCGACAGCTAATCTAAGAGAGGGGTTTAGTGATTTGATGAGCTATTAATATCGTAATGAAGCTGGATCGGCAGACAGGGGGGCTGCCGTTTTAAATTTAATTAGGAAATTTCTATAAAAATCTCCTTGTATTGAGTAAAAAACGTTTAATCAAAGTTTTCGGAGGTCAATCAAAGTTTATGAGGGGGCAGTAGTGCTTCGGAATACTAGGGAATTAATTGAAGCTAACTGCTACTTGTGTTATAATACGCATTGCTTTTTGCGGAAAGAAAGCATAAATTTCAATACATTAGCTGTTCTGGTTTTAGGGTAACAAATACAGATATACCATTATCTTTCCCCAAACTAGGTATTTGGGTAAACATAACTAAGGAAGAGAGAATTTTAATTATGGAAGAGAAATGTAAATCGTTATTAGTTAGGTTATATTTTATTATTGATATGGTGATATTCACCTTCTTTTTAATTATTAATATTCATACTCCTTTAATTGCTGAGGATTATGCACTTCTTGCTATTTATCCATATGAAAAAGTTAGTAATCCTATAGAAATATTAGCAAGAATGTCAGCAAAAGTAATTAAGCAAATGCTAACCTGGAACGTGAGAGTAGGAGAACAATTATCGATTGTTTTTGGGTGCTTTGATAAGGATATTTTTAATGTGTTAAATACATTGATGAGCCTATATTTCTTGCTCTTGATACAACTATATGCTTTTAAGACAGAGAGGTCTATATATAGAAAGTTAATTTCAACAATAACGGCGTTTTCTTTAATAATTCTTTGTCAACCGGTCTTGGGAGAAATATTTTTTTGGAAAACCGGAAGTACAAATTATCTATGGGGAATGTGTATTCTTCTTACATTCGCTCTGCCATTACGATTTATAATCGGGGAGAATAGCATAGATATTATAGGAAATTCAGTTAAAAAAAATATATTGTTTTGTTTGTTGGGCTTGGTTGCAGGTATAACAAACGAAAACACTGTTGGAGCAGTTTGGATAGTATATCTAGTTTATATTATCTGGGGAAAAATAAAAAGTAAAAAACATCCTCTTTGGATTTATACAACTTTTTTATTCTATACAATTGGTTTTGTTTTCATGCTTAAGGCACCAAGTACAAAGATACGCGTAGACTATTACAACAACAAGATTGGTGTGGGTAAATTAACTATTTATGATTATTTTATAAGAGCGTGCAGAGTTGTTGGTAAATTTATATACTATGATTACATGTATATCCTGTTAACTATTATTTTGATAATTATATGCTATCATTTTAAGAAAAAAGTATCTTTGGATATAAGTTTTTTTGAGTGCTTGATAATGCTCTTTATATTGGGAACCTTATCTAGTGGAGCTTTGATTTTAAGTCCATATATTGAAATTCGTGCTTTTTTTCTTACACAATTTATGATGTTAGTATGCATGGTTTATTATATGTGCGAACTGTTAGAATGTGCAAAGGTTAAAATCTCCGTTGTTTCTGGAGGGATTATAGTCGGCCTTACTTTGTTATTAGCACTAACGATGCATAATATTTTTTCGGTTTATTCTGACTACCAGAATTACTGCGAAAAACGTAACTATGCAGCACTTATGTTAAAAGAAGATTTCTATTGGGGAGAATATTGGAAACACCCATCGGAAAGAATTTTAAATACAAGAGAAGTGTTGCTTAGGGAGACACCAAATTTCTCACAAAAATACTATAACAAAGATTTTGATGTCATAAAAAAAGCCATCTGGGATTTAGAAATTGATTCTTATGAAGAAGTTTCATCTGGAGGTAATGCTAGTATCACCAAAAATGGTGATGACTATTTTATTGATGGCTATACGAATTCTGAAATCGTTAATAATACAGATGTTTATGTGAGTTTTTTTAATGACCGAGAGGTTATATATAGATTTAGTGATATTGGAGAAATACAGAAAGATGGAGCTTTTACGATAAAAATTACTACGCCTGAAAGAGAAAAAGGGGCCAAAAGAGTAATGCTTTATGTTGTAGATCGAAAGCAGAATAAATATGAAAGACTTGATTTTGACGTTTTAAATATAAAAACCACAGAACAAAAATAGGGGAGAGGAATTTAATGAAAAAAATATCCTTAATCATACCGTGTTACAACGAACAAGAAGCATTACCAATTTTTTATAAAGAGGTTACTTCGATTTTGAAGAGTATTTCATTTGACTATGAGCTTTTGTTTGTAAATGATGGCTCGAAGGATAATACCCTTCAAATTTTGCGAAATCTTACTAAAGAGGATGACCATGTGAAGTACTTTTCTTTTTCTAGAAATTTTGGGAAAGAAGCAGCTATGTATGCTGGGTTCAAAAATGCTTCTGGCAACTATGTGGCAGTAATGGATGCTGATATGCAGGATCCACCTAGCTTATTGCCTCAGATGTTGAATATTTTGGAACAGGGTGAATATGATAGTGTTGCGACTCGTCGTGTTAATAGAGATGGGGAACCAATTATTCGAAGTTGGTTTGCAAGAAGGTTTTACAAACTGATTAATAAAATCTCAGATGCTGATATAGTTGATGGAGCTAGAGATTTCCGTTTGATGAAACGCGAAATGGTTGATGCTATTTGTGCTATGGGTGAGTACAATCGTTTTTCAAAAGGTATATTTGGCTGGATTGGCTTTAGAACATATTGGCTGCCTTATGAAAATACAGAACGTGTTGCTGGAGAGACAAAGTGGAATTTTTGGAAATTATTCAAATATGCTATTGATGGAATAATAAATTTTTCACAAGCTCCCCTCAGTGTTGCTTCATGGGGAGGGATGACAATGACAATGTGTGCATTTATAAGTTTAATTGTTATTGTTGTTAGAAAAATTATATTTGGTGATCCTGTGGCTGGATGGGCATCCACAATAAGTGTGGTCATTTTTATAGGAGGCATACAACTGTTTTGCTTTGGAATAATGGGACAGTACGTGGCAAAATTGTATCTTGAGAGTAAACATAGACCACATTATATCCTTTCGGAAACAAATGCTTCCGATGTTGGGATGTTGGGGTGATCGAAAGATTGTGATGCGGCTTTTGTGGTTATCCTGAAAATAAAAGAGAGAGGTTTGAAGTGTGCTTCATTTCGAGCCTCTCTCTTTTTGTGTTCAAATTGTGAAATTATGATATAATAGTCAAGCATTATGCTCAGATTTTCTATATATAGGTTATTGTCACCATATATATTATCTGTGTATAATGTTTGAAAATGGGCGTGTGGTGTGGTTTTTTGTGCGCCCAATTGGAGAAGGGAGAATGCTATTTATTATCTAGAAATATATAATAGTAGTCGAATTATGAAATGACCAAATCGAAACCTATAATATTATTAATGATGATATTAGGCGTATTTCTATCAATCTTTTGCTACCAAAAGGTTAAGACAGATGACGGGATTGTTGATGAAGTGCAGCTTTGTATTGAAGGAAATGAGCATATAAAGTTATATAAGACTAATGGTATTTTGTATGCATTTATTCCGTCTGGAATAGATTTGGGAGATGTTGCTATATCATGTCCTAAAAATTGCATGTATATAGATGGTATCAAGGCGGCATCTGGAGATACGTTAGGGGATCTTAAATTATCTTTTGGAAATTCTTATAGTCTGTTATTTAAGCATAACAAATATGAATTCAAGGTATTACAGTCTGAAAATGTCTCAACATTATTTATTTCCAATGCGACAGGCAATTTTGAAGAAGTTCTTAGTGATAAAAAACATAGAGAACCTGTTCGCGTTAACCTAAAAGATAAAAATGGCAATCAGCTTTATACTGATGTAGCAGATATATGCGGAAGAGGAAATACAACATGGAATCTTGATAAAAAACCCTTTAATTTGTATTTTGAAAATAATGTATCTTTACTTGGGCTTGAAGAATCAAAAAAATATTGCCTTTTAGCTAATGGATATGATGAATCAAATCTAAGGGATAAGCTGGTATATGATTTTGCCAAAGAGGTAGAGGATAATTGGACGCCAGGATGTGAATATGTAGACTTATATATTAATGGCGAGTATTACGGATTATATCTGTTATCTGAAAGTGTGCAGGTAAGTGAAAATAAAATAGATATTAGTCCTGATAGTGGCTATTGGTATAGTATGTCTATTCCTAGTAGAGTGGCTTCGTTGGATGATTATGTAGTCACAGATGATGGTAGGATTGTTGAAGTTAAGTATGCTGGAGATGATTCTTCAATATTGCTGGAGCACTTAAATGAGCTTGAAACGTCATTAAAAAATGATGGTGCAGCTGAACTTATAGATACCGATTCCTGGGTTAGAACATATTTGATAAACGAAATATTTGCAAATACTGATATATGTTCATTGTATTTTTATTGGGATGCAGCAGATGTTGCCAATAAGATATATGCTGGACCACAGTGGGATTATGATAATGCTCTTGGAAATGCCGCTTGTAATAAAGTGAAACAACCTTCTACAGCTCAGATTTCTGGGCAGTTGTCAAGATTCACTAATTATGGAAATTCCTGGTTCGGTGAGTTGGCTGATTCTCCAGAATTTGAAGAGAAATATAGGGAAGTATATAAAAGCGAGTATCGTTCAATTTTAGATGATATCATTGAGAATAGAATAGATGATTTGTCTAATAGTATCGAAAAGGCATCTTATTGCAACTCTGTTCGCTGGAGTGGAATGTTTACAGCAATGGGCCATAATGACTCAGCTGGTGATATAAAGCAGTACTTAAGCGAGCGTGTAGATTTTTTGGATTCTATGTGGGTGGACGACGAAAAATGGCACTCCATTAGAATTAATCGTGGGGCTGGCGCGAGCTATGTGTTCTTTTCTATTAAAGAAGGGGAATGTATTGCTGAAATGCCAGATGGCAATACATTGGGAGTTGGCAATATAGCTTATTTTATAGATGAAAACACTGGCGTAGAATTTTCACCTAATGAAATTATTAACGAGGATAGGTGTTTAAAGGCGGTTTTTGCTGAGGAGACACAGGCTAAGGCTACAGGACATCACATACCGGTAATGAAACTGATTTGCTATATGACCGGATTTCTGTTTTTTATAGCTTTAGCTTATCTGGCTACTATGGATAGGAGGATACATATTGGGCAACAAGTATAGGCACGAATATAAGTATCTTGTGACAGACCAACAAATAGAAGTATTAAAGCAACGATTGAATTATCTGATTCCGATTGATAAGCATGTTGCAGAAGGAAGCGATACCTATAATATTAGATCATTATATTTTGATGATTATTTTAATCGTTGTTATTATGAGAACCTAAACGGAACTGATCCGAGAGAAAAGTTTAGAATAAGAATATACAATGGTAGTGATTCAAAAATATCTCTTGAGTGTAAGAGGAAGGAAAGAGGTAAAACATTGAAGACTTCCACTTCACTTACAAGGGAACAGTGCGAACAGCTGATGGCTGGCAGACCGATAGTGGATGATATAGAACATCAGCCTATAGTATTGAGAAAGCTTACAATGGAGATGCTGATGCACAATATGAGGCCTGCTATTATTGTGGGTTATGATAGGGTTCCTTACGTTTATGATGTGGGAAATGTGAGGGTTACTATTGATACAAATTTGTATTCATCGACTGATTTAAATGATTTCTTGACAGGTAACATAACTCAGAGACCTGTTATGCCAAGAGGACATCATTTGCTAGAGGTTAAATGGGATGAGTTTATCCCGGATGTTATTTATCGAGCATGCCAGCTTGATAACTTAAATCAAACTGCATACAGCAAGTATTTTTTATGCAGACAATATAATATGTAGGAGGAATAATGAAATGGAACACATTTTTAAAAGATCATTTTTGGAAGGGTATGCAAGCGTAGATATTACAGTGGAATCTGTGATTTTAGCTCTTGCAGTCACCTTTTTGATAAGTATATATATTTTCTTTGTATATAGAGTATTAACAAGAAAAACTTTTTACTCTAAGAATTTTAATATTTCATTAGTTGGCGTTGCTCTTATTACATCAGCTATTATTGTTACAATCCAATCATCAATTGTTGTCAGTTTAGGTATGGTAGGTGCGCTTTCTATTGTAAGATTTAGAACTGCCATAAAAGATCCAATGGATTTAATGTTTTTGTTCTGGTCGATTTCAATAGGTATTATATGTGGCGCAGGATTTGCAATGTATGCAGTGCTTCTGTCATGTGCTATTACAGTTACATTGGTTGTTTTGGATTGGGTACCAGTGGCTAAGGCACCTATGATTTTAATTGTTAACTGCAGTGATTTGGATGCAGAGGAAAAGATAACAGGAATAGTTAAAAACTATGTTAAGCATTTTTCTGTAAAATCTAGAAATTTGACTTCAACAACATTGGACATCACAATAGAACTCCGTACTGATGAGGGCGGAAAGCTGGTTAGGGAATTGATAGATGTGGATGGAGTGTCATCAGCTAACCTTCTACAGCATAACGGAGAAGCTACTTTTTAGTAAAACGACTCCCTGACAGGCATATGCCTCGTTGGGGAGTTTTTTGCGTCGAAATTGTGAAAAGTAACATATATGTTAATGAAATTTGATGCTTATTTTACTAATCTGCGATTGTCAACAGTTGTTTGAAGGTTGTATAATTTTTCAGTGTGGGCAAAATTTAAGCTCAAGAAGGATATGTAATGGAGAATGTTATGAAAGTACTTATGGTTAACAAGTTTCTTTACCCTAATGGGGGCTCGGAAACGTACATTTTTAAATTAGGTGAAGCCCTGATTGCAAAGGGGCATCAGGTTCAGTATTTCGGAATGGAACATGAGGGTAGATGTGTTGGCAATAATGTTGAAGCATACACATCTGATATGGATTTTCATGATGCCAGCAAATTAGAAAAACTCACATATCCTTTGAAGACTATTTATTCAAAGGAAGCACGTCAGAAAATCAGACTTGTTCTGGACGATTTTAAGCCAGACGTAGTTCATCTGAATAATTTCAATTATCAGCTTACACCATCTATGATTTTAGAGATTGTTAAGTGGAGAAATCAGACAGGTCATAATTGTAAAATAGTTTTTACCGCACATGATTATCAGCTTGTTTGCCCAAACCACATGTGTAACAATCCAAACACTCATGAGAATTGTGAGAAATGCCTTAGTGGTCATTTTATGAACTGTACTAAGGGTAAATGTATTCACGGAAGTACAGCAAAGAGCTTTATTGGAACTCTTGAGGCAACTTTCTGGAAGATTAAGGGTACATACAAGTATATTGATAAGTTTATTTGCTGCAGTGACTTTATGAAAAGTAAGCTTGATTCAAATCCTCTTTTTGCTCCAAAGACAGTAGCAATTCATAATTTTATAGAGTCTATTCCTTGGGTAGAGGCAGAAAAGGAAGATTATGTTCTTTACTTTGGTAGATATTCAGAGGAAAAGGGGATTCGTACGCTTATTGAGGCAGCTAAGAGAATGCCTGAGGTTAATTTTATTTTCGCTGGAAAGGGCCCCCTTGAAGATCTTCTTAAGGGCATTGATAATATCAAGAATGTTGGATTCCAGAGTGGTGATGATTTAGCAAACCTTATTCATAAGGCTAAGATGTCAGTATACTCTTCAGAATGGTATGAGAACTGTCCATTCTCTGTCATGGAGTCACAGATGTACGGTACACCAGTTATCGGTGCCAATATCGGAGGTATTCCAGAGCTTATAAAGGTAGGAGAGACTGGTCTTCTCTATGAAAGCGGAGATGTGGATCAGCTTTGTGATGCCATTCATACTATTTGGCAGGATGATAACAAGGCTAAGGCTATGCACTATAATTGTAAGAAGCTTAGCTTTGATACTATAGATGAGTATTTGGAAAAAATCTTAAAAATATACGTGAAGGAGTAGTTGTGGGAGTGAATAATAAGAGAGATGTATGGGTGGACAATGTAAAAGTTATCGCCTGTATATTGGTTGTCTTGGGGCATTTTTTTCAATCGATGGTAAAATCAGATATACTTCCAAAGACAACACTTTATGGATGGTTTAATGATACAATTTATTACTTTCACGTACCTTTGTTTTTTATTTGTAGCGGTTTTTTATATCAGAAATATTCTAAGGTGGTAGATTTTTCATCTTGGAAGAAGAGTGTTTTGAAAAAATTCTTGGCATTAGGAATTCCTTATTTTGTATTTTCTTTTGCAACCTGGTTTTTGAAAAAAATGTTCTCATCTTCTGTAAACGATGAACTTGGAGGTATTGTAGATACATTAATCTATCATCCTGCATCACCATATTGGTATTTATATGCTTTGTTTTTTATGTTCGTTATTACTTTGACGACAAAAAATGTAAAAAATCAAATCGCTTTATTGATTATAGCATCGATTCTTAGAGTGCTGTTTAGCATAGGTGCTTTTTCAAAGTTTAGCCAAGTTTTTATAATTAGTAAATTATGTGAACATTGGGTATGGTTTATTATAGGGATGATGCTCGCTTACAATTATGTAAAGTATGTAAATGCTTTGATTGGCGTGGTGATGTTCGTTGTGTTCTTAATTGGTTCTTTTATAGTTCGTTTTTGGGGAGCAGGAGTTGTTGCGAATGAAGGACTGATGAGGTTTGTTTTAGCTGTATTAGCTTGCTATTCAGTGATTAGTATTGCACATTCCTTGTTTGAAAATGATGTTCAAAATAAATGTTGGCAGTTTTGCGCTAGATATACTATGCCTGTATTTTTGATGCACACACTGTTTGCTGCACCATTGAGAAGCGTATTATTTAAATTTGGTATACACAATTCTATTATTCATGTTGCTGCAGGATTAGTTATTAGTTTTTTAGGACCTGTTGTTGCAATGATTATTTTGGAGAAACTAAAACCATTAGATTTTATTGTTTATCCAACTCGTTATATAAAGATAGGAAAAGGGGTAAAAAATGGAAACAATTGTACTAAAGAAAATAATTGTTAATGGCAACAGGGCTGAATATGAAACTGAGTATCCACAGGCAGTAAAGCAGGTACTTAGATTTGAAAAGAATTTTTTCATCGAGATGCCTGAAGGATATAATCTTGAGGAAGTCCCAGAGTCGGTATTAACTATCACTTATGTGGGTGCAATGCTTGGAATAGCAATGGTGTTTGATTGTGATATTAAGGTTAATAGTATCGATAAAGAATATTATGAAGATATAAAAGAGCTCCTTGAAGTTTATAGGGGAATGTACCCAAGACTAGCATGCAACGTGAATATTATCGCTAATAATATTGAACAGAACGGCAGAGCAGATGGCGATACAGCGTCACTCTTCTTTACTGGTGGAGTAGATGCTACCAGTGCAATGATAGAGGTTGAGAAAACACATCCTATTCTTGTGAATATCTGGGGTGGCGATGTGCCATTTGATGATGTTAATTATCATGAGCATTTTGTTAATTATTTAAATAAGCTTAAAGACAATACAGATGTAGCAGATTATTGTTTTATTAAGTCTAATTGTAGAATCTTAGTTAATGAGCCTATCATTGATAAGCTTTATAGAAAAAAGATTGATAGAGTAGATTACCACGGATATTGGTCAAGTATAGCTCACATTGTTGCTATGTCAGCTATAATGGCGCCTCTTGTATATTTTAAGGGTATTAAGACACACTACATTGGTTCTTCTTATAAAGCAGATAGTGGTGCTTTCAGAGGTGATGGAAATAGCGTAGATATTATCTCTAAAATCCATTACTTGGGATGCAAATTTGAAGCTTCTGACAGTGATATTACTCGTGTTGAGAAGGCTAAGAAAATTGTAGATTATCAAAAAGCTAAAAATTCAGAGCTTTTAAATTTACGAGTATGTTGGTACAGAAAAGGCGAAAAGAATTGTTCAAATTGTGAGAAGTGCTATAGAACAATTATGGAAATCGCATCTAACGGTGGAAATCCAAATGAGTTTGGATTTGATGTGGATGATGCCAAATATGACGAAATTAAGAAATATTTGGAAACAACGGTTGTAAAGAAACCATTCTGGGAAGCTACAAAAGATAATTTTAAGCTTTATAAAAATGATAATCTTTGGGATAAGAAGCTGGAGTGGATGTGCAACATTAAGATAAATAGCTTAAAGGCATATTACAAAACTGTTATTAAGAAATTGTTTAAATAAATAGGAGTTGAAAGGGAGATAAAATGGCAGAGAAGAAATTAAATGGGACCGTAATTGTAACTTACAGATGTAACGCACGTTGTTCAATGTGTAATAGATATAAGGCACCATCAAAGCCTGAGGAAGAAATCTCAATCGAGACAATCAAGAAGCTTCCTAAGATGTATTTCACAAACATCACAGGTGGTGAGCCTTTCATCAGAACAGATATCAAGGATATCGTTCGTGAGCTTTATAAGAAGTCAGATCGTATCGTTATTTCTACAAATGGTTTCTTTACAGACCGTATTGTAGATCTTTGTAAGGAATTCCCACAGATTGGTATTCGTATTTCAATCGAAGGTCTTGAGCAGACTAACAATGAGATTCGTGGTCTTGAAAATGGATTCCAGAGAGGATACCAGACACTTAAGAAGCTTCGTGAGATGGGTATGACAGATGTTGGCTTTGGAATGACTGTTCAGGATAAGAATGCTCCTGATCTTGTGCCTCTTTACCAGCTTTCAAACGAGATGGGAATGGAGTTTGCTACTGCATCTCTTCACAACAGCTTCTATTTCGTAGAGGCGAAGAACATCATTAAGGATCGTCCAATGGTTGCTCAGAACTTCGAGAATCTTGTTAATGAGCTTCTTGCTAGCAAGAGTCCTAAAAAGTGGTTCAGAGCTTACTTTAACCACGGACTTATCAACTACATCTATGGACAGAAGAGACTTCTTCCTTGTGACATGTCATTTGATACATTCTTTATCGACCCATACGGCGATGTAATGCCATGTAATGGTACAAAGGACAAAGAGGTCATGGGTAACCTTAATGAGCAGTCTTGGGATGAGCTTTGGAATTCAGAGGCAGCTGAGAAGGTTCGTTCAAAGGTTAGATGCTGTGATCGTGATTGCTGGATGATTGGTTCAGTCTCACCAGCTATGCACAAGTACATTTGGGTACCACTCTGGTGGGTAATCCGTCACAAGGCTAAGTTCTGGACAAAGAAGAAGTACAGCATGTACGAGAACAAGATTGTTCGTGATCTTCGCGATGGCAAGGTTACAAAAGAGGACCTTGATAAGTGTAGTACATGCGATATGTGTGCAACAGTAAATAATGGTCTTTCAGCAGCTTCTATGGAGCAACTCAAGGATAGAACTGGTGAAGAAATTGTAGATGCAGATATTGCAGCACAGTTACGTAAGTAATAGTTGTTATTATAAAAATGTTTATTTGAATGAGGAAGTAATGAAAGTAGGAATAATTACATTTCATCGAGCAGTAAATTATGGGGCAGTTCTACAGGCGTATGCATTGCAATATGCTGTTGAAAAATTGGGGCATAAAGCAGAAATATTAGATTATAGATGTGAAGAAGTTGATAGAGCAGCTTCACCTTTATTAGGTTTTCGTAAAGGTGAAGGCTTTAAAACTGCAACTAAGAAATTGATTTTTAGAACTAGAAAGAATGTTTCTTTTAATTCTTTTATGAAGAATTATATTCATTTGTCTAAAAAGGCAGTTACACATGAGGATCTAGTTAAGCTTTCGAAAGAATATGATTCATTTTTCACAGGAAGCGATCAGGTCTGGAATTATGGTTGTGCAGGAAATGATAAAGCCTTTTTTTTGGACTTTGTAGATGAAGGAAAAAGAAAACGCCTATGCTGCAAGCTTTGGAACAGAGAAGCTGTTTGATGGAGATCCTTTCAATTATAAAAAATTATTAGCTGATTTTAATAGTATTTCTGTAAGAGAGCGAAGCGGTGTTGATATTGTAAAGTCTGAATCTGGAAGAGATTCAGAGGTTACTTTGGATCCAACATTACTGTTAACAAAACAGGAATGGATGTCTGCCGTTGGTAAGCGACCATTAAAGGAAAAGTTTATTTTTGTATATTACATTCGTGAATCAAAGGATTTGCTTGAATATGCAAAGCGTCTTTCAGAAAAAACAGGTTATAAGATTGTAAATGCCAAAAATAGTCCTGAATTTTTTGCAAAGTGCTCACCAAGCGATTTCCTTGCATGGATTTATTATTCAGAATACTTTGTTACTAACTCATTCCACGGAACAGTGTTTTCATTGTTATTCAACAAGAAATTTGCTATTGAGCTTGATAATGGAAAGACTGTAAATAACCGCTCAAAGGAATTGTTAGAGACAGTAAAGGTAGATAGAACTTTATCACTTGATAATATAGATAGAATCAATGAAGAAACTGATTATTCAGCTGTGGAGTGTATCCTAGAAACAGAGAGAGCTAAATCCATTGAGTTTATAAAAAAGGCACTGGGATAAGGGCAGGAATAATGATAAAAATAGATAAAAGTACGTGTACTGGATGTGGTGCTTGTGCCAACATATGTCCTAGAAATGCAATTGAAATGATTCAGGTTGATAAAGGCTTTTATTATCCTGAAATTACAGAAGACAAATGTGTTGGATGTGGTCTATGTGATAATGTCTGTCACGCAGATGCAGATGTTAGCTTACACGATTCAGATGATGCGTTTTTGTTCGTAAATAATTCCATAGAAACTAGAAAGAATAGTTCTTCTGGTGGTGCATTTTCAGTATTGGCCAATGCTTTTATAGAAAAGGGCGGATATGTAGTTGGTGCTGAGTTTGGTATGGATTTTTCTATTCAGCATAACATATATAATGACAAGGAAAATGTGAAAAGGTTTCAGACGTCCAAATATGTTCAGAGCAATACATCCGATGTCTACAAGAAGACATATGATTTGCTCAAGAATGGGGAGCGGGTTTTATTTTCAGGAACCCCTTGTCAGGTGTCAGGCTTGATTACATATTTGAGCAGAAAGAATTGTTCTACAGAAAATCTACTGACAGTGGATTTCATTTGTCATGGAGTAGGTAGTCCAGCTTTTTGGAAAGATTGTTTGAAGTACTATTCTCGAAATGGTAAAAAGCAGATTGTTGATGTTAACTTCAGAGGAAAGCCTAGAGCTGGTAAGTTACAGAATTTGTATATTAAATATGCGAATGGTAAAAGGTTCTTTGCTCCATCAACAAATTTAGAGATTTTTTATTATCATTTCTTGAAGAATTACATTCTTAGAGAATCGTGTTATAAATGCAAATATTCGGCCCTGGGAAGGGTTTCAGATATTACACTTGCTGATTGTTTTAAGTTCGGAGAAGATACAAAACATTTGAACGATGGAGTTGGAACATCATTCTTGATAATGAATACTACAAAAAGTATGAATTATATTGAAGAATTCCAGCAGGCAGGAAAAATTCAAAAAATAACAAAAGCGGATTACATCCAGCCTAATATGCAGGAGGCTACGCCAAAGCCTTCATTATACGAAGAGTTTTGGAAGTCATACGAAAATGGTTTTGATTCTGCATTAAGAGTAAGCGGATATAGTAACAGCAAAAATTCATTGAAAAGAAAGATTGCTGCCATAGTATATATGCTAAGACTTGATTCTGTTGTAAAGAAAATTAAAGCTGCAAAATAGTAGATTTAGAGATGGAGAGAAATAATGAGAAAAGTTCTCTATATAACTAATATTGAAGTTCCATATAGAGTAAAGTTTTTTAATAGTTTGTCTGAAAGAACAGACCTTACTGTTTTATATGAGCGTAATAACTCCGCGAATAGAAACAGTGAGTGGGCTAAGAGTGTGAATGCGTCATATAAAAAGCATTTCTTAGAAGGATTGAAGATATCAAATGAGAATTCTTTCTCGTTTAAGATATTTAAGTATTTAAATGGCAACTATGATGATATTATTATCAGTTGTTTTAATAGTCCTGTTCAAATGATGGCGATACTTTATTTAAGGTTGAGGGGAAAGAAATATATACTCAGCTTTGATGGAGAACAATTTATTGGTGAATCAGGACTGAAAAATCATCTGAAGAAATTTTTTATTAAGGGCGCAGATAAGTATTTGGTTGCAGGAGAAAAGTCTGCAGAAAATATTAAGAAGCTAGTAGGTGACAAAGAAGTATTTCCATACTATTTTAGTTCTTACACAGAAGAAGAGTTGACTAAGAATCAAGTGGATTGTCAGCCAAGAGAAAAATACGTACTGGTTGTAGGACAATACTTTGATTATAAGGGACTTGATATAGCACTTAAGGTCGCTAGATTAGACCGTACGATAAGATATAAGTTTGTAGGAATGGGTAAGCGCACTAAATTGTTTGTGAAAGAGCAATTGTTTGAAGAAGATACCAATATTGAAGTAGTACCATTTTTACAAAAGAAAGATTTGATTACTGAGTATAAGAAGGCGGGAGTATTACTATTACCTTCACGAAAAGAGTGCTGGGGATTAGTTATTAATGAAGCAGCATCATTTGGTACACCAATTATATCAACAGTTGGAAGCGGCGCTGCAATGGAGTTTTTGCGCGGTGAGTACGAAAAATATTTATTTAGTATTGATGATACTATTGGTATTCAGGGAGCGATTCATAAATTACTTACCCAGGAAGATGGTGACTATTCTAGATATTTGATAGAAACTGGGGCACATTATAGCGTAGAAAAAATGGTTGAAGCACATGAAAACGCTTTAAACGTGTAATAATACAACTATTTTGGTATAGAAGGAGTTATTGATGAAAGCAAGAGTTATAGCATATTATTTACCACAATTTCATCCAGTACCTGAAAACGATAAGTTTTGGGGAAAGGGATTCACAGAATGGACTAATGTAGCTAAGGCAAAGCCTTTATTTAGAGGACACGTTCAGCCAAGAATACCTGCAGATTTAGGTTTTTATGATTTACGATTAGCGGAAGTCAGAAAAGAACAGGCGGAACTTGCAAAGGAAGCGGGCATAGAAGGATTCTGCTATTGGCATTACTATTTTGGAAATGGCAAGCAGGTTTTGGAAATGCCATTTAATGAAGTTGTTAAAAGTGGTGAGCCAGATTTCCCTTTCTGTTTAGGATGGGCAAATCACGATTGGACAACAAAGACTTGGGATAAGGGAAAGTCATTAGCAAAATCCACAATGATTTTTAAGCAGGAATATCCTGGAGAAGAGGATCATATTAATCACTTCAACAGTTTATTACCAGCTTTCAAAGATCCTAGATATATTAAGGTTGATGGAAAGCTCTTGTTTGCATTATTTGGCGCAAAGCGATTTGAAAACTTAAAGGGATTTATGGAGCTTTGGAATAAGCTTGCTAAGGAAAATGGATTTGAAGGATTCCATTTCGTAGCGCTTGCTCCATCATTAGGAGAGCTTGATGTAAAGGTACTCAAGAATCCGGAGGAAGCAATTAGAAAGAACTTCGAGTGGTACTATGAGAATGGTTTTGATGCTGTAAACTCTATCAACTTAAAGTATGCAGAGTTAAAGACTGGCGGAACATTACATAAGGCATTCTATGGATTTATTAGAAAAATCAAGTGGCTTTCAGCGGTAGAAAAATATGATTATAAGAAAATCATGTCGAACTATTACACAGAAGTAGATAAGGATGAGAGAGTATACCCACAGCTTTTAGCAGGCTGGGATAGATCTCCTCGTTCTGGAAAGAATGCTATTGTTTACTACAATAACAATCCAGAGACTTTTGGAGAAGCAGCTAGAAGAGCGATTGAGACTGTACAGAATAAAGAGGACCAGCATAAGATTATTTTCCTTAATTCATGGAATGAGTGGGGAGAGGGTGCATATATGGAGCCTGATCAGGAATTTGGTAAAGGCAAGATTAATGCATTAAGAAAAGAGTTAGAGGATTAGTATCCTAAGGTTAGAGAAATATAGATATAAGGAGAAATACTTTATGAAGATAATAGCATTCTATTTACCACAGTTTCATGATATCCCAGAGAATGATGAATGGTGGGGTAAGGGGTTTACAGAATGGACTAATGTAAAAAAAGCCCAGCCTTGGTTTGAAGGACATGTACAGCCTCGTATCCCTGTGAATGATAACTATTATAATTTGTTAGATGATGATGTAAAAGTTTGGCAGGCTGAGTTAGCAAAGAAATATGGCATTTATGGATTTTGCTATTATCACTATTGGTTTAACGGAAAACTTCTTTTAGAGAAGCCAATGGAACAGATGCTTCAGAATAAGGATATTGATTTGCCATTCTGTATCTCTTGGGCTAATGAGCCTTGGACAAGGGCATGGGTAGGTGAAAAAGAAGTAATCATGCCACAGTATTATGGAGATATCACAGAGTGGAAAGCACATTTTGATTATCTATTACCATTCTTTAAGGATGACAGATATATCAAGGTAGATGGTAAACCATTCTTTGTAATCTATAGAGCAGAAGCTGTTACAAATTTAAATGATATGTTAGATACCTGGGATCAGATGGCAAAGGAAAATGGATTCCCAGGAATGTCATTTGCTTATCAGGATGTAACATTCGACTTGATTGAAGGTCGAGACGATAGCAGATTTGATTACAATATCGAATTCCAACCTACTTATAGTCGAACAGATAAAAATATTGGAACAGGAATCAAATCAACACGTCTTTGGAGAACACTTAGAACTATTAAGAGAAAGATTAACGTGTTGAAGGAGCAGAGAACAGGTGTTGATGCTGTACGTGCTAATGAGAGGGAAAAGACAGCTGTAAGCAGGGAGGACTTTGCTGAGGCTTGGTCATATATTCTTAATAGAAAACCTGCATCAGAGAAGAATATTCCTGGTGCGTTTGTAGGTTGGGATAACACTCCAAGAAAAGGAATTAATGGTTGTGTTTCTGTTGGTGATACACCAGAGGCTATTAAGGAATGCTTTAAGAAACAGATTATAAATGCTCGCGATAATTATCATAAGGATATGATTTTTGTACACGCGTGGAATGAATGGGCTGAAGGCGGATATCTTGAGCCGGATAACAGATTTGGTTATGGCAAGCTTGAAGCTATCAGAGATGCATTACAAGAGACCAATGAATTCCCTTGGTAATTACTATGTGGAGTAATAAATGAAACGAATAAAACCTAAGTATAAAAGAATAGTTTTAACAATTTCATATGGAAATTATATTCACGGCAAGGGTGGTACTGATAAGGTAATAAAAGCTCATCAGGAAATATTAAATAACAGAGATATTTCTGTTATTCATTTATACAGAGCTTATTCTATAGGTGAGAAAATAAAGATACATAGAAATGATGTGTGGAGACTTCTTTTGGACGGAGTGGATTGTGGTTTGTTTTCCACAAATGAAGTTATTAATACCATTTATACGTTGAATAGCGAAGACTATGATGTATTGAATGTTTTTATTCATCACATAAAGAATATTCATATAGAGCAGCTTAGTAAAATACTACATAATGTTAATTGCAACATATATTTTTATTTGCATGATTATTTTACTGTATGTCCAGCATCTGGATTGATTAATGAGCAGGGAATATTCTGTAACTCTGATAAACCAAATGAATTAAAGTGCAAAGGTTGTACTTATTTCAATGAATCAATCCTTGATAGATTAGATGATATAAGTGATTTGTTTAATACATATAGAGAACGTCTTACTTTTGTAGCCCCTTCGGAAGTGGCAAAGAATGTTTGGATAAAGACATATCCAGATTTCGAAAATAAGACAATTGTTATATATCATCAAAAGATGGTGGGACACTATTTAAAAAATAAGACTGAAAAAGATGAAAATGTTCCTCTAAATATTGCATTTGTTGGTTATCAACGTCCTTTAAAAGGCTGGGACATTTGGTTTGATGCAGTTAAAAATATTCGTAACAGTGTAAATTACAAGTTTTTTCAATTTGGTACTGTGAATACACATGTAGATTATATTGAAGAAGTTGAAGTTGATTTTACTAAGAATTTAGACTCGATGATAATTCAGTTGAGAAATAATAATATTGATGTTGCTGTATTGTGGTCTTTGTGGCCAGAGACCTATAGCTATACTTTTTATGAAGCAATGTCAGCTAATGCGTTTATATTGACTAATAATAAAAGCGGGAATATTGCATACCAAGTTGGACAACTCAAAAATGGTATAGTTGCTGATAATATAAACGATTTAGAAAAATTATTATCAGATGAACAGGGATTAAGAAGTAAGGTTAACAGCTTTAAGTTGAATGCAGAACCTGGACCATTAGAGCTACATGAAAATGATGAACTTCTATCACTGATTAAGTTTGATAATCCTGCAACTTGTAATTGTACTTGCTCCAGCGTGTTGGAGAGGATTAGTTTAAGGATTTATAATGTTGTTTTGTTCTTGTACAAAGAGTTAAAATGAGAGAGTTGCTATGTATATAAAGATAGATAAGAAAAGGTTTTTAGAATATTTACCAGTATTTGTTTTTTATGGTATGGTTTCGCTATGGGATGGGATGGTAGGATTTTTCCAGGAGCGGCATATTATGCTAATAGAATTCTATACGTTGTTTCCATATGTGTATTACTATATATCAATAAGGAAAAAAGAAAATACTTTAGCTTGATTTTGCCTCTAATGATGGCTTCAGTAATTGCCTTCTTCAATAATGCTGACATTGCTAACAACTATACAATTTCTGCATGGAGTTGCTGCTTCATAATGTTATTTTATTGTGCTGGGAATAATTTCAATAGATGGCATGATTTCTTTTTGAAATCGTTGTCTGCAATTGGTGCCTTCTATGCATTCACAACGCTTCTGGCGATGGTAGATTCTCATTTCTTTATGAATGTATGTATTCCTTTTTTCGCTGGTTATGGATATTCAAATCAAATGATAAGCTTATATAACCAGGGATATATTACAGGTTTTTCACCTCATTATAGTACTACAGCCATATATTTAGCGGTAACCTTTGGGGCACCATTGGCTTATGGATTTGCTACAAATTTTAAAAACAAAAAGATGAATATTCTAGCGGTGGCTATTTTTGTAAGCGTATTAGTCACAGGTAAACGAGGTCATACGATATTCATTATCGCTGCTGCTATGGTTATATATCTATTGGTTCATTGTGACGAACCAGTAAGGCGATGGGTAAAGATAATTATAATTATTGTAGTTGCCGCGGTGATATTATATATAGCTGCTCAGTTTGTACCACAGCTTATGAATGTTGTAAATCGATTCATAGAGACAAAAGAAGCGGGTGATATTGAGATGGGACGAGGTCAAACTCGAGCTGTAGCATTGGAGGTTTGGAGGCAGCATCCTTTCTTTGGAATAGGATGGAATGCTTTCTTATATTTTTATGCTGGTATTATTGGAAAAAAGCTGAATGTACATTGTGTTTACGCACAGTTATTGTGCGAGACAGGTATAATTGGATCTCTCCCATTTTTCTTTTTTTCATTTCCTCTATTATAAAGGCAATTATATTATTGCGTAGATATACTTTGAATAAAGAGGATAATTCCATTAAATTCAAGGCACTAATTTATTCAGTTTTTGTGCAGATTTTTTTCCTGTTATATTGTATAACTGGAAACCCATTGTATGATTATCCTACACTTTTTACATACATGATGGGATGTGCTATGAGCGAATATTATTGGTTAAATAGAAAAGAGAGAGCATTAAATTGAAAAAAATAGGAATTTTAACTTTTCATTTCGCATATAATTATGGGGCTATGCTTCAGGCATATGCATTGAAGGAGTATCTTTCAGATGGTAATGAGCTTGAATTCATAAATTATCAGCCAGAAAGAACAAGAAATATATACACAACTAATCCTTTTATTTTCGGAATGCATCCAAAGCTTGTTTTACAAAGAACACTGGATTTTCCTAAAAAGAATAAGCAGGCAAAGGTATTTGAAGATTTTAAAAATAAATACTTAGAAGTTAACGACAAGCCATTCTTTTCACTCGAAGAATTGAGAACTGCATTGAATCAGCATGATCTTAATGTATTTGGAAGTGATCAGATCTGGAATCTTGATATTACTGGTGATACTCCTGAGTACTACGGTGAGTTATGTAATAGCGAAAAATGTAATATTGTATATGCTGGCAGTTTTGGACACGATAAGCTTACTGAAAAGGAAAATGATTATATAAGTATCATGTCAAATTTTGACAAAATATCAGTAAGAGAGAGCTATGCAAAAGATATTCTTGAAGAAAAAGGTATTAATTCAGTACATGTTTGTGATCCCGTATTCCTTTTAGATAGTACTAGTTGGGAAGCTTTAACGAGAGAGCCAGCTGGTATCAAAGGAAATAGGTTCATATTGTATTATACACTTAAAAATGATAAAGAGCTTACTGAAAGGGCTAATGATATTGCTGAGAAGTTTGGATGTAAATTAATATCAATTCATCCAAATGCAAATAAGATTCTCGTTGGAAAACAACTGTATGGAATCGGTCCACAAGAATTTCTATGGTTAATAAAGAATGCTGAATATATATGCACTAATTCATTTCATGCATCAGCATTTTCATTAATTTTTCGAAAAAAATTAGTTCATTCTCAGTTGGAAAAGGGAAAGGGGAGAGTTCAATCTCTTTTAGAAACAGTCAATTCTAAAAAAGGCATGGATAGCAACGGGATAGAATGTATGGATTTGTCAAAGATAGACGGAACTAAACTAGTTGAGTATGTAAATAAATCGAAAGAGTATTTGGCGAATATTTATGAGAAAGAAGAAAACAATTAAAAATATAATTTTTGGATTTGGTACCCAGGTCATTATTATAGTATTAGGACTTTTCATTCCACGTTTGGTAATGTTAAATTATGGTTCTGATACAAATGGATATACAGCAACTATTCAGCAGATATTTACGTATATGGCTCTTATGGAGGCAGGCATAGGACAGTCAACACTGAATTCATTATATGAGCCATTTGCAAAAAAAGACAAACTTTCTGTATCTCAGAGAATGAGTGCATCCCGCGCTTATTACAGAAAGGTAACAAGGTGGTACGCATTATTAGTGGTTGCAATGTCGGTAGTACTTCCATTTGTGCTTAATACTAGTATTGATAAAGTCGTGGCTGGTAGCGTTGTATTTTTTGAAGGAATGAGTGCTGTAATTTGCTTCTATTATTTTGCTTGCTGGAAACAGTTATTACAGGCAGATGGACGATACTATGTAGTTCAGGTCATCACAATGATTAATTCAGTATTGGGATATGCTATTAAGATAATCCTGGTATATATGAGCGTTAATATTGGTATCATTCAGTTTGCATTCTTTATTCTTTCACTAGTTCAACTTTTGATATATAAGATTTACACTCAGAGACATTATCCTTGGGTGGACTTTAATGCAAAACCAGATCCTATCGCGTTGAAAGATCGAAAAGCATTCATGGTATCTCAAATTGCTACTACTATTTTTTCAAGTACAGATATGATTGTACTTTCAATAATAGGTTCAACAGCGCTTGCAAGTGTATATTCGATTTATGGTTTGATTTTTAATAACCTTCTTAAAATCTTAAACGCGTTATATTTTGGTGTTGTGTTTTTGTTAGGACAAATGTGGCAGAAGGATAAGAAGGAATATGTATACTTGCATGATGCATTTGATGTTGGTTCACATTGGTTAATTACTTCAAGTATGTCAGTTGCATACATTATGACTATTCCATTTATATCTTTATATACCAAGGGTGTAGAAGATGTTCAATATATTTATGCTAGTTTGCCTTTATTATTCTGTCTTGTACAGATATTCTCATGGAATAGATATGTTAGTGGAAATTTGACAGCTATAGCTGGATATGCAAAGCCAGTTAGTAAGGTTTCAGCAATAGAAGCATTTCTTAATCTCTCATTATCTATTATTTTAGGTATTAAATTTGGGATTGTAGGTGTTCTTTTTGCAACTATGATTGCTTTACCTGTAAAGATTATATACTGTTTATTTTTATCAAATACAGTAATCTTAAAACGTTCAATATGGGTATCGACAAAGATTATTCTTACAAACTATATTATGTTTGGACTCTGTGTTTTATATACACATTTGAATCCTGTAAAGGTAGATTCTTTTAAGTCATTTGCATTAGATACTATAATAGTTTGCTTGATTATTTATCCACTTTTTGCCGTACTAAACGTACTATGTTCACCTTCGCTGGTAAAGCATTATTATCCAAGAGTAATGGCAAGAATTAGACAAAAGTAGGGATAAATTTGAGGATATTTAATATGTTAGATTTTACTGTAGAAGAAGCAGGGTTTGATTACACCAGATTAAAAGCTTATTCTGGTTATTATTTAGATGAGAATAATCTATTGAAATCGGCGTCTGGCGGAGCAGCGTCTGTTCTTGCTGAGTCAATAATTAATCATGGGGGTATAGTATTTGGCGTTTCATATTCTAGTGATTTTAAAAGAGCAGAATGGAGATGCGCTAGTAATTTACAAGATTTAGAGTGTTTAAGAAACTCAAAGTACTGTGAGTCTACTAAAGAAATAATTGTCGATGGAGAAGCAAGGAGTTTGTATCCCTTTGTAGAAGAAAAGATAAAAGAGGGGATACTTATTCTCTTCATCGGTCTCGGATGTGATGTGGCTGCTCTCAAGAGTATGTGTGAAGCTAAAAAAATAGATGTAAGCAATTTATATACTGTTGAGATTATTTGTCATGGACCAACATATTCTTTTGTTCAAGAGCAATATATTACAATGTTGGAAAAAGAATATAAGTCTTCTGTTATTAGTTTTTCTATTCGGTATAAAAAGAATGGATGGATGCCTAGTTATGTTCGTGCAGAGTTTGCCAATGGGGATGTTTTTGAAAAACTACGTGGTGAAACGGAGTTCGGAATTACTTTTGAACACCTATCAAAATTAAGCTGTTACAACTGTAAATTTAAAGGTGCTAATCATAAGGCAGATTTAGCTTGTGGTGATTACTGGGGATTAACAAAATCTATGAAAGGTTGGAACGACAATGGCGTATCTCTATTATTAGTTCAGACTAATAGAGGAGAAGAGCTTTTGCAAATGATAGATGAAAAAGCCTTTCACATTGAAGAAGCAGACATTGCTTTGGCATTAAAAAACAATCCTTTATATTACAAGTGTAGAGAAAAAGATGAGCACTATGATAAATTTTTAAAAATGATTAAAGAACGAGGAATCCACTATGCAGTAAATCATTATCCTACTACCCCCAAAAAAAGGATAAAAAGAGCAATTAAACGTTATCTCGCAAAGAGTGTAATAAATACCATGAAGAAATGATAAAATGTAATATTAATGAATTGAGGTGATAGTAAAAAACGGATGGTAAAATGCTTAGAATGTTGAAATGAATGGCTTGGATTAAAGCAGAAGGAGAGATAAAGTTGAAAAATGGACTTTCGAAACAGATAACAAAAGCCGTATATGGATTTGCAATTTTGATAATGATATATCATCATTTGTTTTTAGATCCAAGCAGAATAAGTATAAGTTATTATTCGGTGTTAAGTATAAAGGTGGGGAATATAGCACTAGAACAGTTGGTAGCATGGTTCTGTAAAATTTGTGTTGCAATTTATGCATTTATTAGTGGATATGGATTGTATCGTTCGGCATCGGGAAGTAAATATGTCAAACCTACTACCAGGTTACAAGAGAATTATAAATATGTATTGAAACATTGTCTGCAGCTATTAAAAAAGTATTGGGTAGTTTATATGGTGTTTTTGCCATTTATTATTGCATTTGAGCTTGAGGGTTCTGTTAAGAGTAATTTAAGTGATTTGTTTTTGGGGTTGTTTGGGTTAAGCCCTAAATTCAATAGTGCATGGTGGTACATCAAACAATATTTTTTATGCTATTGTTGTATCCATTAATTGATTTTATGTTTCTAAATTTTAAAGAGAAAAGATTATACATTGTGCAACAGGCTCTTAGAGGTATTGCACTTATAATGTTTTTAGGAGTGCATTTCAATAAACCAATTGCACAGATATGGCAATTATTAGGCTCATATTATATTGTATATCAATATATAGAAATTTTTATAATTGGATATATATGTTCAAAGTATTTACTCTTTGAAAAAGTAGCAAAGATAATGGAAAAACATGAAAAAATAAGTCATATTCTATGCGCAATTTGTTTAATTGCTTGTGTTTTTATTCGTAGCTATTTTTGCCGAAGCGCTAGTGATATAAAGTTGGATGCCTTGATTATTGCTCCTTTTATATACTGTATTGCATATTTTGTTGACCATATACCTAATTTAAAAAGGTGTCTCCAGTACTTTGGTGGATATTCGACGTACATGTGGTTGGTACATATTTTCTTCATATATAGGTTTGGAAATTTTTTAGTAACATTTAGTCATATTTCGATATTAATGTATATTTCAGCCATAATTGTTAGTGTGCTTTCAGCGAAAGTATTATGTAAAATGGAAAAAATCATATATAATCGATTTACCGTTTGCTAGAAATCAGCATGTTGTTGGTAAACGTTAAATCATGAGTACCTCGTTCCATTTGTTCGGATTTGAGATAATTCTGTATAGCAACTATGGATTGTATGGAAACTATGGACATAGTTCTCATACAAGTCATAAAACCCGAACATACAGGAGGATACTCATATGAAAAATTCAGCTGCCTTAAAAAGACAGATGCGTTATCAGCAATGGGTTGAAGAAGTTAAAGACTTCAATTCCAGACCCAAAGACATGACAGTTCGTGAATGGTGTGCCCTTCACGATATTAAAACACCAACCTTCTATGATCACATGAGACGAGTTCAGGACTATTTCGCAAGTCAGCTTCAGACTACAGATGAATCTAATCAGATGGTTGTTAGTGAACCGACTTTTGTTGAACTATCACCTGCTATTACCGAACCAAAACCAGTAACGTATGGTGTAGCKTCAATCATTTGTGGCAATGCGMGTATAGAAATATCAGAAGATATTTCGGAAGAGTTTCTATTAAAACTGATAGGAGCAATAGGCCATGCTCAATGACACTACCAGTTTTAAGAAGATATACATTGCTACAGGTTACACTGATCTTCGCCAAGGTATTGATGGACTGGCATCATTCGTAAAGCTAAGATTCAATCTAGATCCTTTTGACAAGGATACCTTGTTTTTATTCTGCGGAAGAAAAGCAACCAAGATAAAAGGCCTTGTATGGGAAGGCGATGGCTTCCTCCTTCTTTATAAAAGACTTGAGGTTGGTGCTTTTGCCTGGCCTAGGACTGAGTCAGAAGCTCTGGCAATTTCAGCTGAACAGTATCAAAGGTTAATGAGCGGTTTTACTATAGTCGCTAAACATCCGATTTCAGAACTCAAAGAGCCTAAAGAAATCGTTTAGTTTTGTATAAAACAGAGAATTTTGGGGCGCCCAGAAAACGCTGATTTTAAGCGATTTTCTTCTTGTTTAAAGTCTTGAATAAGGCTCATATGTGGGCATATTTTCTCTGGAAATACCATTAAATCAATTGAAAAGGCTTGTTACTAGCCTTTCATATATAAGCTCTGTGAAGCCTACAAACATAGGCATTATGACGAATGCTGAAGTGCTGAAAATTAGCGTAAATACTGCATTTCAGCTATAATAGTTCCATAAGAAATGGAGCGATTATGTCAGTTAAATTCACAGAGGAACAACTGAATAACTTTGACAAAGCAATGCTAATACAGCTGTTTTTAAATCAGCAGGAGCAGCTTGAATCTATCGATAACAAGATGCAGCTTTTACTGGAGCAGATAGCTGATATGAACCGTCAGCGCTTTGGTCGTTCATCTGAGAGATCTGATGAATCTAACCAACTGTCATTTACCATCGAGGATGGTGAAATCATTTTCAATGAGGCTGAAGCCTTTGTAGATGATTACTTTGATGATGACGATGAAGGAACTATTACCGTCACTAGAAAGAAATCTAAAGGCAAAAAGGAAGAAGATATCAAAGGTCTTCTTGTTGAAGAAGTCCCTCATGAAATGACAGAGGAAGAGCTTAAGAGCTTCTTTGGTGATGAAACCTGGAAGCGTCTTCCCGACGAGGAATATATAAGGTACAAATACACACCAGCCTCTGTTTCAGTTGAGAAACATCTTGTGGCTGTTTATTCTGGTTCCAAATCAGAACGAATGGTTAAAGCTAATCATCCTAAGCAGCTACTTAGAAACAGCCTTGCTTCAGCAAGCACTGTTGCGGGTGTTTATAATGCTAAATACGTAAATGCGATGCCGCTATATCGTATTGAAGCTGAGTATAACCGAGTTGGTATTAATATTTCACGCCAAACAATGTCTAACTGGGTTATCCAGTGCGCTGACAGATATTTAGCAGTCTTTTATGATTATCTTCATGAGCATCTGTATGACTACCACGTAATCCAAGCTGACGAAACACCTTGTCTCGTTAACAAGGATGGTCGAAATGCTGGTTCAAAGAGTTACATGTGGGTTTATCGAACAGGTAAGATGTACAAGGATAAACCGATTGTAATCTATGATTACCAGCGGACTAGAAAGTCCGATCATCCAAGAGAATTTCTCAAGGATTTCAAAGGCATCTGTGTTACAGATGGCTATCAGGTTTATCATTCCATTGAAAAGGAACGAGAAGACCTGACAATCGCAGGATGCTGGGCGCATGCAAGACGCCGATTTGATGAAGCCTTAAAGGCTACACCAAAGGATAAACAGAAATCCTGCACTGCGAATAAAGCTTTGAAGATGATTCAGGCTATCTATCGCGAGGAGAAAAACTAAATGACCTTTCTCCTGCCGAAAGATATGAACATCGACAGCTCACTGTCAAGCCTCTGGTTGAGGCCTACTTTGCGTGGGTTCATAAAGTTGAACCAAGTGTATTAGCTAACAGTAAAACTCATAAAGGATTACAGTATTCAATCAACCAGGAACAGTACCTAAGAGTCTTCCTAGAAGATGGAGAAGTTCCTATGGATAACAACGCTGCTTTATCCGAAGGAATTACTTATCTGCATTTTTGCTCTGAAATGCTGATAACAATGCATCTTGCAGAAAAAAGTGTCGCATAATAATCGGGATCATGCCTATAATAAAATCACCATAATGCAAAGGGGGTGATTAATTATGGCACGACCAAGGGACATACGCTTTTATGATCGAATTGATCCTAACGATCAAAAGAACAGACCATGGCTATTGGAGTATTGTACTAACAGCAGAAAACTCTGCGAGTACATGGAACAAAAAGGTGCTGGAAGCACTGCTCGATTCTATACCATCAATCTTCTAACAATCCTATACGAGTACTTACTAGAATCAGATATCATGTATTCTGATTCTGTTGCAGAGAAGTGGTTTTCAGAAAGACAGCCCCATATCAAGGGAGAAAAGATTACGCTGGACAGGTTGATTGACATCTATAAGTTCGGTGAAGTGCAGCCAATCCATGCATATCCATTCGTCCTGCCATATACGGATGCATTATGTCCGATGTGGAAAGATCTTCTTACGGAATATCTGGATACAGTAGACCACGCAGAAAGAACCAAAGAACAAATAAGAAACTGCATAGCAAGATACCTGTATCGTCTGCAATCATGGGGGATAACCGTACCGGAAAAGATCACGTTCGATGTTATCGAAAGCTATTGCCAGATAGACGCACATGCCTCTGATAATTCTAAGGTGCGCTATACTTATGCAATAGGTGATATTATGAACTACATGGCAGATAAAGGATTATGTATCCATGGTCTTGCGTGGTATCCATATTTTAGGATGCACAACCGAATTTTTGATATCAAAGATTTTGCTGATGATCAGATATCAGAGATCGAAGGGGCTCGGGAGATAATCAGTTTATTATCAGCAGAAGGATTTGCTAGGCTGATACCGGTTTTTCTGAATGATTTCACGGCGGCCGGATACAGCGATTCACCGTGTAAAACTGCAAGCTACGTTCTGCACAATCTTCTTTTGTTTATGGAGATTAACGGCCTGAATTACAGCAAGGCAGTTGCTGATGTATGGCTAGAACATGAAACGACATACCATCACAACGGAAACTCATGGAAGCAGGCATGGAGAGTTATTTATCTCTTTGATGTCTTTGTAAAAGAAAAAAATCTTGCCATAAACACAATACAACATTGTAAATCGCTTAAGTGTGAGATGCTGCCGCCGTGGTGCAAAACGGAACTTGATTCCTATCTGAAAATAAAAAAGAAAGAAGGATGGTCAGTATCTACAATAAATATGATCCGCTCATCCGTAACACGTTTTTGCGAGTATCTCGTATGCTCCGGGCTTACATCATTTTTTGAGGTTAGTCCGGAAGTGATAAAGGATTTTAACCTTAACGACAGGCATGAAACTCCGGAAGGGAAAAATGCATATAATGTCAGGATTCGAAGGTTCATTAGATACCTTGAGCGGAAAGAAATCCTCCCATTTGGAATAAATGAAGCATTGTACTGCGCTTCAGAGAAAAGGGAACATATTGTAAAAACATTATCATCAGAAGAAAAGGATGTCATCAATAGCAAGAATTCATCTGCCAATACGCCCATGGAACTTAGAGACACAGCAATCCTACTATTGGGCATAAAAATGGGACTACGATCAATAGATATTACATCCCTCAAGTTATCAGATATAGACTGGGACGGACAGACTGTGCGTATCGTGCAAGAAAAAACGGATCACGAAATCATCCTGCCTATGCCGGTAAGTGTTGGCAATNCCATTTATAGATATATTACAGAAGGTCGTGCAAATRAAAAGACTRTDAACACCTATTTATAATAARATATTGTATACTTAATATTAGATTAAWTATTCTAATAGATCTATTGGAGCATTTCTAGAAATAATAATTGCCCTAAATAATGTACCACCTTTAGCTTCACTCTATTTTTTACCTACAATTAAAAGGGGGGCTCCTGGTCAGTTTTAAGTGTAAATCAACACTCCAGTCATCATTCTTGTATCTATCTCACTTATGGATAAAATATGCTTTGCTACTGATAAAGTAACATCATATACATTCGTTCCGTAAAAATCATTAATCAACATAACCTTTACCAAGACAGTTTCCAAGCTATCGTTAGCTAGATTCTTCTTAATGAAACTCGAGATGTATTTCACTTTTTCTTCGTATTTTTTCCATTGTTCATTATATACTTCTTTCCAATCACAATTATATATTTCGTTTTTCGTAAACGGTAAACCATAGGTACCGCCTTAAATTAATACCGCCCACTCAAGTGGCTCACTTTCAAATCAGCGTTAGTAGCTCAAAATGAAAATGTCACAAGAGGGTGCGGAAGTTACTTCACTGGTTTTCTACATTCACTTGGAAGTTCATMTGAAARGATACAATATATACATAAWACTTCTATCTGTGTCATCCAGATGCTCTGGAATTACAGTAAGAAGATATTTGAAATACTCATAAGGTTTAAGGTTATTCGCCTTCCGTTTCGGCTATRTCKTAAKCSTGATATTKTWVTTTCTTACATATGTAACGMACAWCTCATTAGTAGTTGWATYTWMATAWGGTTCRATAYATRCAAAAGTTTCATTATCAACTCCGGCTGCATACCATCCACGCTCTGTTGGTTTCCAGTCAGCGGCCTGAATAGTACCATTAGCAAACAAATAGGTATCATCCGAAAAACCTACGTA
>NZ_CP043028.1:3285000-3412851 GCF_008935055.1 Pseudobutyrivibrio xylanivorans | reverse complement strand
ATGGGATACGGATTATGTTTTTGATTATAAAAAAATGAAAATGTCAATTCGTTTAGATCGTAGCTATAACGAAGATGTAGTGATAACAAATGATGATTTTAGTACGCCGCAATTTATTTTCTTATTGATTTCCAGGGGGTATGTGGCAGATGATAACAATATGCGCGTATCTGTAGAACCATATATCCTTAACAAAAGAAATAGTGACATACTCGTTGATTTGATAAATGGTAGAAGAAAATATGAGTTACCAATAATATATGTTTCTAAAACAAGGCAGAACAGAACGCCAATTGATGTTGGGAGATTATCATATGTACTAAAAGGAGTGGCACATGTAATTGTCCAAGGGGATGTATCGATTAATCATCTGTTAAACAAAAAATGTGCACATAGAAATGAGACATATGGATCTATTGGTGTTTATTATCCAAGTCAAAAACTAGGACATAAAAGATGTAAGTATGTGGAAGGCGGACATCCAGAAATATTGATGGATAAAATCGTTGATTATGTTATGCAATACAGTAATTTACAGATGGTGGACTCTATTTTGACCTGGCAAGGTGTTAAGAATAGTATGCTTAATGACATAATCGAAAGAACCAACGAACAATATAATATCGCCATTTCAGATAAGACAAAAGCGCAGAACGAAGTAGAGATTGTATATTCTGAATTTGGTAATGAAATTGATGAGCTGACAGCTAGAATAAAGGAGCTTACAAATAGAAACCTTTTACTTGAGGAAGAAAATGCAAGATTATCAGCTAAAGTCACAGAAAAAAAAGGAGAAAGCAGTGCTTTTTCAGGGTAATGAACAGGATTTCTTTGAAGGAGAAATTAGTGAAATTATATTGGAATGCTTGAGTGAAAGCCTTGATAATCTAGAATCAAAAACTAGAAAAGCAGATGTGATTAAGGATATTATTTCTCAAAATGAACAAGATGGTGAACTCGAAAAACGTAAGCAAAAAGTAAAAGAAATTTTCAAGGGATACAAATCTGTTAATGGAACTATGAAGAAAGAGCTGGAGGCAATTGGATTTGAAGTAAAAGAAGATGGTAAGCATATAAAACTTATATACTTTGGAGATTCAAGGTATATGACTACTATAGCGAAAACACCTAGTGATAATAGAACTGGCAATAATGTAGCTGGAACAATTCTTAGGGAGATGATGTAAATGGCGTATCTATCATGGTAATGGAAAGCTTGCTGCAGAAACCGAGCAGGTTGAAGTCAAGATTGAAAAACTTGCAAAGTTCTTAAAAGAACAGCAGGGAAAGGTTTATGAACCTGGTGAAAGAATACAGGGATACTTTGAACCTTTTATAAGTGAAAAAAACAGTTGCTGTAATTGGCAACTGTTTTTGTTTGCAAAACTAAAGTGCAAACAAATTTATTTGCAGAATCGAAGTGCAAACAAAAACGATTGCATAATGCACGCATTTATTATACTATGATGGTGTAAAGGAGAGTGGTAAAAAATGATAGAATACGCATCACTAATAATAGATATAGAAAAATCGAGAGGATATGGTGTAAAGGATAGAACAGGAATACAAAAAATCTTGATGGACTATACTGAAATACTAAACAGAATGTTTTGTGAGTCAGAAGAATTTCGCGTAACATTTAGTGCAGGCGATTCCCTTCAAGGGTTATTTGTAGATGTGGTTTCAGCATATATGTATTTTAGGTTATTAGAGATTTTAATGCATCCAGTAAAGTTAAGAGCTGGTATAGGCGTTGGCGAGTGGACAATAAAAATAGAAAATGGAATGTCTACGCAACAGGATGGTCCGGCATACCATAACGCTAGGTGGGCAATAGAAGATGTGTATAATTCTCAGCTAAGCAATATAAGAATATATTCAGGAGAGTACGATAATTTGGCTAATCACCTTATGAACGCATCATTGCAATTAAAGCGACAACAAATGCCTATGCAAAACTATGTACAAGTGCTCAATGAATTAATATTTCCTTTTACCGTATATGACAGCGTGTATCAAGGATTTCTTGATGGTATAAGTGATATAATCACAATAAAAGCGGAAATAGTGAAAATGCGTCAACGTCCTACATATGCTGGATTTAATAGTACAAAACAGAAATTTGAAGTGGGGAGCATAGAAAAAAATCTAATGGCACTTGTTAATCCTATAAATATTGAAAAAAAAGGCGTGGAGTGTGAGTATATGATTTCGAGAAGCACTCAGCCCGCAGTCATAGCAGATATTTTGCAAAGCTCAAGGCAAAATGCAGCAACTGTTATGAAGAGAGGTAATGTTTTAAAAATTCGAGAACTTGATTGTGTTGCATTACAATACTTAAAAGAAAGGTATGCATAATAATGGAATTAATCGTATTAGGTCACATTATTGGTGATTTTTATTTACAAACTAAGTTCATAGCGGAAAAGAAAAAAGAACATCTGGGATTATTAATTCTACATAGTTTTTTATATTGTATTCCAGTAATTATGGCTGTAGTAGTCATTGGGAATAATAAAATTGAATCATATTTGGTATTTTCGATACTCTTATTTTTAACACATTTAGCAGTTGATAAGATAAAAAGTATGTTGGATAAAAGAGGAAGATATGCAGGGATAATATTTCTGGGAGATCAGGTAATTCATCTGCTATTACTAGTGATTTTGTTGCGTATTTTGGGTATCAATATACAGGATACATCATGGGTGTATAAGTATTTAGAAAAAATTGAAATAGTGGCAATAACAGCAATTTTAGTTTGCTGGAAACCGGCCGCTATTTTCGTGTCTATAATCTAGTACCATAAAAGTGTAGTTGTTAGAGAGTAATTAACTCTGACATCTGCACTTATTTTTTTATAATAAGGGGAGTAATTGGTATGGCGAGCCGCTTTTTGGATTATCACATCCGGCAACAAAAACTGTCAACCAACCCCTTATTATAAGTATTCGCTTAAGCAGGTAGGGATAAGCTCCCGTGTAACCAACTAAAATGAATGGTAATAAGTGTGGGTGGTAAACAATTACTAATTCAAGTATAGGAGGTTATGTATGATCAGCGTAGGTATTGATGTTTCAAAGGAGAAAAGTACAGTGTGTATACTGAAACCTTATGGAGAGATTGTCGCAAGCCCATTTGAGGTAATGCACACAGAGAGTGAGTTGAAGAATCTGATTCAAATGATTCAGCGGCTGGATGGAGAAATTCGTATAGTTATGGAGGCAACCGGCATATATCATTTGCCAATGTTGTCAGCGCTTCAAGACCAGAACTTTTTTGTGACTGTGATCAATCCTTTTGAAATGAAGGAGTATGCATCCAGAGGGCTTAGAAGAGTAAAGACCGATAAGCAGGATTCAATCACTATCGCGAACTATGGAATTGATAACTGGTATCGCTTGGAAAACCATCAAGGAAGTGATGATGTGTACTCAGAACTAAAGCTTTTGGGAAGGCAGTATTGCCATTACATGGAGCTTCACGTAAAGGCACTGCTTGAATTAACGCATATGCTGGATTATACAATGCCAGGAGTAAAGAAGGAGTTTCACAGTTGGAATGAGAGCAGCGGGAAGGACAAACTAAGTGATTTCGTAGAGAGGTACTGGCATTTCGATAATATAACGGCGATGACCAAAGAAGATTTTATTGAGGATTATATTTCCTGGGCTGCCGAAAAGAAATACCACCAGAACCGATCAAAAGCAGCTACGCTTTATGATCTTGCATCTGATGGTATCCCGACATTGCCTGCCAATACCCCATCGACCAAAATGCTGGTATTGGAAGCAGTAAGGGTACTTCGAGAAATCGACAGTACCTTACTGAAGATAATAACACGAATGAAAGAACTGGCAAAGACACTTCCTGAATATGAAACTGTACGAGCGATGGGAGGTGTTGGGGATGTCTTGGCACCTAAACTGATTGCGGAGATAGGCGATATAAGAAGATTTCATAGTGGTAAGGCGCTTATTGCATTTGCAGGTATAGATGCACCGCCATATGAGTCCGGCCAATTTGTGGGAACTAATCGAAAGATTAGCAAACGTGGTTCAAAGCTACTGCGCAAGATTGGTTATGAGACAATGAGAGTTTTAAAAACGCACAAAGCTCCAGAGGATGATGCGGTATACCGGTTTATTCTAAAGAAAGAGGCCGAAGGGAAATCTAAACGTCAGGCTAAGATAGCAGGACTAAATAAGTTTCTGCGAATTTACTACGCTCGTGTAAGCGAAGTTTACAAAGCATAAAAAGTAGAAAATACAGCTTATTATTGGCTGATGAAAGTCAGCCTTTTTAGTGTGCACAAAAATAATAAGAATAGGGCAAAAAGAAAACCTGCTGGGAAAAGCAATTTACGCTTGACTTTTCTTAGCAGGTTTTCGTGTCTATAATCTTTGAATCTATATTTTTATCAAAAACTAATTGGAAAGAGAGTAGTAAAAAAGAAGATAAGAATAAAGTGCAGAAAAACAAAAATAATGAGCCCAAAGAAAATATAAGAGTAGGATACTGGATTGGTGTACTTGAAAGAGAAATAATTTTGGTGCTTGGTTTATTAGGTCAGTATGGGGCAATTGGATTTGTACTAACAGCTAAGAGTTTGGCGCGCTTTAAACAGCTTGAAGAACAAGAATTTGCTGAGAAATATTTAATAGGAACTCTACTGAGTGCGTTTATAGCGTTTTGCTGTTTGTATTTATGTAGTAGATACAAATAGATTGATAACAAGATTACGGAAGAATTAATCTGCTATCAAAAGAGGATGCTGAGGACAATATTTTTGCTGTTCCTATGCTAGAGAAAGAATTCTCTAACGCTGTCAATGAGGCATGGAAAAATAAACCGCCATGGAAGAGATATCAGAAAAAATTGATGGAGGACCTGTCGGTATTAAGTGTTGAGTTGGAAGGTGCTATTAGACTTCCACAGTATGAGAAACTAACGGGTGAGAAGTATTTGTATTCTATCAGGCACCCTAAAACTAAGAAGAATGTTAGAGTTCTTTATACTATTGTGGATGGGGATATTATCTTACTTCACGCGTTTCTTGAGAAAAATGATTCTGACTATAGAAGAGGAATTAATCTATCAAATAAGAGATTGGATGAGCTAGAGGAATAATGACAGGGGTTAAATGGAGGAAGCTATGAGTTTAAAAGATAAGATTGCTAATGCTAAGAAGACTACATGGGTTACAGATGGATTTGAAGAGCAGGAAGTAAAAATAATTGTTGAATTGGCTAGAATATCAGCGAAGATAGAGTTGGCTCGATTAGACAGAGGAATGACACAAAAGGAATTTGCAGATTTTATGGGGGTTACCCAGGGAATGGTTTCTAAATGGGAGAGCCGCGATTATAATTTTACTATTAAGTCGTTGAATGAAATTTGTGCGAAATTGGGTTTAGAGTGTAATGTTGACATATATTCAGAAAACACGAAGGCAGAATATACTGTTGATAAATGGGAAGCAGAGAACCTAAATAATATTATGAGATTCAGAGTACCTAAGGATATGGTACTTACAGAGGGGATTGCATAATGAATTTAAATGAGATTACAGCAGGGATTGAACTGTTAGGGAATAATATAAATAAGCTTGTGATAAAGAATTCTTTGGTTAACTTTGCAGATGCTAAAGAAAAGAGAATTGATTTTTGTATTAATAAACCTCGATTTGAAAAAGATGAAGACGGTCTAATGGGGCAAATTGAGATAGAGTTTAAAATTGATTTAATCAACTCAGAAGAACAAAAATGTCATATGGAAATAGCACTTGAGGGTGCGTTTGTACCATCAGGAGATATAGATGAAGAACAATTTGAACAACTGGTCATGGTTAACGGTGCAGCTGCGCTTGTAAGTATAGCAAGGGGTAAGATTGAAGCTATATCAGGAAATGTATTAAACAGTGGAAAAATAGTTATTCCGTTTATAAATGTTTTGGAGTACTACAAAGAAGCTAGTATGAAGTAGTGAAAAAGCTGATCAGCATATGCTGGTTGGCTTTTTGTGTAATTAGATAACTATTATATATGTAAAAGGGAGGGAAGACTACTTGAGTAAACTAAAATTTCCAAATTTAAAATACTTAGTACCTGACATGGAGAAGAATAAAGTAGAAAAAGAACACTTTTCATTTAATTACGCTAAACAGAAGATTGATTGTGTTTTTTGTATTTGCAATGTGCATTATGAACTTCTAGTGGGAGTGCATATGTTAAATTTTGGCTTTGTAGTTAATATTGAGAAAAACAGTGCGGGAGAATATGTTGCTGAAATAACTGATGAACAGTATGTTCAGTTTTGTAGAGCGTTAAATCTTTCATACAAAGGAGATGGATTCACCTCGAATAAGCTTCTTATGCTTCTTGCCGAGAATACACCCAGCTGCTCATCTGGAATAAGGATAGATTATGGTGTTATGCGTGATTATATCAAGTGCAGACATGTTGATGAAGCATACAAGATATACTTTAAAGGCTGGAATGACCATACAAGTGATGGAAATAGGGCTCATAATTTTGATAAGACAGAATTTTATTTTGGCAAAGAGGTAGGAGATTATTGTCGAATACATAATATAAGTTCCATTTGGACGGATATACCGAGGGAAGAGACCAAGTACAGAAATCCTTGGTAGATAATAATGTATAATGATATCTATTTTATTTTTATAGTTGTCAAAAGTTATAGAATGAAGAAAAAATTATAGAAAGTTATAGAAGAAATATGAGAAGGAGTTCAAAATGACTAACCCATTCACATTATAATTTGGAAAGCAAGGGAAAAAAGTGTTGGTTTTGCTTGATGAGGTGACAAATAATAAATCTATGAGAATCCTTGCACATTCTTTCCAGATATATATTAGGAAAGAATTAGATATATTCATTCTTATGACAGGTCTTTATGAAAATATATACCAGTTACAAAATGAAAAATCATTAACTTTTTTGTATCGCGCTCCTAAAATTCATATGCTTCCATTAAACACAGGAGCCATTATAGATAGTTACAAATCGATTTTCGATATTGATCAGAAATCTGCTAAGGAAATGGCTGATGCAATACTTGGAAGAGTACGTATACCAAAAGATATGGTCAGAACTGTCTGATACGGATCGTAATGTATTATTTGCTCTCGAAGGTAAAGAGGAAATGAAAATAAAGGATTTGAGAGATAAGATAAATATGTCTTCAAGCTTATTTTCAACATACAGGGACCGTCTAGAAAAAAAGGGGTTAATTGATACATCCAAGTATGGATTCATTGGATTGTTACTGCCAAGGTTTTCGAACTTTGTGGAGAAGCAGAGGTAGACAGGATGTTTATATTTCGCGATTAAAAGCATATAAAAAGATTGGGTATGATATTTGTTCTGGAATAGAAGGAGAGAAGCAGGAGGCAAGCGAGGTTTTACAGAGACAGCTTTCGAAATGCCGATAACTAAGGGGAGGATATATACCATTGGTGCCAGCCCATTACGTATGTCGGTTACAATCTGGGCTTGGAACACCTTTTTGAATGGTATCATTGGAATATAATATAGTGTATAATTGAGCTGCGGCGTAAGTCACAGCTTATTGTATTTTATCTATAACTGGCGGAAAAGGAACAAGAAATGGGCATATATTTAAATCCAGGAAATGAAGGTTTTAAAAATATCATAAATGGCATATATAGGGATAAAACGGGGTTGATTGACGTAGTGAATTCTACAATCAACACACCTGACAAGCTTACCTGTATAAGTAGACCACGCCGTTTTGGAAAATCTTATGCGGCAAAAATGCTAAGTGCATACTATGATAAGTCTTGTTCTGATTCTAAAGAACTATTTTCAAAATCTGATTATGAAATTTCAAAAAAGATTCGTTTGAAAAGCATTTAGGTAAGTACAATGTTATCTATTTAGATATAACAGGATTCATTTCATCGGAAGCAGATTTGATTCAGATGATTGGCGGAAATGAAATGCCTGTTGATACGTCTACTTTCCAAAATGACATGACATCAATCAGGACAAAAGATGATGTATTGTCGCTGCTTATCCATTTGGGATATCTTGCATATAATACTACAAAACAAACTGTAAGAATACCAAACGAAGAAATACGAAGAGAGTTTTTGAGTACAATTAAAGTTGGAAGTCATGACGTGACTAACAAAATAATCCTGAATTCAGATCAATTAATTGTTGATACCATTAATTGCGATGAAGATGCTGTTGCAAGGGCGATTCAAGACACTCACGATGCTGGTACTTTTGGTGTATCGCCATTGTTTTATAACGATGAGCAAGCATTACGTTCAGTGGTGAGGTTTGCTTATATTAGTTGTGTAAACAGTTATATAAAGATAGAGGAATTGCCATCAGTACATGGATATGCAGACATTGTATATATTCCAAAGGATGGTTTAGGATTGCCTGCTCTTTTAATTGAATTAAAAATGGATGGAAGTGCGGATGGTGCTATCGAGTAGATAGAGAGAGGAAATTATCCGAAAGTGCTTGAAAATATTGATAATGACATAATTCTTTGTGGTATTAATTATGATGGAAAGACAAAAGAGCACAGTTGTGTGATAAAAAAAATAAATAGGTAAAATTAAAATGTAGAGTATAAGCACTTGTGATTTTGATACATAATTCATGTGGAGTTAGTTTATAAATGGCAAAACGAGAACGAGAAATTACTGATTCTTCGAGGTGCTTGATTGGGGCAAGGTTAGCGCCAGATATAATGAGATAGTTGGAAAGTAATGGTCAAAGGACTATAATTGTGCTAGTATATTATAATAACAGTGTTGGACTGAAATTTTTAAACTTCAGTTCAATGCTGTTAAATTTTGTCTAAAAGAAATTACTTTAATAACATTTCAGATTGGAGATTATATTGAAAGTAGTTGTTACAGGTGCAGCAGGTTTTGCTGGCTATAGTTTGACTAAGGCTTTGCTTGATAAGGGGTATGATGTGTACACCATCCTCAGACCAGGCTCAAAGCATAATGAAAGATTTAATGACATTGCGGGAAATATTCATCCAGTGGAATTGGATTGCGATGATTTTGATCAAATCGCAGAGAAGGTTGCGGTTGATTGCGATGTTTTCTATCACCTTGCATGGTTTGGTGGAAGAGATGATTTTGAAGGACAGAATGCGAATATTACATACACTATAAAGGCTCTCGAGTCAGCAGCCAAGTTAAATTGCAAAAGATTTGTGGGTATAGGATCGCAGGCAGAGTACGGAGTTTGTTCGGGATTGATTTCTGAGGATATTATGCCTGCTCCAGTTAATGCTTATGGAGCTGCAAAGGTAGCTGGAATGTACCTGACCAAGAGAAGAGCAGAGCAGCTTGGAATCCAGTGGGTTTGGGGAAGAATTTTCAGCCTGTATGGAGATTTCGAGCCATCTGGCAGAATGCTTCCAGACTTGCTCAGAAAGCTTAGTACAAACGAAGAGGTGAGCTTGTCCAGCTGTGAGCAGAATTGGGATTATCTTCATGTAAAAGATGCAGCGGATTTAATTGTTGCATTAGGTGAGAAAGGGCATGCTGGCGAGATATATAATATCGCAAACGGTGATTATAAGCCATTAAAGCAGTTTGTAGAGGAAGCAAAAACAGTTCTGAAATCAGAATCTACAATTAATTATGGCAACAGACCAGATCCTTTTATTTCTCTTCAGCCAGACATGAGCAAAACAAAAGCTCACACAGGCTGGGAGCCTAAGATTTCATTTGAAGATGGAATAAAAGCTTTTGTAGAAAGTAGCATTGAATAGATAGGAGCTATATAAATGAAGAAAATTAGTATAATGATTCCTTGTTTCAACGAGGAAGAAAATATTGTTCAGATTGGCGAAGCATGCGAGAAGGAAATTCAGGAAAAGCTTCCTAATTATGATTACGAAATTTGTTATGTAGATAATGCTTCTACTGACAAGACACGTCAGTTAATCGAGGAGGTTTGTGCCAAGAATAAGAAGCATAAAGCTATTTTCAATGTAACAAACTTTGGTCAGTTTAACTCTCCATTCCATGGCATTTGCAGTCTTGATGGTGATTGCGTAATCCCAGTTTGCGCCGACTTCCAGGATCCTGTTGAGATGATTCCTGTTTTTGTTCACGAGTGGGAGCAGGGACACAAGATTGTCAGCGGCGTTAAGGCTTCTAGCAAGGAAAATGGATTTGTTTATTTCCTAAGATCTGTTTACTACAGAACAATCAAGAGAATGTCATCAGTTCCTATGATTGAGCATTTTACAGGTTTTGGTCTTTATGATAAGTCATTTGTAAAGCTTCTTCGTGAGCTTCAGGATCCATTGCCATTTATCCGTGGTATCGTTGCAGAGTATGGCGAAGGCTTCAACCTTAAGACAGTTGAATATGAGCAGCCACAGCGTAGAGCTGGTGTGACTCACAACAATTTCTACACTTTATATGATGCTGCTATGCTTTCATTTACAAGTTACACAAAGTCAGGTCTTCGCATGATGACATTCCTTGGCTTCGGTATCGGTGTCATTGATGTTATTGTAGCTATTGTATATTTTGTTATGAAGCTCCTTAATTGGGATGATTTTGCAGTAGGTATGGCTCCATTGGTTATCGGTATGTTTGGCCTTGGCGCTATTCAGCTTGTATTTATGGGCTTCATGGGAGAGTACATTCTAAACATCAACACTAGAACCATAAACAGGCCTATTGTAGTAGAAGAGAAAAGGATTAATTTTGATTAGTTATGTGGAATTTGTTAGAAAGTATCATTCATTTTTTTATTTACAAAGTCTTTAGACTTAAGCTGTCGGAGGGAAAATATCAGGCATTCATTCAGTTCGTGAAATTTGGAATTGTTGGTGTGAGCAACACGGTAATATCATATGTGCTTTATGCAGTTACTTTGTTGGGATTGCAGAAGGCTGGATTGTTGCCAAAGATTGATTATCTTGTGGCACAGGTGGTTGCTTTCGTTCTTAGTGTTCTTTGGTCGTTTTATTGGAATAACAAATTCGTATTTACGATGAAAGAAGGTCAGACCAGAAATATGTGGAAGGCACTTGCCAAGACTTACGTTTCATACTCATTTACAGGATTGTTTTTGAACTCTATTTTGTTGATTTTATGGGTTCAGCTTTTAGGAATTTCAGAGTTCATTGCTCCTATTATTAATTTGATCATTAGTGTACCATTAAATTTCATTATTAATAAATTTTGGGCGTTTAAAGCGAAGTAATTAACCAGAATACTATACAGAAATGGAGTGTATAAAATGAATTTAGATTTTTACAAAGGAAAGAAAATTTTAATCACAGGTCATACTGGTTTCAAGGGCTCATGGATGTGCAAGGCACTTATCAACACCGGTGCTGATGTTACAGGTTATGCGTTGAAGGCACCTACAGATCCAAGCCTTTTTGATATGCTCGGACTTGCTGCCCAGATGAATTCCATCGAGGGAGATATCAGGGATTTAGATCACCTTCTTAAGGTGTTCGAAGAGATTAAGCCTGAAATCGTAATTCACATGGCAGCGCAGCCAATTGTTCGTGATTCTTACAAGGATCCAGTTTACACATACGAGACAAACGTGATGGGAACTGTAAACATTTGCGAGGCTGTTCGTCGAACAAAGAGTGTTCGTTCATTTGTAAACGTTACTACTGACAAGGTTTATCTCAATAAGGAATGGCAGTGGGGCTACCGCGAGAACGAGGAGCTCAACGGCTTCGATCCATACTCTAATTCAAAGTCATGCTCTGAGCTTGTTACTTCAAGCTACAAGCGCTCATTCTTCACAGATGAGGAGTACCAGAAGGTTTATGGTTGCGATGCGCCAGCTGTTTCTACTTGCCGTGCTGGTAATGTAATCGGTGGTGGCGATTTTGCAAACGACAGAATCATCCCTGACTGCATCCGCGCTGTGTCCGCAGGACAGGAAATCGTTGTTAGAAATCCTTATTCTACTCGCCCTTACGAGCACGTTCTCGAGCCAGTTATGGCATATCTTATGATTGCAGCGGCTCAGTACGAGGACAAGACACTTGCAAGCAGCTACAACGTTGGTCCTAATGACAGCGATTGCTGGACAACAGGCGAGCTCGTTCAGCTCTTCTGTGACAAGTGGAATGCAGCCGTTGTTGGTAAGTCGCTCAACAAGGCATCCTGGGTAAACAAGCATGACGGCGGTCCTCACGAGGCAAACTTCCTCAAGCTCGACTGTAGCAAGCTTAAGACTACATTCGGCTGGCAGCCTGTATGGAATGTTGAGACTACAATGGAGAAAATCGTTGAGTGGTCTGTAGCATACTTGACTGGAGAAAATGTTGCCGAGGTTATGGATAAGCAGATCCAGGAGTTCGAAAAATAAATAATATGGCTTGAAAAAGGAGCCGCCACTAAAGCGACTCCATGTATTCGTCCATGCACTTAAGTCGTGCTAATACATAATTTTCAAAATCATCAAGCTTAATCTCAGGGGCATAGTAGTTGCCATCGGGCCAGCGGTCCATGGTGCGCGCGAATGCCCCTGAATTGTATATATCATCCTCGTAAGTGGTTACATATGTAATATTAATGCAATATCAGCTGTTAAGCAACTTCCTGTTAGTTGTAAAGTAAACGGTAAATCGGTTCTTTCCAAACTTAGTTGAATTTATAGTATAATTGCTCTTGCAACAATACTTTTGCCTTTAACAACTAAAAACTGTTTCTCCCATACATCACTCGCTTTATTACCTTTATCTTATTAACGCTGCCTACTGCTAATCCATTATTATACTGAAGATCAATTCCATTTTTTACAGCATCTATATCTGTTCTAATTCCATTTTACATATGTCTGTAATTCAGGAATGTTATAATCCTCCAGTCTTGATAACCAAGCATCTAGTCTATCTGAATGCTTAGAGTAAATAATTTCGTATAATTCCTTTACTGAAGCGTATAAATCAGCAATTATAGGATATGTCATGCCATCACTTCTCAACTTGATAACTTCAGCTTCATATGGTGCAAGTTTACCGGGAATTCTGACATTGTAATGCCCATTTTCAACGGAATAATCAGGGGACAAATAATTTTGTATCGTCTTAAATGTATGATGCATCTCTTTAGAGATTTCTTCAATCGGAACCCCACTTTTAGCTAGCATTCTGGCATTTTCCACCTCTTGCTGCTTTTGCTGTAATGCCAATAAATGTTGTTTTTCTTTAATTATAATTCTGTCTTCTATCTCAGCGGGTTCAAATTTCAAATACTTTTGAACCGTTTTAGTTGAAGAATGTAATAATAAAGCTATTTCATTTACAGTTAATTCTTCATCATGCTTTTGATGAGCAAATGCAACCCTTTTCGATCTGTTATTAATATCTAGATGTTGTCTATATTCAACATCATTGATGGACAAAGCAGGTATTTGTATTCTAGCGGGAAACTCTCTTATCAAATATTTTGAAACAGCTTCTGTTAGCCCTTTTATTATATGAAACCTGTCACTTACCTGTACAATATTAGGATGTGATTTTCTAGCAGCATTAGCTTATATTTGAGCACCATCTCTTGAGATAACCTCAATATTGGGAAACTGCGAAAGCCAATTATTTACTTCTTCCGTATTTCTTGTAGGTATCAAATCGATGATTCTGTGATTTTCCAAATCTACCATCATCGTTCCATACGAAAATCTTTTTCTTAGAGCAAAGTCATCAACACAAATTTTTCTAACAGAAGAGTTATCCACAAGTGCTGGCATTTTTTTTAAGCATCACACATATGCTGCTTTTCGAAACATTAATATGATTTGATTTCAATATTTTAGAAGCTGCCACCGAGCTCAATTGTGTGGATGTATAAAGAATATTATCCTCTAATCTGGTTGTTTTCTTAGCATTCTTACCAACGAACTTATGAATCTCAGAAAAGGTTTTCCTCTTACATAAATCATTGTCACAGAAAAATTTGCGGGTTGAAACCAATAAAACTACCTTTTTATTTTGAATTGGCAAGTCTTGTATTTCTCTTTGATATGTAGAATGTACTCTACTCGAAATAGCACCGCAATAAGGACATTTAGCCTCTGTTGCTTTATTTGCTATTTCAAATACTATTGTATCTACCTTATTTCTATATCTTATTAATTTATAATTAGTGTCCAAGTCGTTAATAATTGTTTCCATAGCCATCCTCCGATAACTATAATTATCTCACTTTAACACTTTAAATTCAACCAAGACTGGAAAGAACCTATTTACCGTTTACTTCTTTCAAAAACGAATGAGTATTACACTAACAAGGGAAGTATAGATAAAGTTCGTAAGTGTTTGCCATGATGAGTTTAAATAGTTAGGATTTAGAGGATTAGTGCTACATAATGAATAGACCTGATATTTTTAGTATGGAGAGTATTGAAAAAATATTAGGATATTGGTTATGTCTTAATATGAAGAGCAAAATATTACAGTTTATAATTGATGCTGTGGTATTGTTTGGAATAGGATTAGTATGTGATTTTTTCCTATCCTTCTATTTTTGTTTACTTATAGACTATGAAGGTGCATTTGGAGAGATCTATTGGCATATTTTTATCACATATTTCATGATAGTTGTTGTAATAGAGATATTGAATTATGAGCATAAAGATAGGCTAGTTTTAAATAAAATATTAAACTTGGTGATATATATATATATATTAACAAATGATAAAAATGTCAAAAATAAAATTAAAAAAATACTGCTAGGAGATTTTTGTCTATTCTGATTATTCTTGCCAATTTGGTACAAGCATCCTGTAACATTCGGACAATGGTTCCTGTATTATCCGGACAACGGTTCTAATAACATCCGGACAGGATTCCTGTACCAAGTTGACAAGATGACATCTATTTTTCTTCAGTATAATTGTTTGCGTTGGAACTGTCACCTCCAGCGTCAGCTGGCTGATGTTCCACCGTAGGTCTTCTTGATGGACCTTTTAGGTCGAAACGATATGCATTTCGCACGATTCTGTCAAGTACCGCATCTGCAATAGTTGGATCCTTGAAAACCGAAGGCCACTCCTTCACTGGAAGCTGTGCTGAAATAGCGATAGCTCTTTGATGATGGTAACGTTCTTCTACAACTTCAAGGAAATCCTGTGTCATTGGTAAATCCATTTGTTTCATCCCAAAATCATCAAGGATTAATAAATCAGGTTTTACCAGGTCACGCATAAGCTTATTGTATGAGCCGTCACCTTTACCAATGGTCAAATCGGTTAGAAGCCTTGTTGTTCTATAACTTCTAACTGAATAGCCCAAAATACAAGCAGCTCGGCCAAAAGCTGATAGCAAATAGGTCTTACCCACTCCTGTGGCGCCTGTGATAATTAAGTTGTTACCGTTTTTAATCCACTGGCAGTCAGATAGTCTTGCAACATCAGCTTTTTTTATCTTTCTAATTGGATCAAAGTCAATGTTTTCAAGCATAGCTGTAGGTTCTCTTAGCGAAGCCAGCTTAATAAGCCTATCTGTTTTTGCCCGCTGCCTTGCGTCATACTGAGCTGTGATAATCATTGCAAATCGCTCATCAAAAGGTAAGTCTTCTGATGCCGGCAGTTCATCTTGTCTTGCATACTCAAGACGCATCGCATGCAGCTTCATTGTTGATAATTGTTCAGCAGTTTGATAATTCACGGTGTACACCTCCTTTACATCCATTCTCCGATACGGAGATTTTCATGGTATGGAGTTGGGGTGTCCGCATCGGAACTGCTTTGCTTAATTGGTAACGAATCCTGACCATTCTTTAGAATGTTTTTCAGGGTTGTATATGTGACAGAGTTAAGACTAAGTGCTTTTTCACAAGCGTTCTCAACTCTAGTATCACCATATGTACGGCTGAAATTAATCACAGCCATGCATGATTTATAAGCCTGCTCTTCAAACTCATAAGAAGATATAAGCTTATCGACAAAGTTAAATGTGTTTGGTCCTATCCTAAAAGCTTTTTGCTTATAGTAAGTGCCATTAAAACCATTAAATTCAGCAATAGCTTGATGGTTTGCTGGCATGTGATCTGTATTTGTTACGTAGCGCTGACCCGCATATCTTCTTTGATGAATAGCGATTCTATTACCCACTACATCAAAGATTTCTATCTTTTTAGCGTAGGCATGAATTACAACACTACGCTTATAGTAGCTATACGGAACAGAATAATAAAAATCAGCAAATTTTACATGATAATTGTTTGGAACCTTGCTAACCTTTCTGGTTGTAAAGGCTTCAAAACGGTCCTGTGGTAATGGCCTGAGTGCTGGCTTATCTATAGCAATAAAGTTACTTCTTCTTGAACCAGGACGATGCTTAAATTTCACTTCAACAAGCTCTAGGACACGTTCTCTTATGTCGTGATTAAGAGCTTCAAAGCTGTAATAGATTCGTCCCTTAAGCCATTCAAGAAGCCAGGTTTCAAGCCAGCCAACACCTGATTCAACAGAGGCTTTATCACGAGGCTTACGCACTCTTGCTGGAATAATAGCGACCTGATAATGACGAGCCAATGCATTGTATGCCTCATTAATCTTTGGATCATAAAGGTTTGTATGCACAACAGCTGTCTTGCAATTATCTGGAACAAGTATGCGTGGCAAACCACCATACCACTCAAAGGCATCTATGTGAGCCTGATTCCAGTTAAGCTGTGTTTCATCAGGAAAAGCTTCAACAAATGGATACGAACTGTCACCAAGTGTTGTAACAAAGAAATGAGCTTCATGTTTTTCACCTGTGATGTTATCCACGACACAAGGAAGCGTATCGCCAATCCAGTCGATAAATAGTTCCTTGCCTGGCTCTCTTTCCTGAGGCATGACAACATTTTTACCAGTGTTGTCTTTCCACTCATTGTACTTGGCACAGAATCTGCTGTAACTGTATCCATCAGGATACTCAGGACGGTATTCTTCCTGCCAAATGTATTGGAGGTTTCTTCTTGGATTTATCAGTAACTCCTTGTGATAAACCTCCCAATCAGGTTCTTCTTTGGATTGCTTACGCCCAAAAGCGTCAGGATAAATGAGCTCATTAATTCTAGCAGGAGATAATTGTAAAGCATCTTGGTATGTGAGCCCACATTTTTTGCAGCGTGACAAAATTCCAGAAACAGTTGATTTTGAACAGCCAGCTGCTTCTCCAATCTCACGACAAGTTAGATGAATTTCTTCCTTCAAGCGAAGGATTTCAGTAATAGTCATCATTGGTAGACACCTCATTTCATTACCCTCCTTAGAATGTATTTACATACATTCTAAGTGAGTAGAATTGCGATGTCATTTGTCCGGATGTTTCAGGAACCTTGTCCGAGTGTTATAGGATTGCGTGTCCGAATGTTATAGGAACGCTGTCCGGGAGTTACAGGAATGCTGTCCGAATATTGCAAGAATCATCATCTATTCGTAGCGGTATTGGGAATTGTTCTCTATGGTTTTAGTATTGAATCATTTGGAGATAAACTTATAAAATCGGGCGATAACAGTTTATATATGCTTATAATATATATTTTTGTTACTCTCGTATATGTTATTTATGGAAATATTTCTTTTATTGAAAGAGATAATAAGAGACGAAAAATATGGGTTAATACTGTGGCTACAATTTTATGGTTTGCAATTCTTAGCTACAGAATACACATATATGTTGATGGAGCACAATCCGAAATACAGTACATTGATGCTGGTTTGTTGGTATTTAGTGCCTTCTTTATTATTCCCAATATAGAGAAAGATTTAGATTATATAAAATGCGTTTTTGTAGAATTATTTTCACAGGATGTTAGTCGCAAACGCAAAGAATTGCTCGAGTATTGTGATAAACGATGTGATGATACTAGAAACAGGATGACCTTGGTAAAGGAAAATCTAAATAGATTTACAAAAGTATATAAGAGAAGATGGAAAAACGGGGAACGGAAAATGGTAATAATTGATATAATTATTATGGTTATCATTGTAGCAACGTTTTTAATCTGTTATATAGTATTAATTAAAATGATTATATTCAAGCGAGTGGGTTCAAGATTTTGCTAAAGTAGGCACTAATTTTCTGGTTTGGAATTACTGTACAAAAGACGTGGAGATTTGATGACGTTCAAGATGATTTACTGTATATATGTGGGAGAAAAAATAAATCTGATTTATCGGGCTCATAAATTAAGTAAGTAATGTAACTTAGAAAGTGGTTAGAAGAATCGAAACCAAGAAAATATATTCCTAATTATTCAAAAAATATTGACTTCTACCAAATTCTGGAGCAGAAGGCCGATGAGGCGGTTAAAAATGCATCGAAATTGAAAAAACATTTTGCAGGAGAAAAGTGGCCATCTGCGAATTGCAATCCGAGAACAGAGGTTGGGGAGTTGGTGGAGATAATTCGTGAGTAGCGACTTGCGAATAACAAATCGATAAAATATAATAATTAATAGCTAGTGACTGTTTTTTCACAGGTATGATTAGGACATAGATCCTGCGGAGCATCCTGTTTACGGCGCTAGCTATTTTTATAAAGTACAGCAGGAGGCTGCTCAGTAAATAATAATGACCAAACGTGAACGAGAAATAACTGACCCAAACCAAATAGATGAAATCCTACGCTCGTGTATGCACCTGCATCTTGGACTGGTGGATGAAGGTAAGCCTTATGTGGTTCCGCTTAATTATGGCATTACTAAGGATGAGGAGGACGGTCACTACTTATCTACCTCCACAGCGGAAATACCGGACGTAAGTTGGAAATCATTAGAAAGAATCAAGACTGTTGTTTTACCATGGAAAGAAATGTGCAGCCGTTTGAAGGGCGCATAGCCTGCCAGCATGGAACAGCTTATGAGTGTATAATGGGTACGGGAAGGGTACATATCATTGATGATTCTACTGAAAAGATGAAGGCGCTGGAAAGCCTTATGTGCACCCAAACAGGTAGAAGTGACTTTGCCTTTGATGAGCGAATGATATCAATTGTTACTGTGATGCGCATAGACGTGGAGGAGCTCACAGCCAAACGTCGTCCACTTCCAGGAACGATGTAAATAATTACAAACATATTTTATTATAGTGTAAAAGGAGGTATCCCAATGTCAGATATGAACACAAAAGCAATGTACAAGCTATCTTATGGTTTATTTGTCTGCACGGCGGTTGAGGGGCAGCGAATGAACGGCTGCGTCATCAACACAGCCATTCAGGTTGCATCGGAGCCTAACTGCATTTCTATTGCTGTCAACAAGGCGAACTTCACTCATGATATGATTGTGAAGTCGGGCAAGTGCAACATCTCTGTGATATCTCAGGAGGCCAGCTTTGAGCTATTCAAGCATTTTGGTTTCCAGTCCGGTAGGGATGTGGACAAGTTTGCGGATTACCCATCTTCAAATTATAAGATGGCGGACAACGGAATTCCTTACATTACAGCTGGCACAAATGCATATTTTTCATTAGCGGTAAAGCAGACTGTTGATTTAGGCTCTCATACATTGTTCCTGTGCGAGCCAACAGCCATGGAGGTCCTCGCGGACGCATCTTCGTGCACCTATGAATACTATCAAAACAATATCAAGCCAAAGCCGGAAGCAGTGGGTACCACTCCAAAGGGTGAGACTATATGGCGCTGCCGTATATGCGGATACGAGTGGGTTGGAGAGGAGCTCCCAGATGACTTTATCTGCCCTATTTGCAAGCATCCGAAGGCCGACTTTGAAAAAATAGAAAGATAATAAATCAAAGCAAAGTTAAAAGCAATCTGAATGAAATAAACAAGCATTGCCTATAACTTTGCTTTTTTCTTTGTTGGAATGGCTACAAAAGGAGGGGGCCTATGTGTACTGCAGCAACATATTACAGCAAAGATCATTACTTTGGGAGAAACTTAGATTTAGAATTCTCCTATAATGAAACTGTTACCATCATGCCTAGAGGTTACAAATTCCCTATTAGACATGCCGATGACTTAGCGAATTGGATGTTATGTGAGTGCTACATAGTTGCCAAAAGTTATAGAAAGTTATAGAATGAAGAAAAAGTTATAGTAAGTTATAGAAAGAATTAGAAAGCGAGTTCAAAATGACTAATCCATTTACATTATCATTTGGAAAACAGCCACTAACATATATTTCCAGATTAGAACAGACTAATGAGGTTGTTGAGAATTTTTCATCTGAGCCTGCTAATTGCATGATGTATATGATTACAGGGGTCAGAGGAGCTGGAAAGACGGTTTTAATGACAAGCATAGCAAAGGAATTGGCAGAAGATAAAAAATGGATTGTTGTGGAATTGAATCCCGAGCTTGATTTATTAGAGCAGCTTGCAGCTAAGTTATATAATTTACCAGAGAGTCATGTGCTATTTACAAAAGCTAAAATTGATTTGTCATTTTTTGGAATAGGATTAAGTGTAGAAGGTGGGCAGCAGTTTACAAGTATTGATACAGCGATTGAGACTATGTTATCCCTTCTTAAAAAAGAAGGAAAAAAGGTGCTAGTATTACTTGATGAGGTCACAAATAATAAATCTCTGAGAATCCTAGCCCATTCTTTCCAAATATATATTAGAAAAGAATTAGACATTTTTATTCTAATGGCAGGTCTTTATGAAAATATTTACCAGTTACAAAATGAAAAATCATTAACATTTTTGTATCGCGCACCTAAAATTCACATGCTACCATTAAACACTGGAGCAATCATAGATAGTTACAAATCTATTTTTGATATTGACCAAAAATCTGCAAAGGAAATGGCTGATGAAACCAAAGGGTATGCCTTTGCTTATCAGGTTTTGGGATATGTTAAGTGGAGGAATCCAGAAAAAACCTTGAAACAGATTTTACCTGAATATGAGCAATATTTGGAAGAGTACGTATACCAAAAAATATGGTCAGAGTTGTCTGATACGGACCGCAATGTATTATTTGCGCTTGAAGGTAAAGAGGAAATAAAAATTAAAGAACTGAGAGATAAGATAAATATGTCATCTAGTTTGTTCTCAACATACAGAGATCGCTTGGATAAAAAAGGACTGATTGATACATCTAAGTATGGATTCATTGGATTACTATTACCAAGATTTTCAAATTTTGTGGAGAAGCAGAGATAGACAGTTGGAACAACACCAAAGGCAGATTTTGAAAAGGTGGAAAAATGAAAAGTATAGCAATAATGGGTGCCAGTGGGCACTGTAAAGTTGTGGCAGATATTGCCCTTTTAAATGGATATGACGAGATTGTTTTTATCGACAAGAATCCACAGATAGATATGCTAGCGGAGTATCCAGTGGCAGACGAGGATACTGATTTGGATTATTATATTGACCATCACTACGATTTTGTGGTCGGGATCGGAGAGGCCGCAATCCGCCGTAAGGTTCAGGAAATGTTGGAGGAGCGAGGAGCTGATATCGTCAGCCTTATTCATCCGGCAGCAACCATCGCTTATGATGTGAAAATAGGCGAGGGTACAGTGATTATGGCCGGAGCGGTCATTAATCCAAACACTGTAATTGGCAAGGGCTGCATTATCAATACCTGCGCATCAGTGGATCATGACAATGTGATTGGAGATTTTGCCCACATTTCCGTTGGGGCTCACACTGCAGGTACTGTTACAATGGGCGATAACAGCTGGCTTGGAATTGGCGCTGTTGTGAGCAACGATATCAATGTATGTAACGATGTGTTCATCGGTGCTGGTGCTGTTGTGGTGAAAGATATCACTGAGCCTGGAAAATATGTTGGTGTACCAGCAATAAAAACTTTATAGATTATTTATGATAAAACAAACCCCACCGAGCATTGAAATCGGTGGGGCTTTTAACACTAGAAGAAATATTATTTTAATGCCTGCGCAATATCAGTAATAAGATCAGCACTGTCCTCAAGACCGCAGGAAACTCTGATAAGTCCAGCTGGGATGCCAGCCTCTTCAAGCTGCGCGTCTGTCATCTGACGATGTGTTGATGTAGCTGGGTTAAGGCAGCAGCTTCTTGCATCAGCAACATGTGTTTCGATAGCAATAAGTTTAAGCTTCTTCATGAAGCTTTCAGCAGCCTTTCTGCCGCCTTCAAGCTCGAAGGAAACAACTCCACAGCCTCCATTTGGAAGATACTTCTGAGCGATTTCGTAATATTCATCACCTTCAAGACCTGGATAGGTAACCTTCTTTACCTCAGGTTGTTCAGAAAGGAACTTGGCAACAGCAAGACCATTTTCAACATGACGAGGCATACGAACATGAAGCGATTCGAGACCAAGGTTGAGAATGAAAGCATGCTGAGGTGACTGAATGCAGCCAAAATCACGCATAAGCTGAGCGGTACACTTAGTGATGAAAGCGCCTTCCTTCCCGAACTTTTCGGCGTAAGTGATGCCGTGATAGCTATCGTCTGGAGTGCAAAGTCCAGGGAATTTATCTGCGTGAGCCATCCAGTCAAATTTGCCGGAATCAACGATACATCCACCAACAGCAGCGCCGTGGCCATCCATATATTTTGTGGTAGAGTGAGTGACAATATCAGCGCCCCACTCGATTGGACGGCAGTTAACAGGTGTAGGGAATGTGTTATCCACGATAAGTGGTACACCATGCTCATGAGCTGCTTTGGCAAATTTTTCGATATCCAAAACAGTAAGAGCTGGGTTGGCAATTGTCTCACCAAATACGGCTCTTGTATTATCCTGAAATGCTGCGTTAAGCTCTTCCTCTGAAGCCTTTGGAGAAACGAAAGTGACATCGATTCCCATCTTCTTCATAGTCACGGCAATGAGGTTGAAAGTACCACCGTAGATTGATGATGACGCAACGATGTGGCTACCGCATTCGCAAATATTGAAAAGCGCAAAGAAGTTTGCAGCCTGTCCTGATGATGTGAGCATTGCAGCAGTTCCACCTTCAAGCTCGGCAATCTTTGCAGCAACATAATCATTTGTTGGATTCTGAAGACGTGTATAGAAATATCCGCTGGCCTCAAGGTCGAAAAGCTTTCCCATGTCTTCGCTTGTATCATATTTAAAAGTTGTAGACTGTACGATAGGAATCTGGCGAGGCTCACCATTTCCAGGAGTATAGCCTGCTTGTACACATTTTGTTCCGATTGTAGAGTTCATTTGAATACCTCCTAAGAATTTGCTGCATTCACTTTATCACATTAAAGAGTTGATTTCTACAATACTGCATATTTTTGGAAAAAAGTTGCATTTTCCATTAAAGAATGCAAAGATAAATTGATATGATTTCTTGCATGGAAAGATGAAAATCCACCAAAGAAACTACAGATTTTGAAGGGATTTAGTATTTATGCTATTTAATTCATATATTTTTATATTCCTATTTTTGCCTATATGCATACTGGGATATTTCCTGTTGAATCGAAATGGAAAATATCAGCTGGGACATGCCTTTTTATTGGGAATGTCCCTGTGGTTTTATGGCTATTTCAATCCAAGCTATCTGCTGATTATAATAGCAAGCGTGTGTGTGAACTATACCTTCTATTATTTGATGAAGCGGATGCAGAAGGAGACAATGCTTGCCGCTGTAACAGAGAATTATGAGCTGGCAAATGTAGCCAGTTCCTGTATTGGCAGGCTGAATAAATGCAAGCCAATAATGATGTTGGGAGTTGCGGTAAACCTTGGAATTATCTTTTATTTCAAGTACATGGATTTCTTCATCGAAAATGTTAATGCCATTGCAAAGACCGACTGGCCGCTTATGCACATTGTGCTGCCTCTCGGCATCAGCTTTTTCACATTCCAGCAGATTTCGTTTATCGTGGACACTTATCGCGGAGAGGTTCCAGAATATGATTTTCTCACATACGCCTGCTATGTTACATTCTTCCCACAGCTTATTGCCGGCCCAATCGTCACTCACGATGAGCTGATTCCACAGCTTAAAGATAAGTCGAAGAAGTCGGTGAATTGGGACAACATGGCGCGTGGCTTCTACATGTTTGCCATCGGAATGGGCAAAAAGGTGCTGCTTGCAGATGTTTTTGGTGTGGCAGTAAACTGGGGTTATGAAAATGTTTCTGAATTACAAGCGACCAATGCCATTCTCATTGCGGTTGGATACTGTTTCCAGCTTTATTTTGATTTCAGTGGCTACTGCGATATGGCAACAGGCCTTGGAAAGATGTTGAATATCGATTTGCCACAGAACTTTATTTCGCCATACAAGGCACTTACTATCACTGATTTTTGGAATCGCTGGCACATGACTCTCAGCCGATTCTTTACCAGATACGTGTACATTCCGCTTGGCGGAAGCCGTAAGGGAAATGTGCGTACCTATGTGAACTTGTTTATTGTATTCCTTCTTAGCGGCTTTTGGCATGGAGCGGCATGGACCTTTGTTCTTTGGTCGGTGTTGAATGGAATCTTTTGCATAATCACTAGAATGTTTAAGAAGTTCTTCAAGGAACTACATCCTGCATTGGGCTGGATGATTACACAGGGCTTTTTCACTCTGTCGGTAGTGTTCTTCCGCGCCAATACAATTCATGACGCAGTGGAGCTGATAAAGCAGATTCTTTATGTGGATTTCACACCAATCGATGTTCATATCTTGGAGGCATTCAAAATCCCGGGCCTGAATTACTTCTGGGATGGCACAGCACTGACACATTCTTTGCCATTTATTTATGTGGCTGTATTCTATTATTTGGCCCTTTATATTGTGCTTGGTTGCAAGAACTCCTTCGAGAAGATGAAGGCGTTTAAACCGACTGTCGCGAACATGCTTTGGTCGGGCGTACTGCTCGCCTGGGCAATTGCGTCGTTGTCCGGCATAAGCACATTCTTATATTTTAATTTTTAAAAATACGTAGAGCCTGTAGGCGTAACAGGCGGACTTGGAGCTTTTAGATGGTAAAATCAAGAAACTGGTTGATTGGCTTGTTGATAGTAGTGGTGGTAATTCTTAGTATGGTGGCCACCGTCATAATATATATTGATCCATACTTCCATTATCACAAGCCAAATGAAAACTTATATTACGATTTAAATAACGAACGCAGCCAAAATGATGGCATCATCCGCCACTTCAATTACGATGGGATGATTATCGGAACCTCTATGGCTGAGAATTTTAAGACTAGCGAAGCAGAGGAGCTGTGGGGCGGCACTTTTATCAAGGTCCCATTTGCTGGCGGAACCTACAAGGAACAGAATGACAACATTGCTAAGGCCATTGAATACAATCCAGACCTGAAGGTGGTAATTCGTCCTTTAGATTATGCTTATCTCATGGATGATAAAGATCGAGTTCGTAACGACCTTGGGTCATATCCTGAGTATTTGTACGATAATAACCCATTCAATGACGTGAAGTATATTTTCAATAAGCAGATTCTCTTTGATATTTGTCTGCCAATGCTTGATAACGCCAGGGCTGGGGTTGCAGGAGGCGTCACATCTTTTGATGAGTACGCTAATTGGATGGAGGATGCCCAGTTTGGCGCTGCAGTGGTACTTGGTGATAGAACGGAATATAAGCAGCCAGAGACCATTCAGCCATTCGTTGATGAAGTAAAGGAAATGGTAGAAGCCAATATCACTCAGAACGTAACGGAATTGGCTAAGGCACACCCTGAGGTGCAGTTCTATTACTATTTGACTCCATATTCCGTGGCTTGGTGGGGCTCCCAGATGGAGCTTGGCACTGTTGACAGGTGGCTTGCCGTGGAGCAGTATGCCATTGAGCTCATGCTAGAGTGCGATAATATACATCTATATTCCTTCAACAACGAGTTCGACATCACCTCAAACTTGGACAACTACAGTGACGAGTGCCACCATGGCGACTGGATGAACTCCCAAATTTTAGCGTGGTTGTTCAGTGGGACTGACCAATTGACACAGGATAATTACAAGGATTATTTATCTGTTGAGAGCAATTATTATAGATATTTTGATTATCAGGGGATTCTCACGAATAGATAGACTATAGAAACAATAATATTTTAGTAATATGGCTATAATGTTATAATCCTGTTATGGAGGGCTAGATTATGGTAAACCATTATACAATGCCAATTGATGAAATAATTAACCGAGTAGTCGCTATTGCGCATAAATATAATGTGGAAAGATTAGATCTTTTTGGTTCATTTGCGTTAGGAACAGCATCTGAAAGAAGTGATATAGATTTTATTGTTAGAGGATGTAGTGATATTGATAATTTCGAGGAAGAGGTTAACAACATACCTACACTCAGAAAAATTGACATTTTTAATTATGATGAAGTTTGCAGTGACTTGCTAAGGGAGGATATGGATAAGTATGGAAAGCAAATATTTTAATAGATATCAGAGCCTTTGCAGGAGCCTTGAAAACTTGAGACAATCAAGAGGTGCAGATATTGATGATCAGTTTGTTTTACCAGCAACAGTTCAGAATTATAATCTTACTTTTGATTTATCTTGGAAGGTGTTAAAGGAATTAGTGACCCATGAATTTGGAATGACTGATTTTGCAGCGGGGTCACCAAGAGAAGCATTGAAATCAGCTTTTTCAGTTGGACTGATTAGTGATGACAGATGGATGGATATGCTCAGAGTTAGAAACACTTTGGCTCATGATTATGATGGACAGGTTGCATTAAGATATTTTGATGATATTGTTGGTGATTATTTCACTTTAATTGAAGCTATGGTTATGGATATTGCACAGTACTATAAGGAATAGTAGAGATTAAAAATGTTTGAAATTAAAGGGATTGAGAAAAGTTATGGAAAGCATCAGGTGCTGCAGGGCGTAAGCTTTACTGTGGAACCTGGTGAGATAATTGGAATATTAGGAGCGAACGGCAGTGGCAAGAGCACACTGCTTTCTATTCTTGCGGGATTACAGCGGCCAAATGGCGGCTTTTTTTGTATGGGTGGCAAAGATTTGATTGGTGATTCAAAGTTGAAAAACCAGCAAATAGCCTTTGTACCACAGGAGAATCCGCTGATAGAAGAGTTGAATGCCTGGGATAATCTTAGGATGTGGTACGACAAGGCGACACTTGAAAAGGAACTGAAAAATGGAGTGCTTAAGCTCCTTGGTGTGGATGAATTCCTGAAGGTGCCAGTGAGAAAGATGTCTGGTGGAATGAAAAAGCGCCTTACTATAGCCTGTGCCATGAAGGGCAGTCCAAAACTCATGCTACTGGATGAGCCTACAGCAGCCTTGGATTTGGTATGCAGAAATAAAATCTATGACTATTTTGAGCAGTTCAGAAGTGAAGGTGGATCTATTATTGTGGCGACCCATGAACTACAGGAAATTGAGCTGTGTGACCGCTGCTTTATTTTGAAAAATGGTGTACTTTCTCCATACGAGTTTGATGGTGATTTACCACATTTGATAGGAAGGCTGTAGCATGATTAGCTTCAAAGATTATTTCCTGGTACAACTGAAAAGAATTCTAAAAATCCTTCCTGGAACTATCGTGATGCTGGCTATTTTTGCAGTCCTTTGCGGGACTATAGCCTATGCTTTGATTAATAATGAATCGATACTTGCGGAACATCAGCGATACAAGCTTGGTGTAGTTGGAGATACTTCAGATGATATGCTTACTATGGGCATAGAGCTTCTTGAAAACAATGACGATTCTCGTTTTATGCTGGAAATAGTGCGGTTGAATGATGAGTCTAAGGCGAAGGCGGCATTGCGCGAGGGAGCTATTTCAGCCTATGTTTTGGTAAACGACGATTTTATAAATTCGTTGAATGCGTTATCCAATGATATGAGTTTAGAATATTTTGCAACTTCAGGCCAAAGAGGAATAACTAATGTGATGATGGATGAAATTGCAGACATCGCATCTAATCTTGTAGTCAATTCGGAAAAAGGATTACTTTCGCTGAGGAAGCAAATGGAAGATGCAGGATATCCTGCAGAGGTGATAAATGGCAATACAAATGAGCTTCTAGCCCTTTATATTGGGGCAATGCTGGCCAGAACAGACATGGCAGAGATTAAGGATTTAGGTCTATCTGACGGTTTGTCTACAGAGCAATATTACAGCATTTCCTTGAGTTTATTTTTCTTACTTTTGATGTCATTTTGTGGAGTGAGCCTTTTTCTGGATGATAAAAAAGCAACCCATAAGTTTGTTAGCGCAAAAGGACTTGGAGCGGTTAGGCAGATTCTTGCGGAATTCCTAGCCTATTTTTTAATGAATTTATTTTGTGTAGAAGTAATCTTATTCTGTGTAAGAAGACTTTCAAATATAGGTGCCATTTCTAGTGAAAGTGCTGAAATGATTGGAGATTCTTTATTTATTAAATCAGAGATTAACATAATTCCGACGATAATTCTCTTCTCTGCATTAGGATTTTTGATATTTGAAGCTATCTCAGGAGTGATTAACAAGTGCTTGGCAGCTTTTTTTCTTTACACAGGCATGGCATACATTTCCGGATACTTTTATCCGAAGTCTTTTTTCCCAGATGCACTTCAGAGGATAGGGGGTGTTCTTCCAACAGGTGTTGCTTTTAGATATATGGAAGGGCTTCAGCGCGAATCTTTTTCATCAATTACTTCAAGTCGGATGATGGTTGGAGCCTATATTAGCCTGCTGCAATGCTATTTACTTATAGCTGCATATACTACTGTGTGTGTTTTAGGGGCAATTATCGTTAGAGGACTAAAAATTCGAAAATGAGATATCTTCTTTTGCTAAAACGATTATTTAAAAAGAAAAGTTATATATTAATGCTACTGCTGGTGCCTCTTATGGTCTTTCTTCTCAGATTTATAGGTGAAGATAATGGTGGTATCATGACTGTTGGTATTTGCATAATGGGAGACGATGCCAGCTCAATCATTTTCAGGGCGAGCATTCCTGAAGAAACTAGCCCAATTCATTATGAATTTTATGAATCAAAAGAATCTCTGATTGAGGCAGTGGAAAATAACACCGTCGATGAGGCATGGATTGTGCCAAAGAATTTGGATGGTATTGTAGAAACTGTAGCGAAAAATGAAATCCCCCTTGAAAGTGTGGAGATAGTTGTTCGTGAAAATGGATTATCTCATCTTCTAGGCAGGGAGATTCTGTGTAGCAAGATATACCCATCGGTTGCTAAGCAGTTGTTGATAAACTATATGAATGCCAGAGTCTATGGTGGAAACATGACAGAACAGCAACAGGCAGAATTAATGGAAGCCTTTGACAGCTTTGCTCTATCAGAAAGCTTATTTAATGCAGGTTATGTGGATGCTTCTGAAGTGGAAGATACATCCATTATACTGATGCCTCTTCGCGGAATATTAGCTCTTTGGCTTATGCTTTGTGGAATTGCCACATCCATGTATTATCTTGAGGATCAGGAAAATGGACTTTTTATTTGGTGGCATATCAGGGCTATTTTTATCAGAGAATTGGGATACTATCTAGTGGCCTTTATAGCTCCATCCGTTGTTGTGTTAATTAGCCTGGCTTATAGCGAAAGTTTCACAACAGTATCCCGTGAGCTTCCCGCACTTTTCTTGTATATCTTAGCCACTATCATTTTATCCATAATATTGAGGTTAGTTGTGCCAGATAAAAAGCATATAGGAATATTAATCCCAGCTTTAATAATTCTAAACTCGCTTTTATCTCCAGTGTTTATTGACTTTAAAGAGCTTCGCCAAATACAAAAATGCTGCCCGGCATTTCATTACCTGAGCAGCATCCATGATATATATTATTTGAAGACATTATTTGTTTATACGGTACTCCTTGGGGGTCTTGCTGTACTTCTTTTTAAACTGCCTGTTAAAATGAGACAGGTTTTCAAAGCCCACCTGCTGTGAAATCTCTAAGATATTTTCCTCGGTGGAAAGTAGCAGGCGCGCCGCCATTGAAAGCCTGTAGTCATTTAGATAAGTAATAAAGCTTACTCCGAAGGTCTCCTTAAAGAATCGCATGAAATGTGATTCTGAAAATCCGGCGCGGTCTGCCATGTCTGCCACAGTCATTGGCTCGCTGTAGTGTAGCTCTACATATTTGATGACGGGCTTTAGCTTGTCAATTCTGCGGATGCTTGAGGCATCCCTTTTTTCTTCATATAAAGTGACCAGATCAAAAAGCATCAGATAAAGGTTTCCCTTTATGGCAAGTCCCCATGCACCTTCACGATGACTTGAAATATTATCGTTACTATCTAAGTACTTGCGTAAACTCTCATACCCAGGAACGCCCTGTTTAAAAATCTTTGGCACCCTTACCGCATTCTCAAAAAACGGAAGTAGAAAAGTATCATAAAAATCATCCATCGAGGAAGAGAAGATTTTCCCATCAAATAGGATATTTTCATATTCCATTGTGGAATCATCCTTCTGAAAGATTCCATGAACATTTCCAGGGATAATGAGCGCAATGTCTCCAGCTGTCACAGCATACTCCTTGTTGTTGACAACTATCAGTCCCTCTCCCTTCTTTATATAAATGAATTCCACATCCTCGTGCCAGTGTAAAGGCACACTTTCAAAGTCCAGCGGAATCGTGCAAGGGTAAGTGTTGTAGGCAATATTATAGTCAAAGTGACTAGTCTTTTCGTGGATGGCTTGATATTCGTTTATGTTAATCATAGCAGAATAGTATCACTTTATAATAGAATTTCGCAAGTAAAATCGTATATCTTAGCAGTATACTCATACTATCATATGATGCTTAGTAAGTTTTTAAACAATTAAATGAGCCTGAGATACCCTGCGGGAGCACGGAGTACTGGAGGATATCTCAGGCGGACTATTAGGAGGATAAAAATGACAGCTAACGAGTATATCAAGGTAAGATTTGGCAGACACATGGACCAGTGCACAAATGAAGAGATTTACATCGGTCTTTTGGAGTATGTAAAGGACAAGGCACAGGATAAGGAAATCAAGGGTGGCAAGAAGAAGCTCTACTACATCAGTGCAGAATTCTTAATTGGAAAGCTTCTTTCAAATAACCTTATTAATCTTGGTCTTTATGACGAGGTTCAGAAGGAGCTTGAGGCTTGTGGAAAGTCACTTGCAGAAATTGAGGAGATTGAGGTTGAACCTTCACTTGGTAACGGTGGTCTTGGAAGACTTGCAGCTTGCTTCCTTGATTCAATCGCAACACTTGGACTTAATGGTGATGGTGTAGGTCTTGCATACCACATGGGTCTTTTCAAGCAGGTATTTAATAACAATCTTCAGAACGAGGTACCAAACCCTTGGATGTCTGAGCACAGCTGGATGACAAAGACAGACAAGACATACCAGGTAGATTTCGGTGGCTTCAACGTTCAGTCAAGAATGTATGATATAGATGTTACAGGTTATGATTCAGTAACAACAAAGCTTCATCTTTTCGATGTAGAAACAGTAGATGAGAGTATTATTAAAGATGGAATTAATTTTGATAAGGGCGAGTTTACAAAGAACCTTACACTTTTTCTTTATCCAGATGATTCAGATGATAACGGTAGATTACTCCGTGTATATCAGCAGTACTTCATGGTAAGCAACGCAGCTCAGCTTATCTTAGATGAGGCTGTAGAGAAGGGTTCTAACCTTTACGACCTTGCTGATTACGCAGTTATTCAGATAAACGATACACATCCATCAATGGTTATTCCAGAGCTTATTCGACTCCTTCAGATTCGCGGGCTTACTATGGACGAGGCAATTGATGTGGTTTCTAAATGTACTGCCTACACAAACCACACAATCCTCGCTGAAGCTCTCGAGAAGTGGCCAATCCACTTCATGATGAAGGCTGTTCCACAGCTCATGCCTATAATTCGCGAGCTTCACAACCGCATCGCAAAGAAGGTAAACGACCCAGATGTAGACATCATCAAGGATGGTCTTGTACACATGGCACACATGGACATCCACTATGGTATTTCTATCAACGGTGTTGCTGCCCTTCACACAGATATTCTTAAGGAGACAGAGCTTCACAAGTTCTACGAGCTCTATCCTGAGAAGTTCAACAACAAGACAAATGGTATCACATTCCGTCGTTGGTTATTATATTGCAACCCAGAGCTTTCAAAGCTTATTGAAGAGCTTATCGGACCAGGCTTCAAGAAGGATGCTACAGAGCTTAAGAAGCTGGAGCAGTTTATGAATGATGATGCTGTTGTACAGCGTTTCCTTGATGTAAAGAACACTCGAAAGACGGTTCTCAAGAACTACCTTGCTAAGACACAGGGAATCGAAATTGATGATAACTCTGTTTACGATATCCAGATTAAGAGACTTCACGAGTACAAGAGACAGCAGATGAATGCTCTCTATGTAATCAACAAGTATTTTGAGATTAAGGAAGGCAAGAAGCCAGCTCGTCCAATCACTGTCATCTTCGGTGCAAAGGCAGCTCCAGCATACGTAATTGCTAAGGATATTATTCATCTTATCCTTTGCCTCTCTGAAATCATTGCAAAGGATCCAGAGGTAAGCCCATACCTTAAGGTTGTTATGGTTGAAAACTACAACGTAACACTTGCAGAGAAGCTCATCCCAGCATGTGATATCCACGAGCAGATTTCACTTGCTTCCAAGGAGGCATCTGGTACATCAAACATGAAGTTTATGCTTAACGGCGCTGTTGCCATCGGTACAATGGATGGTGCTAACGTTGAGATGCACGATTTTGTAGGTGACGATAACATCTACATCTTCGGCGAGGATTCAGACACAGTTATTAAGCGTTATGCTGATGCAAGCTACTGCTCACGCGACTACTACGAGAAGGATGCAAATCTTAAGAAGTGTGTTGATTTCATCGTTTCAGACAAGCTTATGGAAGTTGGTCAGAAGGAGAATCTTGAGCGTCTCTACAACGAGCTCCTTAACAAGGACTGGTTTATGACATTCCCAGATTTCAAGGATTACTGCCAGACTAAGGAAAAGGCTTACAAGGATTTCGAGAACCGCACAGAGTGGGGCCGAAAGATGATAAAGAATATCGCAAACGCAGGCTTCTTCTCGTCAGATCGTACAATTGCTCAGTACAATGAAGATATTTGGCATTTATAAGCCGCCATACATAACCTAAAGCTAAGCTGGTAGGTATCAAGCTCTTGGTGTTACTCAGTGAGACATGTAGTCGAGCAGAGTAATACCAAGGCTTGAGGCCGTAACCAGCTTTTTATTGATTTTAGAGTGGCGGCATGATAATATATTCCTAGTTGTGGCTCCCGGGGAGCCTAGAAATTGGAGGATATTTAATGAGCACAGGATTGATCGTTTTGCTTGTGATCTTGGTAGTTATGATTGCAGCATTGGTTGCTCTTTACTTCATGGGTAAGAAGGCAGAGGCACGCCAGGCAGAGCAGAAGGCTCAGATGGATGCAGTCGCACAGCAGGTTTCAATGCTTATCATCGACAAGAAGCGCTTAAAGATGAAGGAGTCTGGTCTCCCAGAGGCAGTTATTTCAGCAACACCTTGGTACGCTAGAAATTCTAAGGTGCCAGTTGTTAAGGCAAAGGTTGGCCCACAGATGATGACTCTCATCTGCGATGCAGAGATCTTCGATGAGGTTCCTGTAAAGAAGGAAGTTAAGGCTACAGTTTCGGGCCTTTACATCACAAAGGTTAAGGGACTTCGCGGTGGCAATGCTCAGACAGAGACTAAGAAGAAAAAGGGTCTCAGAGCATGGGCACTTAACAAGCGTAAAGAGCTCGAAGCAGAGAAAAATAAATAGAGTTCACAGAATTTTTAAGAGCACCAGCGTTGGTGCTCTTTTTTATTACCCTCTAAAGTGATAGAATATTCTTAAAATTTAGAATATTGCGCGATAAATTGCGCTGGAGGGGTTTATGGAAAAAATGATGAAGAAAATTAGCAAGCTATTTCTGTCCTTTGCGTTGGTACTATTGGCTTTTTCTGTGATGCCAAAGCTGACAGCCCAGGCGGCTTCAAATGATGAACTTACCGCCTGCTCAAAGGTTTTTGATGGTGCATATTATGCGGCTCTTTATCCGGATGTTGCAGCATCAGTAAATGGCAGCCAGCTTGGACTTTTAAATCACTATGTATATTTTGGCATTTACGAAGGACGCAACGCCAGTGCAGCCTTCAATGCCACTGATTATATGAACAAAAATCCTGATCTTCAGGCATTGTACGGTGATAATCTTTTGGGCTACGTATTTCATTATGTAAATGCAGGAAAGGCTGAGGGCAGAGATGCAACTCCTGTGGCAGGCTCTGAAATCGTCATTCCTTCTAATTATACTTTACTTGGAATTTATTCTACCGAGTATAATGCCGAGCAGGCTCGCGCAACTAATATCAAGATTGCAGCTGACCATGTGAACGGCACTGTTGTTGAATCTGGGAAAACATTTTCAGCCAGCAGATCAATTGGTCCACGTAACACTGAAAATGGATTTGTAACAGCTCCTGTTTTCATTAATAAGGAGCACGCTATGGGAATCGGTGGTGGTGTCTGCCAGGTTTCTTCGACAATATACGCAGCAATGAAGACTGCAGGTATTGCAGCAAGCGAGAGACATCCACATTCTCTTCCTGTAAACTATCTTCCAGCTGGCTGGGATGCCACTATTTCAGGCAATGCGTTGGATTTGAAATTCGTAAATCATTACGATTCAAATATTGTTATATATGAAACAGCAAATAATGGAATTTTAACCGCAGCGTTATATCTTGAGAATTAAATCGCGTTAGGGCTAGATTTATAACGTATCTGATGCTATAATGGGCAAGTATTTTTGTTTTTTATATGCGAGGATAATATTGTGGAAGAGTTATTAAGTAAGAAGTCTCCGGACGTCGCGGAGTACATTCGACAAATTAATAGAGCTCGAAAAGTCGACAATGCTAAGCATTTAGATCTTGCCTGTGATTTGTTCGATATGGCCCAGGAGCGCGGCAACGAAGACTTGAAGGATTTTGCCAGCTGCACATTGGGAGACGCATGCTGTCAAAATAACGATTTTTCTCAAGCCCTTTACTATTTGTCTGCGGGAATAGAAGGCTTGGCGAAGACAGACGAATATATGCTCATTTGTCAGAGCTATAACGAAATGGGCATCATTTATAGAAGCGAAGGACATTCCATTACCAGTGAGGAGTGCTTCCTTAGTAGCATTAATATTGCCCGAGAGCATCGTCTGTATTATCAGGAGGCTCTTGCATGCTCGAATTTTGCGGCACTTTGTGAGCAGATGGGCGCAATGGCAGAGGGCTTGGAGTATCATTACCGCGCGGTTGAGTGCTGCGGTCTTATTGATAATTCCCAGCTGAAGAATACATTCCTGGTTGGCGAGTATGCGCTTATTACCACTCTCTTTGTTATGCTTGATAAAATCAGGGAGGCCAAGGGCACTCTTGACGATATGGAGCGCCTTGTGAAGCTCTATCCAGAGTTCAATGAGTCCTTTGAAATTTGCATAGCCCGTTGGTACTATTACAACGCTGTTGAAAATAATGAACGTTCCGAGGAGTGTAAGCGTGCCTGCATCAAGGCGTTCTATGACTGCGCAGATTTGGTACGCTATTTTGATGAGATTAACGCTTTCTCAAAGCTGATGCTTTATGATAAGGAATATCGCGAGCTCGAGAAAGTATTCGAACATATTGATAATGTATTTGTTTACGATGATTTGACAAATCTTCATCTTCATATAGAAGAGTACAAAATTGGTATGTATCAGGACATGGGTGATGAGGCGAAGATGCTTGAGGCCTCTTATAACTTCTATGAGTACAGCCGAATCAAGGCTGCCGACTCGAAGAAGTCATTCATGACAACCCTTAGACTTCGCTCCGAATTGCTTCAGCAGAAGACGAAAAATCTTTTCCTTTCTGCTGCTGCGGAGACTGACATGCTGACAGGTCTCGCCAACAGAACAAAGCTCAATAATGTTATTGATGAGCTGTTCATTATGGCTAATAAAGAGTGCAAAAGTCTTGGCGTTGAGATGCTTGATGTGGATTACTTCAAGCAGGTTAATGATAACTATGGTCATGCCAAGGGAGACCAGCTTCTAAAGACAATTGGTAAGGCTCTTAAGGAGTTTATAAATGACAAGATTTTCATCGCCCGTTACGGCGGAGATGAGTTCGTAATCTACTATTATGATATGACAGATGATCAGATTCTTGAGGTTGTTCGTGAAATTCAAAACAAGATGGATATCATCGGCGATGAGTTAGACCTTGGCGTAATCACTGTGTCTCAGGGTATTGTTAATCGTATACCAGAGCCTTGCAATAGAGCTTGGGATTATCTTAATTCTGCTGACTATGCCCTTTACTATGTTAAGAACAATGGTAAGTCAAATGCCCGCCTGATTCATGCTCGAAAAGAGCTTGAACAGGAAGAATGGTGCAAAGTTTTTTGACACATTAGATACTAAAAGTTTATAATATGTAATTAATTAGACAGAAGACATTTAATCGGTCTTCTGTCAATTTATGTGCGGGGGTATACTCATAATGGCAAAGCTATATTTTTACTACGGTGCAATGGGCTCATCCAAGACTGCGAATGCGCTTATGACACATTTCAATTACGAGGAGGTTGGGCAGAATGCACTTTTAGTGAAGCCAGCGGTGGATACCCGCGATGGCGAGCGCGTGGTTCATTCCAGAATCGGTCTGGAAAATGAATGCATCTTCCTCGAAGAACTGACAGAGATGGCAGAAGAGGAAATCAAGAAATACGATTGTATTATTGTTGATGAGGTTCAGTTTGCCACACCTGAGCAGGTGGATTATCTCTCAGATATCGTTGATTTTATGGATGTTCCAGTTGTAGCATACGGACTCAGGGCTGATTTTCAGAATGAACTGTTCCCAGGTTCAAAGCGCCTTATTGCAATTGCAGATGTGATTCATGAGGTAAAGACTGTGTGCTGGTGCGGACGCAAAGCAACCTGCAACTGTCGCTACAACGAAAATGGAGTAGTGCGCTCTGGCCCTCAGGTTATGCTTGGCGCCAACGACTCCTACGTGGCGTTGTGCCGTAAACACTTCAAGTTGGGACAGTTGAAGGATAATTAGGATTTAGATGAGCTGGTAAGTAACCAGCGGACTGAGGTATAGATGATATTCAGTATTACAACAACTTTAATATTTTTCTTGTATTGCATAGTGTGGATACAGATTCCAGGCTTGTTGCTGGTAACATTTTTACTGCCGAGAAGATTAAAGTTTTCCACAAGACTCTTGGCAGGCTTTTTCATGGGCTTTATGCTCATGGCAATGGTGTATTATCTGGAGTCTCTGACGGGCATCAAGTATTTGACTATGCTGGCAGGACCGATTGCAACACTTGTTGCTGTGGCCCACTATTCAAAAAAAGGCCGCCCTTCAGTTTTTAATGCTGGGGAGCAATTTAGATGGTCCTATTTGATTTTGTTTGCAATTATATATATTGCAGCTACTTTGAATGTGCAGGTGAAGTATCTGTTTGCTCTTGGTGGTCAGACCACGCAGGTTTATCACGACATTCTGTTTCACACAGGAAATATTGTTTCCCTTAGTCGTTCATTTCCTGGGGCGGACATCAGAATTGATGGCCTCACATTTTATTATCACTACTATTTTGAATTGATATTTGCCATGTGTAAGCACATCTTCGGCATGGATGCCTTCAGCGTATATATGAATGGCAATTCACTGATTAGTGCATTTCCACTTACATTGGCATTGATTACAATAGGCGAGAGAATTCGAGGGGGAAGAGTAGTTACTCCTTTCAAATATTTCTTCTTTTGCTCAGGAATTTTGGTTTCAGGCATTGCACTTTTACCATTGAATGTTGCAGGCGGACGCTTCCCACTTTCATGGTCTAACAATCATTTCTTCGGAAATATTAATGCAATGGGCTTGGCGGTTGCATTGACAATTCTGATGGTGGATATACTTGCTGAATTATGGTACGACTCACTTGATCACAAAAATCTAATCGCGATTTATCTTTTGAGCTGCGCGGCTACAGGCTTCAAGGGTACCACAGGAGCAATGCTGGTTGGAATTACCTGGTCAGTATTTGTAATTGAGTCTTGCATAATGAAGAAGTTTCACTTACAACAGCTTTTATATAATGCAGTTTTAACTTTGGGATTTATCCTTACATGCATTTTTGTTACCGTAGGACTGAATCCCTCAGGTGCCAACAATCGTTCAATGGAAATTACCTGCCAGGGCACTCTTGAGGCCGGAAGAGTAGGTCAGTTAATCGAAAAACTTGGCTTCAACTATATGTCATTTCCTTGGGTTGTGCTTGCAGTGCTTCTTACTGTTATATGTATTATAGGACCATGCATTATCGCTTTTGTTCCATTTACATTTGGTAAGTTTAAGACTCTCATCCAGGAAGGTGTCATCGGAGATATCTTTGACTGGTTTTCAATTGGAATGATTTTGATGGGACTCATTGGCTTTTGTGCTGTCAGTGTTCCTGGTCTTTCACAGGGATATTTTGTGATAACCACAGCAGGTCTTATCTTTTATTGTGCTATGAAATATATGAGCCTGAACAGGCTTAACAATATATATAAAATTATGCATTTTTGCTTTTTTGTGGGGCTTTTGATTCTGATTGCAGATGTGGCAAATTTCTGTTGCACAGACTACAAGCAAATGGCAGTATATGGTACTCCAGCTGATGACAGAGCGGACCTCGTATCTTCAGATACGATGGAGGCATATCTTTGGCTGCGGGATAACACTGAAGAGGATGCAAAGATTGCAGTGGACAGGTTGTCTGAGGAGCTTGATCATCGAAGCATTTACTTCTATGCCAGTGCCTTTTCAGAGCGCCAGTGCTATCTTGAGGGCTATGATTATTCTGATATTGCTGAGAAGCAGGTGGAGGCGATGCTTGCTACAAATGAGAAGTTCTTCAGCGATAATTTCATGGAGGCACAGGCTGCCATGGAAATAAATGGGATTGATTATCTGGTGGTCACAAAGCAGATGCATCCAGATTTCCAGCCTGAGAGCCAGAGATTTGAGCTGGTATTTAAAAACAGCGATGTTACAATTTATAAATACATGTAAAACACGTGATTTAGGAGTTTTATGATTAAAGACATTATCACCAACAAAAAATTAATAGCAAAGCTTGCAAAAAACGATTTCAAGCAGAAGTTTGCAGGTTCGACATTAGGTGTGATTTGGGCATTCGTGCAGCCGGTAATCACGGTGCTTGTGTACTGGATTGTTTTTGATAAAGCATTGAATCAGGGAACTCAGGGCACTAAGGCAGGAATTGATGCTCCATTCGTGCTTTGGCTTTCAGCAGGTATCGTGCCTTGGTTTTATTTCAGCGAAGTCCTTTCTGCTGGAACAGTTGTACTTCATGAGTACAACTATCTGGTTAAAAAGGTAGTGTTCCCAATCAATGTACTTCCAATCGTAAAGGCAGTTTCGTCGCTTTTTGTACATGGATTTTTTGTGCTCTTTACACTTGTTGTTTACCTACTTTATGGTTATGGAATTTCTCCATACATTTTGCAGGTGGTATATTATTCTGTTGCAATGATGGCACTTGTCATTGGACTTATTTATCTTACCAGTGCACTTTGTGTTTTCTTTAAGGATATGGCTCAGCTCATCAATATTTTCCTTCAGGTAGGAATTTGGGCTACACCAATCATGTGGAACTTCGACACAATGATGGAAAAGATTCCAACATGGCTTCAGATTCTGCTCCAGCTGAACCCAATGTATTACATCACCAGTGGCTACCGAGATTCCTTTATTTCGCAGACAGCCTTCTGGAACCGCCCATATTTAACAATCTACTTCTGGGCCCTCACAATCGTACTTTTCATTTTAGGAACACACGTATTCCGTAAATTACAGAGTCAATTTGCTGATGTATTGTAGGTTCTCGGAAAACTATACTAAAATACCCTGAGATTTTGGGGTATTTTTTTATCTGAAAATTTACAAAATCTTGGATGTGTTGTGATAAAATGAAACTAGCTAGAAAGAGGGGGCCTGCGTATGAAAAGTAAGTTATTTTCAAAAGTCGGGAGAACCGTCGCTGTCAGCATGGTTGCCTTACTTACTTCTTTTGTATTCTTAAATGCCTTCAACTATTTACCAGCCAATGCTGATGAGGATATTGTAGTTCAATTAGTGGCTCATAGAGGTTACTCTGGAGCCTATCCTGAAAATACTCTTAGCGCCTTTGCAGGCGCTTATGCTTGCGGCGCAAAGACAGTTGAATTTGATGTTCGAAAAACTAAAGATGGACAGCTGGTTATCTATCATGACGAGAATTTGCAGAAGATTGGCGGCGATGAAAGTACTATCGCCGATCACACCTATGAGGAGCTTTTGCAGTATGATGCAGGAATGTGGTATGGCAGGGAATTCCGCATGGAGCGTATTCCTACTTTAGATCAGACATTGAGCTTGCTTCAGTCTACCAATATGCGTATTTTCTGTGAGCTGAAGGACATAGGGGAGGACCCAGAGTTTGTAGCCCAGGTTTACGATAGATTTGAAAAGTTTGGACTTTTGGATAAGGTAATTTTTCTTTCCTTCAACTATGATTACCTGATGGGAATTAAGGCCATCAATCAGGATCAGCCAATTATGAAGCTGGCTTCCTTCGGAAAGTCAAATCTTCCGACTAAATACCCTGCAGAGTACTATGGGGTAAATATGAAGACACTTACACCTCGCACCGTGCGGGCTATTCACGAGGCAGGATCAAAGGTATATTGCTACACACCGGAGACAAAGGGCCAAATGCTTTCGCTTCAGCGTCTCGGCGTAGATGGGGTTATTACAGACAATGTTGTCTTTCAATAATTATCGCGTGTAACATATTCACCCGCTTTAGGTATGGGGTTGCCTAAAGCTATGGGGCACCAATAGTGGTGCCCCTTTTTTGATGGTGGAAAATGTGTTAAAATGGGGATTGATTAGTATATTAGGAGACGATATGAGCGATTACGTTATAGAAGTTAAGCATGTGGACAAGGTCTACAAGCTTTTTGATAGTAATAAAGCCAGAGTTGCTGACACTCTTGGCCTCACTCGAAAGAAGAATTATAAGGAGCACTTCGCCCTCAAGGATATGTCCTTTGAGGTGAAAAAGGGCGAGTGCGTTGGATTGATTGGAACCAATGGTTCCGGAAAGTCCACCATTTTAAAGATTATCACAGGTGTCCTTTCACCAACTAGAGGTGAGGTCAATGTAGACGGCAGAATATCAGCTCTTTTGGAGCTTGGAGCAGGCTTTAATCAGGAGTATACAGGCATTGAGAATATTTACCTGAATGGCACTATGCTCGGCTACACCAAGGAGGAAATCGACGAGAAGCTTGATGATATTCTCAGCTTCGCAGATATCGGAGATTTCGTTTTCCAGCCAGTAAAGACCTATTCTTCAGGTATGTTCGTGCGTTTGGCATTTGCTGTTGCGATTAATATAGATCCAGAAATCCTTATCGTTGACGAGGCTCTTTCCGTTGGAGATGTTTTCTTCCAGGCAAAGTGCTACAAGAAGTTCGAGGAGTTCAAGGCAGCTGGCAAGACTATTCTTTTTGTTTCTCATGACCTTGGTGCTATCAGCAAATATTGCGATAGGGCAGTGCTCATTAATAAGGGCGACAAGGTTGCAGAGGGCACACCGAAGGATATGATTGATATCTACAAAAAGATTTTAGTTGGTCAGGAACCTGCGCTAAACAGCAAGGTAACCGGACTCGATGACCTTTTGGATTCCAATGGACAGGCAGCTTCGGGAGCTGCTGACAATGGAAAGGCATGGAAGTCAAACTACCAGCTCAATCCAAATGTGAATGAATACGGTGATGGTCGCGCAAGTATTGTGGATTTCGCCGTAATTGATGATAATGGCAATTATACTAATGCAATCATGAAGGGTAGCACCTTTACGGTGAAATCAAAGGTGCACTTCAATACTGATATCGAAAATCCGATTTTCACTCTCACATTTAAGACACTGAAAGGAATCGATGTCACTGGCACAAACACCATGTATGAGAAGTGTGATGTGGGCCTCTGCAAAGAGGGCGACGAATATGTTGCAACCTTCACTCAGAAGATGGATATGCAGGGCGGCGAGTACCTCATGTCTATCAGCTGCACTGGCTATGACGGAGTGGATTTTGTGGCCTACCATAGGCTTTACGATGTAATGAATATCACAGTGGTCAGCACAAAGAACACTGTCGGTTTCTATGATATGAATTCAAAGGTTTCAGTTGAAAAAGTGTAATGTGCAATTACTATTTTGAAGGGATAGGTGCCTATGATTCAGGAAAAATATAACAGAAGAATCTTTGACGAAGGAACCATCGATGCAATTGAAAATTTGAGCCACCTGAGAAGTAATGTGCTCTCACCGGTGGGAATTGGCAAGGACGATAATGTGCTGATTCTTGAGCCGGACTGCACATCTATTGTTGAGTGGCTGCAGGAGACTGCATCTCAGGTGACCGTTGCAGGTTCGGGAACAATAGAAGAAGTTAAAGGCACATTTAATATTATTATAAACCTCGGACATATGATCGAGACCCCATCTGCTTTGAAAAAGCTTCTGTCAACAGACGGCAGGCTGGTTTATGCTTTGGCGGAAAAGGATAGACTGGCAGCCTTTGTTAAAAAGCTTTTGCTTGAAGCAGGCTTTGAGGACATCACCACATTCAGGGTGAGCCCGGACTACTTATTCACTAGAGAGATTTATTCTGAGGATTACATAGGGGGAGGGGCAGGTGACTATCTGCTCATTGCTAAATAATTTATGGAAAGATTACTTTACGAAAAGCTTTCAAACGAACGCAATCCTAAATATAACATTATCACAGATATTGTAGAGCGTGATGGCAAAAGGGTGGTTATCAAAAAGCCCTACGACAGTCAGGCGATAAATCATATACATAGAGTTTTCAACAGTTACAGAGGCTTGCAAGATCTTTTGCAGGGCTCTGCTTTTTGCGTAAATGAGAGTCAGCTTGTAGGCGATACAATCGAAAGCGAATTCCTTGAGGGTGAGCATCTTACGGCTGCTGATAGTCAGCAGTTTCTTGATGCGGTAAAGTCAGCCTTCATTCCAAAGTCTACTGAATTTGATGCAAGCGATGAATTTACCAAAGTGTTTGGTGAGGTGGATTTGCCTAGAGGAGTGCTTGCTTGCAAGTTCTTAGATATAGATTTAATTTTTGATAATATTATTAAGACGGACAAGGGATGGGAAATCATTGACTACGAGTGGACCTTTGATTTTCTTGTGCCTATCAACTATATGCTTTATCGCGTTGTGAAGTTCAGTGATCTTCCAGGAAATCTGGTGGAGATTTCTGACGAGGAGCGTGCGCAGTATGAAAAGATGGAAGCTCATTTTCAGTATCAGTACTGCTTTAAGGATGTGAAAAACCTTAAGGAGCTTTTCGAACATGCGGATAGCCGCAGCAAGACCAGTGCTGATTTTGCAATTGCAAGCCGTGACTATCAGATTTCTCAGTTGCAAGAATTGATCGCTGCAAAGGACACTCACATCAGAAATATCGAGGCTGTGAATGAGCAGCTTCGCACAATATATGACAACACCGTGAATACCAGAGGCTACAAGACTTTGGAGAGCATCCGCGCCTTTAAGTCCTTCCTCACTGGAAAGCAGACTCCAGCCAGGGAAGCCAAGCGTGCCGAGAGAGAAGCTGCAAAGGCCGCCAAGGCCGCAGCAAGAGAAGCTAAGAGGGCAGCGGAGCGAGGCGAGGAAGCACCTTCTATTGCCGTGCATCTTCATCTTTTTTATGTGGATTTGCTGCCAGAGTTTGTCAGCTATTTTGCAAACATACCTTACGGATTTGATTTGTATATTTCCTGCCAGGAGGGGGCAGATGTTAATGCCATAAGAGCAGGGCTTAAGGAACTGAAGCTTGCTAAGACAGTGGATATCAGACCACTTCAAAATCGTGGTCGAGACTTGGCACCGCTGTATGTAGCGTTTGGTTCTGAGATTTTAAAACACGATTATATTTTGCATGTACATTCAAAGAAGTCCCTGTATTCAGGACAGGAGAAGGGTGGCTGGAGACAGTTCTCCCTTGAGCTTTTATTAGGCTCTCCAGAGAAGGTTAATTCCATTTTTGATATGTTCAAAAATAAGAATGCTGGCCTTGTGTACCCAGATATTCATGAGGAAGTGCCTATGATTGCCTACTCATGGCTTGCAAACGCTGGCCTTGGAGCTAAGCTTGCCCAGGAGTATGATTTGGGTGAGCTGCCAAGCGTTTTCAATTATCCAGCAGGAAGCTTTTTCTGGGCTAAAACAGATGCAATCAGACCTGTTTTTGAGCATGGATACAGCTATGAAAGTTTCCCAGAGGAAGCAGGCCAGACAGATGGCACATTGGCACATGCCCTGGAGCGAATCCTTCCGTTTATTTCCCGCAAGCAGGGGTATGATGATTTCATCCTCTATTTGGAGGATGGTGACACCAGAATGAACAAGAGCCTTCGTCCATTTGCTGGAAACTTCAAGGTGGATAAGCAGCTTTTGATTATGAAGCTAGTTGCCTATGACGTTATTTCCTTTGATATTTTCGACACACTGATTACCCGCACAGTCTATGAGCCTGATGATGTGTTCAGACTTTTGGAGCGGATTATCTTTAACAAATATGGTAAAAAGGTGGATTTCCTGAAGCTTAGAAAAGCGGCCGAGTCAGCAGCTACTGAGAAGTACGGGGCCATGACTACCATCGATAAGATTTATGTTGAGGTGGCAAGGGACAAGACCATTGGTGATATCGCCATGGATATAAAAAAGCTTGAAATTGAGCTTGAAACTGCGGTATGCATTCCAAGACATGATATGGTCGAGGTTTACAATGCCATGAAGAGCATGGGCAAGCATGTCATTCTCGTCAGCGATATGTACCTGAATCGTGTGGAGGTGGTTGGCCTTCTTCACAAATGTGGTATTGCTTATTACGATGAGCTTCTCATTTCCTGTGAGGTGGGAGCACGCAAGGATGATGGTACTATGTGGAACATGGTTCTTGCAAATATGCCAAAGGATCGCTTCATCCATGTGGGTGATAACTTCCGTTCTGATTCACAGATCCTAATGGATAGAGGCGTGGCAAGTCACATCGTCCTCAATCCTAGGGATATGCTTACGCTTTCGGATTTCTCTTATTTTGGAAAGCTTGCCAAGAGAAGTCTTGCGGATTCTGTAATTGTAGGACAGGCAGTTAACGGTGGCATTTTCAATTCGCCATTTGCTTTCGATGAGAGTGGAAGCCTGCACTTTAAGAGCATGTACGATTTTGGCTACACAACCATGGGACCGCTGATGGCACGATTCACCCAGTGGATTGTTGATGAAAATACAAAGAGCGGGGAGCGACTGCTACTTCTTGCCAGGGAAGGCTATATGCTGGAGAGACTTATCAAGGGATACTGTCAGGCAAAGGGACAGCAGGTTCCTGATATTCACTATTTCCTTACATCACGACGCGCCTGCGCTGTGCCAGCTCTTGAAAATGATGAGGACATCCGTGAGTTAATCAAACAGAAGTATCAGGGAAGCTTTAGCAATCTTCTGTGGGAGCGCTTCGGCCTTACCATTCATGATGGTGATGAGGATAGGGAGTTTGATTACGAGACCAAGCCAGAGACCATAATGGAAGCGCTGGCTCCATATAAGAACGAGATTTTTGTCAAGGCTAAAGCTGAGAAAACTGCTTATCTAAACTACGCCAGTGATTTCTTTGCTGGTGCCAGTGATTTGGCCGTTGTAGATGTGGGATTTTCAGGCACAATCCAGTACTTCCTTATGAAGCTTACAGAACGTGATATCGCCGGACACTATCTGGCACTTCATTCTAACAAGCCAGAGAGAATCGGTGGCAGAGCAGATGCGATTTTTACAATTACGGACCCACGTCTTATTGATGAAAGTAAGCTTTTGCGCTACCAGCTTTTCCTTGAAAATGCACTTAGCGCACCATTCGGTCAGCTCATCAATTTCGAGATGAAGGATGGCAAGCCAAAGCCAAACTTCAAGGATGATGACTATGTGAGCGAGGCTGTAAAACAGCTACAGCAGGGCATCTTAGACTTTGTTATTCAATATGCTGCTACACTTCGCAGCACTGGAGATGGTATGGTTTCTGATGCAAAGCTTGTAGAAGATTTATTCTATGATATAATTGCTGCTGGTACACTGACACCAGAAATCGCGGAAAGCCTTACAGTTGAGGACGGCTACAGCCGCGGCGGTGTGCAGAAATTTGATGTAAAAACAGGAGCCTGGAAGGTTGAGTAGGCTTCTCCTTGAGGTGTAATATTGAGAGATACATTCAATGTGGTATTCATCCGATACCATCTAACCAAACAAAATACTCTGCTCTTCCAGGGCTTCTACCCTTTTGACAACCCAAAGGGCTATGACCTTGTGGCAGAGCTAAACGGCAAGCCTTACAAGATGGACATCACCATCAACGAGGGCAACGAAGTTCGTCGGCGCTACATTGCAGCCCACAAGAGTGTTTCCAAGGAATACGTGGGAGAGATTGAGCTTCCAGAGGATTTGAGCACAGTAAAGAGCCTGAAGCTTATTTGCGTTTTAGGTGAGAGTGGTGCTTCAAATCAGGTTCGCTCTGTGGTTTACAAGGCTACAGGCCGCGACCTTCAGAAGTTGAAAAAGGAATACGAGTACAATCTTGAGCGTGCAGCTGTCACGGATGACAAGATTCAGATTCTCGGTTGGGCAATTGGAAATGTTCCCGAAGAGTTCCATCTTTACGATGGCACAAAAGAAATCCCAATTTCTGTAAAGCGTATGTTCCGTAAGGATGTTTACGGGGTTTACCCAGAGCTTACCGAAAAATGTGACTCAGGTCTGGAGATTGTTTTCGACAAGGGCAACTACAAGAATCTGAGGCTTACTATCACAGCAAATGGTCAGGTTTACGATTGTAAGGTTGACACAGCACACGTGCTCACAGGTGGAAATCTTCTTCCAAAGAAGACACTCTGGGAGCGAATCGAGCTTTATCGTCAGGACAACGGACTTAGTGCCACAATCAAGCATGCCATTGATAAGTTCAAGGATGCCGATGCGCCAAAGTATACCTACATGGATTTCCTTACAAGCTTCGGTCCTACAGATGTTGAGCTTCAGCGTCAGCGCGATGAGAAGTTCGAGTATAATCCGTTGATGAGTATTGTGGTTCCGATGTATCAGACTCCTGAGAAGTTCCTTGTGGAGCTCATTGATTCAATCGTTGCTCAGACCTACAGCAACTGGGAGCTTTGCCTTGCAGACGGAAGCCCGGACGACAGCCTTGGGCAGTTCATTAATAAAAAATATGGCAAGGACCACCGTGTAAAATACACACATCTTCAGGCGAACCTTGGTATTTCTGATAACACAAATGCTGCAATCGCCCTTGCAACAGGTGATTATATAGTTCTTTCGGACCACGATGACACTCTTGCACCAAATGCTATGTACGAGTGCGTGGCTGCAATTAATAAGGACCGTAGCATCGATGTCATCTACACCGATGAGGACAAGATTTCCATGGACTCAAAGGAGTATTTTGAGCCAGTTTTCAAGCCAGATTACAACCTGGATTTGCTTTGCTCCGTAAATTATATCTGTCATCTCTTCATTTTCAGACGTGACATTTATGAAAAGGTGGGAGCATTTAATAAAGAATATGATGGCGCACAGGATCACGATTTCATCCTTCGTTGCTGTGAGGCAGCTGGAAATGTTCATCACGTTCCAAAGGCCCTTTACCATTGGAGAAGTCATGCGGCATCAACAGCCATGTCTGCTGAGAGCAAGCTTTATGCATTCGATGCGGGAGCCCGTGCTGTACAGGCTCACTACGACAGACTTGGCATCCCAGCAAAGGTTGAGCAGGATACCTTCTACGGCTGCTATCGAACCATTTACAACTGGGATAAGGAGCCACTGGTTTCCATCATCATTCCTAACAAGGACCATACCGATGATTTGGACAAGTGCATCAAGTCAATTGACACCAAATCATCTTACAAGAATATTGAATACATTATCGTTGAGAACAATTCCACTGAGCCAGAGACCTTCGAATACTACAAGTCAATCGAAGGCCGCCCAGATGTAAAGATTGTTCGCTACGAAACACCAGGCTTCAATTTCTCCGCTATCAACAATTGCGGTGCAAAGGCAGCCAGCGGTGATATGTACTTGCTTTTAAATAACGATACAGAAATTATCAACGAGAACTGCATCAAGGAGATGGTTGATGTTTGCCTTCGCCCTGATGTTGGAATATGCGGAGCACTTCTCTATTATCCAGACAACACCGTGCAGCACGCTGGCGTTGTAATGGGAATCGGAGGAATCGCTGGACACACCTTCGTAGGTCTTGAGAGAAGCGAGCCAGGCTATATGTTCCGTGCCGTTACTACTCAGGATTTGTCTGCGGTTACCGCAGCCTGCTTGATGGTGCGTAAGGATGTTTTCGAAGAGGTCGGAGGTCTCACAGAGGAGCTTGCAGTGGCATTCAATGATGTGGACTTCTGTATGAAGGTTCGTGATAAGGGCTACCTGGTAGTCTATAACCCACACGCAGAGCTTTACCACTACGAGTCCAAGTCCCGTGGTTACGAGGACACAGGAGAAAAGGTTGCCCGCTTCAACTCCGAGGTTGAGAAGTTAGAGCAACGCTGGCCAGACATCCTCGAAAAGGGTGACCCATACTACAACCCGAACCTGTCGATCCTCGATGGATGGTATCGTTTAAAAGAAGAGTAAATGTTAGTAAATGATTAAAGAATTTAGATGAGCCTTGTAACTATCAAGCTCTTGGTGTTGCTTGCAGAGCCAATCTCGCTCAAGAGCAATACCAAGGCTTGAGAGTGTAACAAGGCGGATTTGGAGAAATCATGAACAGAAAAATTGCAGTAGCCGGTACCGGCTACGTTGGTCTTTCAATAGCTACATTGTTATCTCAGCACAACCATGTTGTTGCCGTGGATGTAATTCCTGAAAAGGTGGATTTAATCAACAATAGAAAGTCCCCAATTGTGGACCCAGAAATCGAAGATTTCCTGGCTCACAAGGATTTGGATCTAACAGCAACCTTAGATGGCGAGTCAGCCTACAAGGACGCAGAGTTTGTAGTCATTGCCACACCTACAAATTACGACAGCGCAAAGAACTTCTTCGACACATCAGCTGTCGAGGCAGTCATTGAGCTTGTGCAGAAGGTGAACCCAAATGCCTACATGGTAATCAAATCCACAATCCCTGTTGGCTATACTCGAAACATCCGTGAAAAGATGGGGAGCGATAAGATTCTTTTCAGCCCAGAGTTCCTTCGTGAATCAAGAGCATTGTATGATAATCTCTATCCAAGCCGTATCATCGTAGGCACAGATGAAAGCGATGCTGATTTGACAAAGGCCGCTAATGAGTTCGCAGCACTTCTTGCTGAGGGCGCAATCAAGGAGAATATCGATACTCTTGTAATGGGATTCACAGAGGCAGAGGCGGTTAAGCTTTTTGCGAATACCTATCTTGCCCTTCGTGTCAGCTATTTCAACGAGCTGGACACTTATGCAGAGACGAAGGGACTTGATACACAGGCTATCATCAAGGGCGTTTGCCTTGACCCACGTATCACAGATCAGTACAACAATCCTTCCTTTGGCTACGGTGGATATTGCCTTCCAAAGGACACAAAGCAGTTGCTTGCAAACTATGCCGATGTGCCACAGGATTTGATTCGCGCAATTGTGGAGTCAAACCGCACCCGCAAGGATTTCATTGCCGATCAGGTGCTTAAAAAGGCTGGCTACTATGGCTATCAGGATACAAATCAGTACAGCAAGGAGCACGAGAAGGAAGTAACTATCGGCGTTTACCGACTCACAATGAAGTCAAACTCTGACAACTTCCGTCAGTCTTCAATCCAGGGCGTTATGAAGCGTGTGAAGGCAAAGGGTGCTACAGTTGTTATTTATGAGCCAACTCTTGAGGATGGCACAACCTTCTTCGGCTCAAAGGTTATCAACAACCTTGAGGCGTTCAAGGGCCAGTGCGATGCGATTATTGCAAACCGCTACGACAGCTGCCTTGACGATGTGAAGGATAAGGTCTACACTCGCGACGTTTTCGCAAGAGATTAATCTGGGATTGCAAACTGAAAATGGTTAAGAAATTTATTATAAAAGGCTTGGTACAGGGAATCGGGTACCGGCCTTTTGTTGCAAAGATAGCTGATGAACTGAATATCGCCGGCTGGGTCAGAAACACCGGCGGCATCGTGACAGTGATGGCTTGCGGAAGTGAGGAGGATTTAAAATCCTTCCACCGCAAGCTTTCTTTTGATGTGCCAACAGGTGGATTTGTAACGGATATTAGAATTGAAAATGTGGATAACTCGGACGAGTTCCGATTATCAGAGAAGGGCACAGGATTTGTGATTCTTGAATCGGATGAGGATGTGCAGGAGAATCTTCCACTGATTCCGGCAGATATTGCCACCTGTGATACATGTAAATCGGAGCTTTTGGATCCAGCCAATCGCCGTTACATGCATCCTTTTATCAGCTGCACAATCTGCGGACCAAGATACTCAATTATCGAAAAGCTGCCTTATGACAGGGATACCATCACCATGGCAGATTTTGAAATGTGTGACGATTGTAGAGCAGAATATACCGGCAAGAAAGACAGGCGTCGTCATGCCCAGACTATTGCATGTAAAGATTGTGGACCTAGTCTGAAATTTGTAAGATTAAAGTACAAAATTACTGACAATGTTACCGAATGTGGAAATGTTGATAACATTGTGGATATATATAACGAAAACGATATAGTTTCTGAAATTTCAAGGTCTTCTCAGTTGATAAAGTCCGGTGGAATCCTTGCTATAAAGGACATTGGCGGCTATCATCTGGCATGCGACCCATTCAATGAAAAAGCGGTGGCAGCCCTTAGAATCCTTAAACATCGCGAGGCCAAGGCCTTTGCGGTCATGTTTGAGGATGTGGATAAAGTCAGAGAGTTTTGCAATGTGGATAACTTTGAGGCTGATTTGTTAGAATCCCCTGCAAGACCAATTGTCCTCGTTAGGAGACGAGAAGATGTAAGTTTTCCACAAAACGTGTGCCTGACAAGTCCAGATATAGGTGCCATGTTACCATGTAACCCTGTGCAGATAATGTTGGTGCACGAGTGTGGATCACTGATTATGACAAGTGGCAATGCCAGCAGAGATGTGCTTGAAATTGACAATGACAGAATGACTGCCTGGCTTCAGGAACGGGTGAACTCAGGAGAATTACCAGAGGATGTGCCTGTTGGAATACTGAGTCACAATAGAAGGATTCTTCGACCTATGGACGATTCGGTTATGAAGGTTGTCAGAGGCCGTAAGCAGTTTATCAGACGTGGAAGAGGACACGTACCTAACCCTATACCTGTGGATATCTCTGGGGAAATATTTGCAGCAGGTGGAGATTTGAAGTCCAGCTTTTGTTATGTGAAGGATGGGCTTGCTTATGTAAGTCAGTATCTTGGGGATTTGGAAGCTGTCAGCTGTCAGCAGTTTTATAAAAATGAAATGACAGGCATGGAGCAGATTTTCGGATTTAAGCCGGAGGCTGTTGTCTGCGATTTGCACCCAGGATATTTCAGTCGCAAAATGGCGGCTCAGCTAGCTGAGGATAGGGCACTTCCTATAAGCTATGTGCAGCATCATAAGGCCCACGTGGCAGCTGTAATTGCAGAACATCATCTTCAGGGGCAGGTCCTTGGATTTGCCTTTGACGGTACAGGATATGGCGAAGATGGAACCGTTTGGGGCAGCGAAGTATTTATTTGGGATGGAAAAGGAAATATGGAGCGAGTAGCCCATATGAAGCCGGTAAAGCTAATCGGCGGAAATGAAGGTGCAAAGAACTGTGACACGATTCTCACCGGAATGCTTCATGCAGCAGTTCAGGACGATAAGGATACTAACCCAAACGCCAAGCTGATTGCAGCAGCCATTGATAACAATATAAATACGGTAGTTTCCACATCTATGGGCCGCTGGTTTGATGCAATGTCTGCGCACCTGGACATATGCCACTATAACAGCTATGAGGGGCAGGCTCCTATTGAACTGGAAAATATCGTATATACGAATTCAGATAAAGGAATAATAGCAAGAGAGTTTATATATTCTGTGGCAGATTTCATTCTGACACAGGCTAAGAAATATCAGATTAAGCAGGTGGTGCTGTCAGGAGGAACCTTCCTAAACAGAATCCTCCTTGAAAGAACTATAGACATTCTGGAGGCAGAAGGCTTTCAGGTTTACATCTCAGAACAGCTCCCACCAGGAGATGGAAGCATATGTTTGGGACAAGCGTATTTAGCACACTTCAATATTCTTCACCACAAACTCCGTACACCTTCTTAACCTCAAATTCTCACCCCCACACCTAGGACAGGTGTCTTTGAAGTCATGCCTACTGGTTTCTGTTCCACAATCCTTGCAAAGAATCATGGACTCCTTCACCTCGGCATCCACTTTAACACCCTCCAAAGGAGTCCCTTCGCTCATTACCTGAAGATATTCTTCGATAATCTCTGGGACATAATCACATTGATCCCCCATCAATAAATGAATCTTATTTACATGGCTGGCGCCCGCTGCGTCAGCCTGTTTTTTTACCAAATTAAAAACGTATTCCGTCACCGCAAGTTCGTGCATTATAAGTCCTCCAATACATTACAAGTACTAAATATTATATCAGATGACACCTCATCCGTCAGCACAGCTGACACCTTCCCCTCTTGGGGAAGGCGTGGTAAAATAGTTAGGCTGGAAATTGATTTTTAGGGGGAATTACAATGTGTGTTGCAATACCAGGTTTGGTAAAGAAATTAAAGGATGGCAAGGCCACTGTGGACTTCAATGGAAATGAGGTTGAAGCCTATGTGGGACTTGTTGATGTAAAAGAGGGGGACTATGCGCTGGTACACGCCGGCTGTGTAATCCAGACTTTGAAAAAGAGTGAAGCAGAAGAAATTTCAGAACTTATGAGCTCCACTGATGAGAGGCTTCCCCTTGAGGGGAAGCTGTCACCAAAGGTGACTGATGAGGTGTTTATATAATGGACATAAAACAGATGGTGGCTTACCTCGCATCCTATGCCGGCTCACCCATTCACCTCATGGAAGTCTGCGGCAGCCATACTCATGCAATCCAGGCTCATGGTATCAGGGATTTGTTGTCACCCAATATAGAATTATTAAGCGGCCCAGGGTGCCCAGTGTGTGTCACTCCAACAGCCTATATTGATAAGCTGATAGACTTAAGCCTTCAGCCAAACACAACGGTTGTTACCTTTGGTGATTTGCTTCGTGTACCGGGCTCCAAAGAAAGTCTGAATGAAGCCAAGGGCCGAGGCGGTTCGGTGGAGATGGTTTATTCTCCCATGAATGTGCTTCAGCTTGCAAAGGATAATCCAAATCGTATATACGTATTTGCAGCAGTTGGATTCGAGACCACTGCGCCTGTGTATACGGTGTTGCTGGACAATGCCATAGCCGATGGCATTACTAATATCAGGCTGTTGACCGCCTTAAAGACAATGCCAGGGGCTATTTCATATCTTTGTGATAATGGAGCGAGGATTGATGGCTTTATCGCACCGGGGCATGTGAGTGCAGTAACAGGAGCGGATTATTTTAATGGACTAGCAGAAAAATATCACATACCATTTGCAGTGTCAGGATTCACCGCAAAGGAGCTGGTGGTGGCAATCTATGGCCTAGTGAAAATGATTGAAAACGGTGAGGCGAGAGTTGCTAATTATTACACATCTGTGGTGGAGACCTCAGCCAATGTAATTATCAGCAGGCAGCTTGAAAAATATTTCAGACCATGTGATGTGGCATGGCGCGGAATGGAAATCATCCCTGGCTCAGGGCTGCTGTTAAGGGATGGGTATGCACATTTTGATGCAGGTTCTGCCGACCTGAATGTGGACAACAAAAAGAATAAAGCATGCCGCTGTGGAGAAATCCTTATGGGCAAAGCAAAACCAACCGACTGCCCACTTTTCGGAAAGTCCTGCACCCCAATGAAACCACAGGGCGCGTGCATGGTGTCGGAGGAAGGTTCGTGCTTTAACGTATATTTGACAAAGAATTAATAGAAAAAGTTAAAAATATAGATGAACAAATTGTAGGCGTAACAATTTGTGTACTAGGGGTTTGATTAATTATGATGAAAATACAGATGATGCATGGTTCAGGTGGCCGTGCAACAAATGAATTGATAAAAGATATATTCGAGACTGAATTTGATAATGATGTGCTTTCTCAGATGGAGGATGCAGCAGTCATCCCGGGTGATGCCACAATTGCCATGACTACAGATAGCTTTGTGGTGACTCCGCTGGAGTTCCCAGGAGGTGACATTGGAAGACTTTGTATTTGTGGCACAGTGAATGACCTGTGCATGCGCGGAGCTGTTCCAAAGTATATCACATGTGGATTCATCCTTGAGGAGGGTGCTGATGTGGAGACCCTCCGCCGTCTGGTGAAATCCATGGCAGCCACAGCAATGGAAGCTGGTGTAACAATCGTTGCCGGAGACACAAAAGTAATAGAAGGGAATGGGGGTATTTATATCAACACTGCTGGTGTGGGGTTTGTCCCAAAGGGTGTGGATATAAAAGCAAAAAATGCAGCAGCCGGTGATACTATTATCGTTTCAGGAAATGTGGGTGACCACCATGCCACAGTTCTAAGCCAGCGCATGGAAATCAAGAATTCCATCGAAAGTGACAATGCACCTCTTCAGGAGATGGTTGGAAATCTTATGGAAAGTGGCATACCAGTGCATGTACTTAGAGACGTGACCCGCGGTGGTCTTGCCACAGTTTTAAAGGAACTTGCAGTTGCAAGCCAGCTTACCTTTGAAATAGAAGAGGAAAAGCTTCCTGTGGACCCACAGGTGAAATCCTTCTGTGGCCTGCTTGGCCTTGATCCACTATACATGGGAAATGAAGGAAAGCTTGTGGCAATTGTTCCTGATGACCAGGCTGAAAGGGCAGTGGAAATAATCCGAAATAGTAAATATGGCAAGGATGCTGCTATCATCGGAAAAGTATCGCTTCCGGGAGGGGAGGACCCAAAAGGCTCCCTTATCCTTAGAACAGAGCTAGGAGGTCGCCGCTACCTCGATATTCTCCAGGGCGAAGGCCTGCCAAGAATATGTTAAACAAAAGGCTTCCCCTTGAGGGGAAGCTGTCAGCTTTAGCTGACTGATGAGGTGTGTATAAAATCTATCACAATTAATTCATAATTAGTTCGTATCATCCTATGCTATAATATACCTACACATCCAAATTAATCGTTTGTGGAAGAGGAGGATGCTAGTTTTGGGAAAGACAGTTCTTATAGTAGACGACTCCAAATTTATGCGAGCTGTTGTCAGAGGCGAGGTTGAGAGAAATGGTTGCACAGTAGTAGGCGAAGCAGATTGCAGTGATGGAGCTGTTGTTAAATACAAGGAGCTAAGGCCAGATATAGTCACCATGGATATTACCATGACGGTGGACGGCCATACAGTTGGACGAAGCTCCAATGGAATTGATGCTATCAAGCAAATCAAGGAATTTGATCCTGATGCCAAGATTCTCGTGGTAAGTGCCATGGGTCAGAAGTGCTATGTTATCGAAGCAATCGAGGCCGGCGCCAAGGATTTTGTCATCAAACCGTTCGATGAAGTTCGATTTGCCGAGGCTTTAGCACACTTTACATAAAACTTAATATTGCAATTCAGGAGACCACTTCATGTGGTCTCTTTTTTGGATGTGTCAAAGAACACAGAATTTTCATTTTTTTCTTGCAATAGTCTTTTAACTATATTATAATTCGAGACGTGGTAGGGAGTTTCCTTGCCGCACCCTTATTAATTATTTATACTCCCCTCAAAAAGACCGAAAACTCGGTCTTTTTCTTTTTATAGTAAATCATCTTACTCACCTGTCTTTTATGCCATAAAATCCGAGAGTTTCCATCGTGCACAACTAAATAAGAATAATTCTTGAAAACTTGTGCACATTAAACAAAGAGTGTGGAGAAATATATAGAAGTTCCTTTTTGATTGCGGAAACTGTATAATTGAGATGTCGTTATATTTTAGAGAATTAGAAGAAAAACTGGAGAGTTTTTTATGTTAAAAATAGTATTTGGAGATGTGGATAATTCAATTTATCACCCACCTACATATTTTGATAACGTATATTTGGATGAATGGATTACAGATCCTTTTTCCGTGAAAGCTATCAAGGATATTGATAAATCAGATGTCATTGGTCCTCGTGCGATTGACAGTCCATTTCTTGGCTCTATATCTACTAAGGAATTGTCTGGTGGAGTGAAGACCTTGATTCTTATGAGATTTGATGAAAGTGGAAAGATTTTCAATGCTTCAGCCTGCGGAGATAATTGCGCCAAATGGATTGTGGAGATTAGCAAGAAAAAGGATTTAACTATAAATCTTCATCATATTATGGACTTTAGCGCTTGTGAGACTTTCGAGGCTTATATTATTAATACGGACAAAACAGTGCATAGTTATCAGGAATATCTGGATGAAGCGATGAAGATTGAGGAAAGATAATATATGAAGGGAAAGTACCATATTATAGTTCAAAACGCCCGAGTAAAATTTGAATTTGACATAAAGAGGAATATTACAATAATTCGTGGTGACAGTGCCACAGGCAAAACTACTTTGATGAATCTTGTGGAAACACATGAAAGGCTTGGAGATGAATCAGGCATAACAATCTCGTGTGATAAGAAATGCAAGACATTAAATAATAGCAATTGGGAAAGTGTAATTGAACAAAGCAATGAATGTATCATTTTTATAGATGAAGAGACTCGTGCGATTAAGACGGTTGAATTTGCTGAAAAGATTAGGGAATCTAATAATTACTATGTGATTATAACAAGAGAAAGTTTGCCTAATCTTCCATATTCGGTGGAAGAGGTTTATGGAATCCATACAGCTGGGAAATATGCCGATGTCAGACAGACTTATAATTCTTTTTATAGGTTATATACCATGGATAATAAGGTAACTGAAGCAGCAGAGGTGATAATAGTTGAGGATAGTAATTCCGGGTTTGAATTCTTCAATGCCGTAAAGGGTGAGGATATTCAGTGCATATCAGCAGGGGGAAAGACAAGGATAAGAAGTATTGTAAATAATTACAATGGGCAAAAGGTTTTAATAATAGCTGATGGGGCAGCCTTTGGCTCAGAAATGAGTGAATTATACCTATATATGATGAGCAATCCTAAAATAAGTTTGTATCTGCCGGAATCATTTGAGTGGATTATTTTAGCATCTGGTCTGATTGATGGAAAGCGTATAGCTGGGATAATTGAAAGACCTGAGGATCATATGTAGAGCTAGAGTCTCCAGCTAGTGCTGGAGACCTTTTTATTCAAAGCAACTATGAATAACCTCAATTATAAAATCCTGCTCAGCTTCAGTCATCTTGATATCACTTGGTAGGCAAAGCCCTCTGCGGAAGATATCAGCGCCAACATCAACTCCGGTACCTGCAATATAAGCATTAGTCTTTCCACGTCCATTGCCTTCAACAGTAATAAATGGATGATTACGATATATAGGCTGCATATGCATCGGCTTCCAGATAGGGCGGCCTTCGGCACCATAGAAAGCGAGGGCATCGAGAATCTCGTGAGGGCTGCTCTTGCCAGGCTCAGTGGTCCAGAGGTAATCAGATTCGCCACGTACCATAGGAGCCAGAGCATCTTCATCAATAATCATGCAACTGAGCCAGTAATTAGGAACAGAACGCTCGGCGTCATATGGATTCATAGAAACAGGCAGGTCTTCAAAGCCAGCCTTATAGCGCTCATAGATTGCCCGCTTGAGTTCAATATGATCCTTCAGATGAGGCATCTGGCCACGGACAATGCCTGCGACCACGTTGCTCATGCGGTAGTTGTAGCCAATCTCTTCGTGCTGGTACCAAGGGGCAGCCTCACGGCTTTGTGTGCTCCATTTGCGCACCTTGTCAGCATCCTCTTTAGAATTGGTAAGGAACATTCCGCCAGAACTTCCGGTGATGATCTTGTTTCCATTGAAGGAAATGCAGTTGTATGAACCGAGGGCACCAGTCTCAACCCACTTGCCACTAAGCTTGTACTTGGCACCAAGGCTTTCAGCAGCGTCCTCAACAATTAAAGCGCCATGCTCATCTGCAATTCGTCTTATCTCCTCCATCTTCCCAGGAGTACCATAGAGGTGAGCCACGATAATCAGCTTCACATCAGGATAGATCTCAAATGCTTTCTCCAGGGCCTCCGGAGACATATTCCAGGTATCATATTCAGTATCTATAAAGACAGCCTCGCCATCCTCGTAAGCTACCGGATTGATTGAGGCATCAAATGTCACATCAGAGCAGAAGACCTTGTGGCCTGCAAGGGTGCCTGCATTAGGCTTGGCCTGACCGTATACCTTCTCTCCAGCAAGCTTTGTTGCAAGATGAAGTGCAGCAGTACCAGCGGAGAGTGCCACAGCATGCTCAACTCCGATATACTCAGCAACCTGTTTTTCAATTTCATTTATGTTTGTACCAGCTGTTGTGACCCAGTTGGTATCAAAAGCCTCATCAACAAAGGTGCGCTCCTCACCATGCATTGTAGGTGAAGCAAGCCAAACCTTGTTCACAAGAGGCTCTAACCCTGCAAATCTAGTGTCACTACTAAAGTCGTATTTATTCATAAACCTTAACCCCCTTTAGGAAATTCGTATTCCCAATAATATGAATTTAATTGTATCACTCATGAAGGTGACAGACAATTCTGGAAAGATTCTCGACTTTTAAATTTATGGAAACTTCAGCAATGTAGTTGATTTTGAAGTTATTGAAGCTGACTTTGAAGTTATATTGAAGTTGACTTTGAAGTGACCTTGAAGTAAAGTTGAAGTAACAAGAAGTAAACTATTAATCTTAGCGAGGAGATATTATGATTTTAGAAGAATTAGTCAATGGATTGTTGATTGAAAGTTCAAAATATGAGTGTAAAAGTAAGTTAAATCGCGAAGATGTACTGGGGTGGCTCAAAACAATAGCTGGATTTGCTAATGCTGAGGGTGGAAATTTCTATATAGGTGTAGAAGATAAAAGTAATAGGCTTATTGGTTTTGATAGAGAAGACGTGGATAATGAGCGAAACTATTTTAATAACCAAGTAAATGAGCATCTTATCCCAAGGCCAGAGCTGCACATTTCTTTTCTTCAGTATAAAGTTAAGGATAAGGAACGTTATATTATTCAAGTGAATGTTCCAGAATCAAAGGTTAAGCCGGTTGTGTTGAAATATAAGGGAATCCCATCTATTTTTATGAGAAGAGATGGTTTTACAAATGGTGCTACCTATGAAGAAATCATAGAAATGAGTATAAAGAGCAAGAACACCCAGTATGATGTCTTATATTCAGATGAGGAATATGATCCTAATAATTTTCAACAGTTACAAGACTTTTGTGCAAAACATAATGAAAAAAATCCGCATATTACTGATAAGGCGTTTAAGTCTATGGGATTTTTTGATGAGAATAATAAGCTTAGCAATGGGGCAACTTTATTTGCTGATGGGTATGATGGAGATAAAACACAGGTTCAGTGCTCACTATTTTCGGGATTTAATAAGGGAAGCGAAAGAATAATAACAATTAATAGATATTGTGGGAATATAACTTCCGTTATTGAGTACATTTTGGAGTTTGTTCATCAGAGGATGAACAGATCAATAAAAAAGCTTGGTGATGGACGTATAAATATAGATGCTTACCCAGAAAGAGCTTTGTTTGAAGGAGTAATAAATGCTGTAGCGCATAGAGATTATTATCTGGATGGAACTCAAATTCAGGTTGATATGTTTAAGGATAGATTAGAGATATCCTCTCCAGGAGGTTTCTATCATGGAGAAAAGATGGGGAAAACATACGATTTGTCACAAATTATTTCGAAACGAAGAAACGAGATAATATCAAGTGTTTTAGTTAGATGTAATGTAATGGAAGCCGCAGGTACTGGATTTGACAAGATAATAGAAGAATATGAAGGAGAAGATGACTTACACAAGCCTTATATATGTTCTTCATCAGATCATTTTACACTGGTTCTGCCAGACTTGACATATGAAGGTGGTATTGATAATTCTGAAAATCCGATTGTGGAATTTGTGCCTGTCCCAAATGGAACTAGCTATGACGCACAGGTATTATCCTTCTGTTATTACAAGGCTCGTAAAGTGGCTGAAATAGCAGAAGTTCTTGGTATATCAGATTCAACATATTTGCGAAAGAATATTTTGGGAAATATGGTAGATACAGGTTATCTTATTTTCAATAAAGAAGGCCGAGCATCATATTATAAAACTAATCCTGAAATGGTTAGAGTGTAATGTTATGACTTGAAAGGGACAGTCTATTTTGAATGGATTGTCCCTTGATTTTTTATTTAAAGCATCTATGATTAACCTCAATTATAAAATCTTGCTCTGCTTCAGCCTTCTTGAAATTATTGAAGTTGACTTTGAAGTGACCTAGAAGATATCTTGAAGTAAACCAATAAATGGAAAAAGTTACATCATGGTGGTGGAAAGCCCCATGCGTAATTATGATGTTATATTTCTCTACGAAAGCATAAAATTATGTTTCATAGAGAACTATAACATGAAGGCATTTGTGTTAACTAGATAGAGCTATCGATAAACAATTTATCATTCATAGAAGAAATGCTAATTCTGAAAAAAGTGTGAAGATAACGCTAGAGTAAAATTTTTATCGGAAAATTAAACAAATAAAAAGAACATCCTTCTTTGTGATAAGATATTGGTTTGCGAAACTATACTAACAAGGGAGGATGTTCTTTTATGGAAGAAATTATAAAGTATTTCGCAGATGTTTTCATCACAAATTTATATGATGCTAAGATTGATTTTTATAAGAATCCACAATCGTTAGCTGAACTGGTCATTGCAACTAAGAAGGAAACAGATGAGTTGGGACGATTGTTCATTCAGTCTGTGCTGCAGGAAATGGATACACTTTTAAAGGAATTACCTAAGAGAAAACGCTTATGGAATGTAGAGCATAAGGCAGATGCCAGACAGATTCTTACAACACTTGGAAGAGTTACTTTTACAAGAGCACTTTACGTTTCAAAGAACTCAAATTCAGATGAGAAGGAAGAATTATGCTACCTGTTAGATAAGTTGATTGGTCTAGGCGATAATCAGCAGATGACAGAAGACGTTATGGCGAACATTTATAGTGAAGCTGTTCAGACTTCATATCGGAAGGCTGGAGAGGTTGCATCTATTCCTGAAGGAGTTACTAAAACAACTGTAAAAAATTTGCTTCATAAGACAAAATTCCCAAAGAATTTCCAGATTCCTGAAATAAAAAAGGAAGTGGATTATTTATACATAGACGCAGACGAGGATCACTATCATCTTCAGTTTAAAGAACAACGTGGTGATTTAGAATACAACGATTACGGTAGAAAGCTAAATGGTGCTATTAATAAGATTATCTACGTATTTGAAGGAATAGAGCCTGAAGCACCTAGAAGTAAACGAAATAGACTTGTTGGAACACACTATTTTTGCCGTGGAGATGAACAGGACAATAAGGAGCTATGGAAGGAAGTTTTTGATTATGTAGAGGCAACATATGATGTAGAAAAAATAAAGAAAATATATATAAATGCTGACGGAGGAGCATGGATAAAAACTGGATATAGAGGTTTAGCCAATGTAACATTTGTATTAGATGAATTTCATATATCAGAGCATGTTTCTAGAATAATTTCACACATGAAGGATTCTAAAGATGATGTAAGGATTGAAATATATAAAACGATAAAAAGCAAAACAAATGCTGATTTTCTAAAACTGGTTGATAGATTAAAAGAATACACTTCTTCAGAAAATATACTTGCAAAAATATCGGCTTCAGCTGATTACATAAGTTCAAATTGGAATGCAGCTAAATATCGATTAAGAAAGCATGAAGGAGTGTTGGCCTGTTCGGCAGAAGGGCATGTATATCATGTGTTATCCAGTAGAATGAGTACGCAAGCGATGGGCTGGAGTAAACATGGAGCAAATCAGATGGCTCATCTGCGTGAGTATTATTATAACGATGAAGACATGTTAGAACTTGCAAAATTCCAAAAAGAAGAACTGCCGATGGCAGCGGGGGCAGAAAAAGTTATATTGACTGCTAATGATGTCCTGGCATCAGAAAAAAACAAGAGAAGTCAGCTATTGCGAGAATACGGTAAATATTCAGAGGCAATTCATTCAAGTATGAGTGTTCAAAATAGTAAACAGTTATTGTTTATGTTGAATGGAAAGCTGTAAAAAGGGAACAACACCTGACGGTGTTGCCTTTAATAAAGTGCTACGCACGGATCTAATCTTTCATTTGCTTGATTTACAGTGTATCTGCCCAGAAATGGGAGTCAAGGATGCTACGCACCGAAGGCTGAAGTCCTTGACACCCATTTCAAGGCAGATAAAATATCAACAAGCAAACGAAGGATTAATTGTCGTACAAAAAAGTACGGCTTTTAAACCAAAATCAGAGGCTTGCGGAGCAGGGCTTCCTTTTAGAATAGAAAAATAGTAAGATAATCACAAATCTAATTCTTGTCACAAAAACACAGGGATAGTCTTTTCTGTGATTTCCGAGTACAAATTTACGCTGCCTTTCCCCCTACAAAAGTTGCTCCACATTATCAGAAATGTTAGAATAAATATTATGAATTGAAAGAATACTGGGGAGAAGGCATAAAAATGTGGTATGTTATTCAGACATTGGCGGGCAAAGAGAACGAAATCTGCATTTGGGTTAACTCTTGTGTAGATAAGCGTTTATATAAAAAATGCTTTGTTCCTCTTTTTGAGGATGTTTGGCGTAAAGATGGGGTTGGAAATATTAGCGTAAAGAAAATGTTTCCAGGATATCTGTTTGTGGATACCGATACTCCGGAGGAGTTCTACGAGGGCTTGAGGAAAATCCCTAAGAAGAGCAAGCTGCTTTCGATAGAGGATAAGGGAAAGCGTTGCTTTACACCTCTTTACCCTGAGGAGCAGGAATTCTTTGATAATATTTTGGATGATGGCATAATGCGTGTCAGCTATGTTCACCGCAATAAAAATGGCAAGCTTGATCGTGTGATTGGAGCACTTTCAGATTACACAGATAAGATAGTGAAGGTTGACCTGCCACACAGACGTGCAATTATAGAGTTTTTCATGCTTGGCAGAATGAGACAGATAAAGTTTGGCTTGTGGCTTGATACAGATGGAAAGATAGGCTGGATAGAACAGGGCAAGGCGAAGCTTGGTGCGGAGCCAAAGATTAAAAGTGATGTGGGAAATTTCCTGGGATATACTGTTGGCGATAGGGTGACTGTAACCAGCGGGATATATGGAGATTCATCACTAGAGGTATCTGAAATCAGACCACGCCGTGGCACTGTGATTCTAAATGTGCCAATGTTTGGTACCATTGCAAAAGTTGAAATAAATGCAGATGAAATATGTAGAGCTTCCAGCTAGGCTGGAGGCTCTTTTTTTAACATAGAGTATTGTCTGACAAATATGGATTCCTTTTGTGAATAAACTGTGTCTTTATTGCATCACACTTCAATAACCACTATAATTGGTATTAGTTATAAGCAATATCTAAATGAAGGCGCCACATATTGATTAGTACATGCTGACAGTATGGTGGAATCGGATATAAGGATTGCTTTGCCGGGGTGAGTAATGTTTGGGGAAATACCGCGACAGTGGCGAAGCTCGGCTTTTAGGAACTGTGCAGATGCAGTTCTTTTTTTGAGATTTTCGCCTCGACAAAGTGGGAGGAGATTCATATGTTAGCAAAAGAAATGCCAATAATAGATGAAGCTTCTAAAACAGTATATGAAGTCACAGCTGAGGAGCATGCAAGACAGCTTTTAAAGGCTCGTCAGGATCAGATTAGATGTGAGAATGATGCAAAGCTTTACAAGGAACGTTTAGAAAAGAGATGTGCTGAGGCTGAGCAGGCTTATGAGGAAGTTAAAGCAGAGAATGAGGAACTTAAGCGTAAACTTGAGGAACTGTTAAAGAACAAATAGATAATTCATTAGGTAAATAACAGACAGGAACCACATATTGTGGTTCCTTTTTGAATGCAAAAAACTTGATAATTGTAGGGAGAGGAGAATGTACGAAAAATACGTCAAACAAATTTTAGATACTATAATAGCTCTCTTGGCAATTATTATTTTAAGCCCGCTTTTATTAGTACTTACTATAGTGGGGGCAATAAAGATGAAAGGCAATCCGTTCTTTACCCAGGAACGGCCTGGTAAAGATGAGAAGATATTTAAACTAATAAAGTTTCGAACAATGACAAATGAAAAAGATGCAGATGGGAATTTGCTTCCTGATGAGGACCGTCTTATTCCATATGGCCAATTCCTGAGAGCGACTTCACTGGATGAGCTGCCAGAATTATTTAACATCGTAGGTCAATCTATGTCGGTGGTAGGGCCCCGTCCACTGCTACCGCAATACCTTCCATGGTATTCCGAAGAACAATCACACAGGCACGATGTTCGTCCAGGACTCACAGGTTATGCTCAGGCCCATGGACGTAACACTGTAGACTGGGATGATAAATTCGCTATGGATGTCGATTACGTTAACAACATTACCTTCTTGGGCGATGTAAAGATAATAATAGATACCGTTAAGGTCGTGCTAAAGCGTGAGGGTATTAGCTCAGCAACAAGCGCAACAATGGAAAGTTTTGTAGATTATTGTAAAGAAAAAGGTAGGCAACCAAGAAATGTCTAAAGAACAATGGAATCCAAAATACATAGAGGACCTAAAACAACGACGTGCAAAGGCAAAAGCTGGCGGTGGAGAAAAGAGAGTTGAAGCCCAGCATGCAAAGGGGAAACTTACAGTATGGGAGCGAATCAGCTACCTCTTTGACGAAGGTTCATTCCAAGAAGTTGGATCTTTGGTAGAATCCCGCTTCACTGATATGGGGATGGATAAAAAGAAACTTCCAGGCGATGGTGTAGTTACAGGTTTTGGGACAATCAATGGAGTTCCAGTTTATGTGGCAGCAGAAGATTTCACGGTAATGGGTGGAACCTATGGTGAGTATCACAGCCGAAAGATTGTCAGAATAATGGATATGGCTTTTCAATCGAAAGCACCATTTATAACCATAAATGATTCGGGTGGAGCTCGAATGGAAGAGGGCATAAGTGGTTTGGATGGCTACGGAGACATGTTCCTTAGACATACAAGAGCCAGCGGAAAGATTCCACAGATTGCCGTTATCATGGGTCCATGTGCTGGTGGCGCATGCTATGGACCGGCCCTTTGTGATTACGTGTTCATGGTGGAAAAGACAAGCCAGATGTTCCTGACAGGACCAGTGGTAGTAAAGACTGTATTGGGAGAAAATATCAGTACAGAAGAGCTTGGCGGGGCTACTTCACACAGTTCTATGAGTGGTGTTGCACACTTCAAATATCCATCCGAATATGAATGTTTGGATGGAGTGAAAAAACTTCTTTCATATCTTCCAAAGAATTATAGAGAAAAGCCAGTAAGGATTATAGGTAAGGCGAGAGATCATTCTGAAGAGTTACAGGAAATTGTAACCGACAATCAGAAAAGAGCATATGACATTCATAAAGTAATAGATACGTTTGTAGATGAAGGCTCATTCTTCGAGGTACATGAGGATTTCGGAAAGAGTATAGTCGTGGGCTACTGCAGGATAGATTCCGAGGTGGTCGGAATTGTAGCATCGAATCCAATGTTTCTTGGTGGAGCACTTGATATTGACTCCAGCGAGAAGGCAGCACGGTTTGTGAGATGTTGCGATTGCTATGGAATTCCTCTTCTTACATTAATAGATGTACCAGGATTCATGCCAGGTAGCAAAATGGAGCATGGTGGGATTATTAGACGAGGAGCAAAGCTTCTGTACGCATATTGCGAAGCATCAGTTCCCAAGGTAAGTCTCATCCTGAGAAAAGCCTATGGAGGTTCATATATTGCTATGAATAGCAAGGGCATGGGGGCAGATATAGTTTATGCTTGGCCGATTGCACAGATTGCAGTTATGGGAGCTGAGGGTGCAGTTGGAATCATGTATAAGCATGAGCTTGAAAATGCTGCCAACCCTGAGCAGGTACGACAGGAAAAGATTCAGGAATATAATGACAAGTTTATGTCTCCATATATCGCAGCAAAGCTTGGCATCATAGATGAAGTAATCAGTCCAGAGGAGACAAGAAGAAAAATAAGAACAGCTTTTGAGAGTCTAAGTTCGAAGGAGCGTAGTGAGATAGCATTTTCACACGGGAACATACCATTATGAAAAATATCGTAATCATTGGAGCTGGAGACCTAGGTAAAGAGGTTGTCTGGCTAATAGAGGACATAAATAAACATAATCCAAGCTACTTGATTCTTGGATTTCTAGATGATGATCCAGACAAGCTTGGTGGAGAATTTTACGGCTACAAGGTTCTTGGAAAAGAAGAGGATCTGGAGGAAATAGCAAAAAAGACACCTCTTTCAGCAGTTATCGCAATACAGGATGGCAAGGTCAGAAAAAGAATTGTTGAAAAGCATAAAGATTTTGATGCTTGGGAAAGTATAATTCACCCTTCAGCTGTAATAGCTCAGTCAAGCTCAGTTGGAAAAGGTGGTATGGTGTTCCCACAGGTGTCTATTTCAGTAGATACAAAGGTTGGTGATTTCAGCCTATTGTATATTAATGCAACTATTTGTAACGATTGCAGGATTGATGATTATGTATCAGTTATGAATGCAGCATCAGTATCAGAAAGATGCGAGATTGGAAGTGAATGCTTTCTGGCAGCAGGCTGTACCGTTTATCCGCATAAGAAATTAGGCAATCAAGTGGAAGTAGGACGATTTTCATTATTTAAATGAGAGGACGAGTATGAACGCATTTTTATTTCCAGGTCAGGGCTCACAGGAAGTGGGCATGGGCAAAGCAGAATATGAAACAATACCAGAAGCAAAAGAGTTGTTGGACAAAGCAAACGAAGTTCTAGGATATGACTTGAAGGATCTGATGTTTAATGGTCCAATAGAAAAACTTACTGACACACAGTTTGCTCAGCCAGCAATTTTCACTTGCTCAGCGATGCATTTGGAAAAAGCTAAAAAAGAAGGAATTACATACGATTATGTGGCTGGTCATAGCTTGGGAGAGTACAGCGCATTATATGCAGCCGGAGTTATCAGTTTTGAAGATGGATTGAAGCTAGTAGACAAACGTGGTAAAGCGATGGCTGCACAGAATGGTAAAGGAACCATGGCGGCAGTACTTGGATTTACTGAAGACGAGCTTAAGCCATATATGAATGATGGAGTGGTAATGGCAAATCTGAATTCCAAGACACAGATAGTTATTTCTGGAACCATCGATGGCATAGACAAGGTAGAGGCTGCACTTCAGAACTTGATTGAGACTGAGGAAGTAAAGTTTAGAAGGCTTACAGTATCAGCAGCTTTCCACAGCCCGCAGATGCAAGAGGCTGAAGATGCAATGAAAGATATTATCGTAAATACGAATTTTAATGAACCTAATTGCAATGTGGTTTCCAATGTGACAGGAAAGCCAACAAAGGATTTGGAGGAGATTAAAGATAATCTCATAAGCCAGATTACCGGTCAGGTGAGATGGAATGACAGTATTCTTAACCTTAAAGATGCTGGAATAGATCAGTACTATGAAGTAGGACATGGAGAGGTTCTTAAGAAGATGAATAAAGGCATCACCTTGAGACCTAAGTGTCAGGTGATTTAGTGGAGTAAATATGCAAGATTTAATAATAGTTGGAGCCAGCGGATTTGGGCGAGAAGTGTTAGGTCTAGTCGAGACAATTAATGAAATCAATCCAACCTGGAATGTTCTTGGATTTATTGATGATAATTTACAAGCCCTAGATGGATTTGATTTAGAATACAAAATCTTAGGAAAGATAAGTGAGTGGCAGCCAAAAGATAACGAGCAATATGTACTAGCGATAGCCGCACCTAAAGTTAAAGAGAAGATTGTTCCTATATTAAAAGAACGAGGTGCTAAGTTCGCCACAGTTATACATCCCACAGCTACAGTTTCAAGAACCTCAGCTATAGGTGAGGGATTAGTTTTATTTAGGCATGCTAGTATAAGCGTAAATTGTGAAGTGGATGAATTCGTTTTTTTTAATGCGTATGCTCAGATAGGACATGATGTAAAAGTAGGCAAATATTCGACTTTATGTCCTAAAAGTGCAATGGCAGGGGGAACAACACTTGGCGAATGTGTTTTTGTAGGAACATCTGCATCGACTTATCCTGGTATAAAGATAGGCAATGGAGCAACAATAGGAATGAATAGTGCTGTTATTAGAAACGTAAAACCTGGAACAACAGTAATGGGCGTTCCAGCAAAGGTAATGGTGTAAGAATAACTTTGGAGAAATAAATCTGTATGAAATACATAGATAGATACATTGAAAGAAAAAAATACTATCAGACAAGTAAAGGCACGTTTATTTCTATGATAGTTAATTATATACTATTTGGCTCGTCAATTAATGATTATTTCATGTATCGTTTTTACGAGTTGCCTTGGAGAGAAAAGAGTACATATATCACTTGCAAAAAACATAAAAAAATACAGCTGATAGAAAATAACACTGAAAACAAAGCGTGTTTCATAGATAAGAGTATATTTAATGAAATATTTCAAAAATATATTAAACGTGAATGGATTGATATTGACAAAGCTCATATAGACGAGATACAGGAATTTATTGATTCACATATTATTTTTTTTAAAAAAGATAAAACTGGATGTGAAGGAAAAGGTGTTGAAAGAATAGAAAATAATAAACTTGATGCAATTCAAATAAAAAATGAGTGGGGGGGCTATCTATTAGAAGAGGCGGTATATCCTTGTATAGAATTATCCGAGTTTTGCCCTGATTCGCTGAACACTCTTCGAATAACTTGTTTACGTACAAGAAAAAATAGCTATGAAATTATAAGTGCAGTATTAAGAATGTCTTCTAGCGGTCCACTTGATAACTTATATCAAGGAGCGATTATTGCAGATGTAGACGTGAATACAGGTGAAGTTTTAACAAGTGCAGTTAATCGAAAAGGAGAAGAATTTGCTATTCATCCACTTACAGGTAAGAAAATCAAAGGCTTTAGAATCCCCCAATGGGAGAATGTGATATCCATGGTTAAGGAGATGAATGGATTGGTTCCTGGTGTGGGATATATAGGTTGGGATATGGCAATTACAGCCGATAGAGGAGTGTTAGTAATTGAAGGAAATGATTGTGCTGATCACGATGTTCCACAATTAGCAAAAAGGAAAGGTATGTGGAACGAGGTTCGTGAAAAGTTACCACATGTTGTATAAGATTTATAATCTTGAAATGAAAAAATACTTTGAAAGGAATAGAGAAGTATGGCTAGATTCAAATTTGATAACATTAAGATTTCTGGAATTGCAAGTGCGGTACCAACCAAGATAATCAAAAGTACAGATTATAATGAGCGATTTGGTGAGGATGCTGTGCAGAAATTTGTTGATATGACAGGTGTTAAGGAACACAGAGAGTCATTATTACACCAAACTGCTTCAGATTTTGGGTATGCTGCAGCTGAGAAGCTCCTTACAGAAAAAAATATAGACAGAGAAACTATAGGTGTTTTACTGTTCGGCGCGCATAGCACGGACTATCGGCGGCCCGCAACTGCTTGCGTGTTACACAAAAGACTTGGATTAAGCCGAGAATGCGTTGCGTTTGACGTTGGTCTTGGTTGTTCTGCTTTTGTCTACTGTGTACAGATTGCTGCTTCATTGCTTGAATGTTCTCAAGAAAAAAGAGCATTAATAATAGTTGGTGAGACCATGACAAAAATGATTAATCCTGAGGATAAATCAGCGGCGATGTTATTTGGAGACGGAGGGGCTGCTGTCCTACTTGAAAAAGCGGAAGATAGTTGTATAGAAGGAAAATTATGTTCTGATGGTACTGGCTATCGCGCAATAATTGCCCCTGCTGGTGGTTTTAGAAATTTAGAGGATTCTCATGAGCCTATGGTTTGGGCTGATGGAAGTACTAGAACCTTATACAACACAAACATGAATGGAACAGATGTATTCTCTTTTACGGTTACTAAAGTACCTAAGACTATAAAAGAGTTTTTGAGCGAGACAGAACAGGATGTCACACAATTTGACTGCTTGGCATTTCATCAGGCAAATCAGTTCATACATCAGCAGCTAGCTAAGAAGCTTAAGGCGGATATAAATAAAATGCCATTATGTCTTGATCGTTATGGAAACACATCGGCTCCGGCGATACCGATTCTTTTATCTGATGCATATGGTAATGATAGAACTGGTCAAAAACTGAATGTATTGATGTGTGGATTTGGTGTTGGATTATCATGGGGCGTAATGTCAGCTCATATTAATACTGACGATATCCTACCAATTATAGAAACAGATGAGTTATTTGAAGAGGGCGTGATTCATTCGCCAGAGGATATGCAATGAGAAACATAATTGATTTGTCAGGAAAAAAATATTGATAACTGGTGCTTCGTCTGGGATGGGGGCGGAAACGGCAATCTTGTGCAGTCAACTCGGAGCTTCTGTAATTTTAGTTGCAAGAAGGGAAGAGAAACTCATAGAAGTGAAAGAAAAGTTAGAGGGGAATGGACATATCATTTTTCCTTTTGACTTGAGTAAAGTCGATGAAATAGAAGGATTGGTAAAAAGTATTATAACTGAGTCAGGCGCATTAGATGGTTTTGTTCACAGTGCCGGAATTAGTAGTACGCGTCCACTGAAAATGCTTAAACCTAGTCATTTGAGTGAGGTTATGAATATCAATTTTAATTCATTTGTAGAAATAACCAGATGCATAACAAAGAAGAATTGTTTTAATGATGGATTAAGTATTGTTGGTGTGTCATCTATATCGTCTACACTTGGGAATCAAACCAAAACCGCATATTGTGCATCTAAGGCCGCAATGGATGCTGTGGTGAGGTGCTTTGCCAAGGAATTTGCTAAAGATGGTGTGAGAGCAAACACTGTGTGCCCAGGAATGATTAATACTGACATATATGAAAAATTCAAAGACAATGCAGGCGATAGTTATGATGCGGAGGTAAGGATGTATCGTCAGTATTTGGGACTAGGAGAGCCGGCGGATGTAGCAGAAGTGATAGCATTTTTGTTATCAAATGCGTCAAGATTTATTACAGGTTCAAACATAGGTGTTGATGGAGGAATGTTATCCTCTTGAATATAGAAAAAGATAATATGAAGGAATAAATATATGGAGGATTTTAGAATGACTGATGAAATTAAATTAGAATTATTGGCAGATTTATTTGAGTGCGAAGTAGAGGATTTGTCAGCTGAAATGTCCGTTGATGAAATAGAAAATTGGGACTCAATGACCAAGCTATCACTAATAGTTCTGATGGATGATGAGTGTGGGAAGACACTTACAAGTGATGGAATAAAAGCATTTAAAACCGTTAGAGATATTATGGATTTTATGGGTTAAATCTGAAAATCTAAAGATATTCATCTTACTTTGGAGAGTTGAATTTGGAAATAAAGCAGTTTACCTGGGATGTGGTCGATTCCAATTCCTGGCTAGTAGTTGAAGATGGGCATGGGTTACTAGTGGATGCAGTGGATAGCCAAGATTTATTTGATACGATAGCAGTGCTCAAGGATTTAATTGTGATCGTGACGCATTGCCATTTTGATCATATCGTGGGGCTTAATAAGATTCGTGAATTGAGGTCAGATGTGAAGGCTATTTCCACAGAAAAATGTAGTGAGTACCTTGGTAATGTTCATCGCAATATGTCTGCTATCGCGACAACGTTTGTGAGCTTCTATGATGGAGAAGTCAAGCGAAATGTTAAAATAGAGCCATTTACCTGCGAGAAAGCCGATGACACATTTGATGTGATAAAAGAGTTTGAGTGGTATGGACACAAGGTTGTACTTGAAGCGGTTTATGGTCACGGAGATGATGGATTGCTAGTCATCCTGGATAATGAGTATTTATTTTCTGGAGATACGTTGCTAGGAATCCCGACTGTTACTAGCTTCCCGAGGGGGAGTACAAAGCGTTTCTGGGCAGAGGATGTACCGAGGCTGAGAAAATTAAGTAAGAGTGCGAGAACAGTATACCCTGGACATGGGAGTCCTGGTGAAATTGCGGATATGTTGGGGAAAATCATCAAAGGACGCGTGTAACATGCGTAAATATTCACTTAGTAATCTCATAGAATCAAAATACAAGCGAAGATGAATTTCAGGCCTACCTTGAAAAACGTGGCTGGATATTGAAAACTTCCATAGGCCAACCATTTCGGGCATATAAATTTGTTCCTCTACACATTAGGCTTGGAGCGGATTTTATTCCAGATTTCATAATTATAACAGGTCAGTCAGATAGTTTTATTGGTACAAGTAGATTATTAAAGAATGCTAGGAGATAAATAGTGAAAAAAAAGGCATTAATGGTATCTACAATAGTCGGATTTCTCGCAACATTTGAAATCAATGATATTAATATTTTGCAGGGAATGGGATATGAAGTTCATTGCGCATGTAATTGCAGCAAATATGCTGATGAAAAACGGATTGAAAAATTAAAAGCTCAGAATATTATACTCCATCATATACCATTTACACGGTCTCCTTTTTCAAAAGAAAATATTAGAGCATACAAGGAATTGAAGCAACTTATGATATCAGAACAATTTAACCTTGTGCATTGCCATACCCCGGTAGGTGGAGTGTTAGGAAGAATGGTAGCTCATAAGTGTCGAGTGCCAAACATACTATACACTGCTCACGGATTTCATTTCTATGATGGGGCACCGCTCAAAAACTGGATAGTTTTTTATCCGATAGAAAAGCATTTTAGCAAATATACTGATGTACTTATCACTATAAATAAAGAAGACTATAAGAGAGCATCTGAAAAGTTTAATGCAAAGAAAACAGTCTATATTCCGGGTGTTGGAGTAGATACTGAGAAATTTGCTATCTGTAAGATAGATAAAAGTGTAAAGCGAACAGAGTTGGGCGTGACGGATAATGATTTTCTGTTACTTTCAGTAGGAGAATTATCTAGAAGAAAAAATCAGAAGATTATAATTGATGCTCTTGGGGAAATGAAAGCTGAAGGAACTTTAGGAAACATTGTTTATCTTGCTGCTGGAAGAGGGACACAGGAAGAAGAGTTTAAGCTACTAATTAAAGAGTATGATTTAGAAGATAATGTAAAACTTTTAGGTTTTCGTTCAGATATAGATGAGTTATGCGAAGCCGTTGATTGTTTTGTGCACCCGAGTATTAGAGAGGGCCTTGGAATTGCTCCGCTTGAAGCTATGGCAGCTGGATTGCCTTTGATATCTGCGGATGTTAATGGAATTAGGGATTATACAGAAGATGGTGTGTCAGGTTGCTGTATTAATCCTAGTGATGTTGCTGCGATGGTCAATGCAATAAAGCGAATGCGTGATGATATGGAGTTTAGAAACTCATGCGCTGCAAATAATAGTAGGACAGCAAAGATTTTTGATATAAGAAATACAAATGAAATAATGGAACAAGTGTTCAAGGGGGGGTGGAGTCACCTTGAATATTTGGCAATTAGACAGCAGAAACGAACGGAATTAGGGCTTAAAGCAGATGATTTTGTGATTATATCCGTGGGAGAATTAAATGACAACAAAAATCACCAAGTTATTATAAGAACTCTTAAATTGATTCCAAATCAAATAAAGTATGTTCTGGTTGGTCAGGGATGTCTTGAATCTAAGCTGAAAGCTTTAACAAGCGACTTAAAAGTAGAAAATCGCGTAGTTTTTACAGGATTTAGGTCAGATGTTAAGGAATTATTATATGCTGCAGATTGCTTTGCCTTTCCGTCCAAGCGAGAAGGTTTAGGGTTGGCTGCAATAGAAGCGATGAGTGTTGGATTGCCCATTGTTGGGCATAATGTTGGGGGTATTAGGGATTTTGTAGTCGATGGAGAGACTGGGTGGTTGTGTAAAAATAATACGCATGATGAATATAAACGATTAATTCTTGAGGTGATGACAAATCCAATTGATACAAAACAAATTGAGTTAAAAGCGGAAGGATTTGCTAAGAGTAAGACTAATACAATAATGAAAGAGGTATATAAGTTTTTTTAAAGGAAATATAATTATGCAACGAGACACGATAGTATATTTTGGAATTATCCAGTTCGAATATAATAATGCAATGTGTCAACATGCAACAGGGATAAAGAAAATGATATCAGAGCTGGGTTATAAAAGTGTATTAATTGGTGTTGATAGTAGTGTAAAAAGTAGGTCCTACAAAAAAATAGATGAGGGTGTTTTCGTTGTGAATGACCCCAATAATATGAGTGAGCGATTAACGGAGTGTGTTTCTGCATCAGCAATAAAATCAATACTTCTTAACATTGATTGCGACAGGATTAAAGCATTTATAATGGCTGACTATCGATTTATTCCTATGAGGCAGATGCAAAAATTTTGTAGTGCAAGGAATATCAATTATGTGGTAGATATAATGGACTGTTTTGTTGGAGGTCGTAGCCTAGTCACCAAGTTAAAAAAAATCGATAGTGACATAAGAATGAAGTATTTTTATTCAAAAGTAGAAAGAAGAATATATATATGTAGTAGTTATATAGAGCTGTTAGGAGAAAGTGCTCATACGGTTGTGGTTCCTGGAGTTACATGGGAACAAGTAAAATGTAATAAGAACGTATCTAGTAAGATAAGATTGTCTTTCATGGGGAGACCTGGAAGGAAATGTGATAAAGAGAAGATTGACTGGATAATAAAAGGGGTTTATGAGGCAGGATTAACTGATAAATATTACGTGCAACTAGCTGGTTTTGATAGAGATGAATTCTTAGCATGTAATCCAAATTTAACGAAATATGTCACTGATAACATTCAATTCGTTGGGCGACTTTCAAAACAAGAATGTTCAAATTTACTGAAGGAGTCTGATTTTAGTCTTGTTATTAGGCCAGATACGGTTCTCTCAAAATATGGGTTTTCTACGAAAATAAGTGAGGCATTTTCATACGGTGTCCCGGTCCTTGCAACGGATACAAGTGATAATAGAAAATATATTTTAGACGGTGACAACGGATTTGTATGTGGATGTACATACGAAGATGTTAAGGCTTTGCTTATAAGAGTTAGCCAATTGACAAATGATGATATTGAAAGAATTAAAGACTATTGCTTTAACAATAATCCCCTTTGGTACGAGAACTATTTGGAGAAATTTTCAAGGGTAGTGGTTGAATAATGAAAATTCTAGAGATTAATGCTTATTACGATTTTGGAAGTACCGGTCATATAGTGAAGGACCTATGTATTGAGGGTTTAAAAAGAAATTATGAAATGTATGCAATCTATTGGCTCTGCCGAAAGAAGGAATGTACTTCAGCTAATGTAATTTACTGTGGTGAAATGTTTGAGCCTTCTAAAATGAGAAAACTTACGCAGTGGATTATAAACGGCGGAAGGTTGAATTATAACGATGATAGGACAAAAAGGATAATTAGCGAAATAGAAAGGATTGCCCCTGATATAATCCATTTGCACAATTTGCACGGAGATTTTGAACATGGTTCAATTAATATAGAAATGCTACTTACAGCAATTGCAAAACTAAAATGTAGAGTAATTTGGACATTTCATGATTGTTGGCCTATCACAGGAAGATGCTACTATTTTAGTTATAAGTGTTGTGATAAATGGAAAAGTGGCTGTGGAAATTGTCCTCAAAGATGGTTCGATCGTCAAGGAATAATCATAGATTATAGTACCGAAAATTGGTTAAGAAAAAAGAAATTGTACGAACAAATTGAAGATTTGACAGTTGTTACAGTTTCAAACTGGCTAAATGAAGTTGTCAGAGAATCAATGTTAAAAAATCGAAGAATTGTAACTGTTCATAACGGAATAGATACAAAGATATTTACGCCAGCAGAAGAAAAAATAGGTAATGATAAATTTAGAATACTGTGTATTGGATGGGATAGACGCAAGGGATACAAAGACTATTATAAATTATCGAAAATGTTATCGGAAGATGAAGAGATAGTGGTTGTAGGTCGAAGACCTATCTTTAGACGATTTCACAGGTTACCTAATAATATTAGACAGATTAGTCGTGCGACATCTAAACTGTCAATGGCAGAAATATATAGAAATGCAGATGTTTACTTTAATGCTTCTCCTGCTGAAACCTTTGGTCTTACAACAGTAGAAGCCTTGTCATGTGGAACTCCGGTTGTGGGATATCGAAACACAGCTACTACGGAATTACTAGAATCTACAGGGTGTGGCGCTAACTTGGCTGAAAATGGAAATGTTGAGAATGTAGTTAATATCATTGAGCAAATAAAAAACTCAGATGTTAATCGAAAAGCACTCCATGAAATCTGCAGTAGAATGTTTGAACACTCAATGATGTTGGAACAGTATGTTGAAATATATGAAAATCTGACATGAAATAATAGGGAGATATTAATGGAAATAAGTATAGGAACAAGTAGGGAGAGAATTCCTATTGTGATTATTGATCTGTATATCGGCCTTGCTTTAATTTTGTATTATATAGGTCCAGTAAAATTTCATAGTCCGTATTCAGCAATTATGGGCGTTTATATACTTGTATTCTTACTTATTGTTAATTGCGTCTATTTTAGAGTGATATACAGGCATAAAAGAAAACGATGTATTATGGCAATAGAGAGTTTTGCCTATGTTGCATCCTGCAAACCGATGCCGCTTTGGTTTTATATATGCGGTGCCATAATACCTTTTTTTATGGTAGCATCCTCTGTGAGAATAACTGGTTTTACTGGTTTAAGTGGAAGCTTAGCCACTTATATGGCGCAGGCTTATACGTTTGTCCAGTCTGGAGGGCGTTACCAAGAGGGTCTAGATTTGCCAATGTGGATATATATGCACTTTGCCGTTTTCGTATATTTAACAATTATTGATGGCATTTTATTTTTTAAAGATAATACAGTTGCAAAAAAAATATTATGGTTCACATCATTGGTGCTTTTGATTGCTTATTTTGTACTATTCAGAGGAACGCAAAAGACATTGGGAGATGTTTTTGTCATAGGCGCATCTGCAATTCTTGTAAGAGTATATAGCACTAATAGTATTAGGAAAAAACATAAAAAAAAGATGATATTCATGTTGACACTGTTAGTAGTGGGCTTTGCTATTGTTTTAGCAACAATAATGGGAGCTCGCCTTAATTATTTAGATGAAATCGGTTATAGTGCGTCCAGTATACACCGCAAGTTTTGGGACACAAATCTGAATTACCCATTATTGAGATTCCTACCGATGTCAACGAGAAGAGGCTTCGCGACGCTTGTTTTCTATCTCTGTAATGGATTGTGTGGATTATCGTACTGTCTTGCAAGCCCATTTACTTGGACTTATGGATTGGGAACATTTCCCGATTTGGCTGACGTCCTTGGAAGAAGATTTGGACTGAATATTTATCAGCATACTTATATGTATAAGGCATATGAAACATATGGTTGGCATCATAGTGAACAATGGCATTCACTTTTTCCATATTTAGCTTCAGACGTTACATTTATAGGTGCGTTAGTAGTTATGGGGTTCGTAACTTATCTATACGCTATATGCTGGATGGAAATATTAGATGGGAAAGGCTCATGGAGTATATTTTTATTTAGTGTAATGAATATAATATGGGTATACCTTCCATGTAATAATCAAATATTCCAAACACGCACTACAAGTTTAGTTTTTTTGATTTGCTTATTCATGTGGATTAGGAGAAATAAGAATGCATCAGGGAAAAGGATTAGAATCAAAATATAAAGGGGAAGTGTTTTATATTTCGCCTTATTTACCACAAGAAAAAAAATATGAAAGACATTTTTCGCCTGCAGCCCAGACAAAAGTTGGATATGTAAGAACTAAGCTTCAGAAGTATGTCACGACAACTGTCTGTATTAATTGTTCATTGACAGTTGATAATTCAGTAATTCTGCCAAAACAATTTAAGGATGACTATGGTTCGATACGAATTCTCGGATCAGTCTCATCTACTAAGCGTTTATTTTTGCCCATTTGTGGAGCAGTAATGCTCTTTAGTGTTTTCTTGTATGTTCTGTTCAATATAGGAAAAGAGGACACGGTTTTTCTTTATCACTCAGTATATTATGATCCAATTGTAACTGCTCTAAAAAAAATAAAACACTTTCGTATCATATATGAAATAGAGGAGATTTATGCTGATGTACGAAAACATGGTGTAGGAAGAGAAAAAGAAATATCACGCTGTGAAGAGGCTGCGGATGGATTTATTTTTCCTACGGAGTTGTTAAATGAAATTGTAAACCGAAATTCAAAGAAAAGTATAATCATATACGGAGCATATCAGCCCGTTTCAATAGTTAGAAAAGGAATAAATAAAAAAACGAGTATCGTTTATTCTGGGACTTTGATGAATGGAAAAGGGGCCCAAGAGGCTGTTAATTGTGCATCGGCTTTAGATGATCAGTTTGAAATACATATAATAGGCTATGGTAGCATCGACGAAAAAAGAAAAATAGTGGAGATGATAGAGGATAATTCGTCTATGTGCATGGTTTCGTATGATGGAATGAAATATGGTGAAGAATATATAAATTATATGACAAAATGTGATATTGGAATCTGTATCCAACCAAGCGATAGTCTTTTCAATGGTTCTTCATTTCCATCAAAGATTCTTAGCTATTTTAATTGTGGTTTAGCTGTAGTAGCTTCCGAGATGGAGTCATTGAAAAAATCAAAACTTGCAAAATACATCTATTTTTCAAGGACCGTAAACCCAGAAGATGTTGCTACTGCAATTAGACGGGCTAGTATGAGCCAGGTTAGCAATATAGACATTATTTTGGCATTAGATGAAGAAGTGTCTGAGAAAATAGAGGATATTATGTTGTCATAAAAGCAGTTTTAACATGATTTTTTGTTCAAGGCGACCTGAATATCTTAATAATAAATGCAAATCAACAGGCCTTTAGTATGAATAAAATTGATATTTTAAGAAGTAAATGGAAGAATCTGTCAGAAAATAACCGAATTGTGTTTGTGAATGTTATAGGGGCGTTTATAATTAAGGGATTATCATTGGTTGTTTCATTGGTCCTAACGCCTGCATATATAAGGTTTTTTAATAATGAAATAGTTCTTGGGGTATGGTTTACCATTTTATCAGTTATTAGTTGGATTCTAAATTTTGATTTAGGAATCGGCAATGGTCTAAGGAACCAATTAGCAGTAGCATTTACAAAAAAAGATTTTGCTGAATCTAGACGACTTATTTCATCAGCGTATTTAGTTATAGGAATTCTTTGCAGCACTATCATTGTGTTTTTTTTAGTTGTTTTCAGTTTTGTCAATTGGAATGGATTTTTCAAAATTGATATAAATATAGTTTCTAAAGAAGCATTGCAAACAACAGTAAAGATTGTTTTTGTCGGTCTCGTATTGCAGATATTTATAAAAATAATTACATCCGTATTGTACGCAATACAGAAATCAGCTATCAACAATGCAATTGCATTATCCACTTCGCTGCTACTTGCAATTGCAATGCTGATAGTACCTTCTAGAAGTAATGACCTAAATATAGTATCTCTTGCAATTATTTACGATATAGCAATATTATTTCCATATCTTATTGTATCTATATATATATTTACTAGCAAAAAATACAAGACTATATCGCCTAGCTTAGGCTACGTAAGTAAAGCTCATGCAAGAAAAGTCTTGTCCTTGGGGGGATATTTTTTCTTAGTTCAAGTGCTTTATATGCTAATTATGAGCACAAACGAGTATCTTATTTCACATATAACGTGTAGCAAGGATGTTGTAGAATATAAGATATATTTTCAGATTTTTACTTTGGGAAGTACGATATTTGCCTTAACATTAACTCCAACTTGGTCAGCAATTACGAAAGCAATTACCGAAAAAAATTTGGATTGGGTGAAAAAACTATATCATAAACTGCTAATTGGAGGTATCATTGGAGCGACTATAGAAGTCTTAATTGTTCCATTTCTACAAATTATATTTAATATTTGGCTCCGGGGGACCACAATCATTGCAAATATATATATCGGAATGGCATTTGCTATTCTCGGAACACTTATGATATTTAATGCAATACTTTCAAACGTGGCAAATGGTATAGGTAAGCTTAAAACGCAAATGGTTGCATTCCTTGTTGGGGCGGTTATAAAGATTCCAATTGCTGTCATATTAGTTCAATTTCTAGATTCATGGGTAGGAATAGTTGTAGCAACTGATATTGTTCTATTGCTATACTGCTTTGTTCAGCCTATAACTTTAAAGAACAATATTAATGATATTAAGGAATAGAATGTCTATAAATGTAAGTCTTATTATTCACACAAGGAGTTCACTTTTTTATTAGCATCTACAATGATTGCTATAATATGCTGAAAGCAAAAGGAGGACTTTACAATGTTTGAACAAATCAAATTAAACTATGAAACTAATGCTTTGGAACCATGGATTGACCAAGAGACCATCGAGACTCACCACGGCAAGCATCATGCTACTTATACAAAGAATTTCAATGATTTGGTCGAGAAGGCTGGTTTAACTGGCAAGTCAGCAGAGGAAATCCTTGCCAGTCTTGATAGTGTTTCTGACACGGCATTAAGTCAGGGGCTAAAGAACCAGGGCGGTGGATACTATAATCATAATCTTTATTTTGAGATGTTTTCACCTAATCCAGCTAAGGCTCCTACAGGCAAGCTGGCTGATGCCATCAATGCACAGTTCGGCAGTTTGGATGCCTGTAAGGAAGAGGTTTCAAAGCTTGCAGCTGCTCAATTTGGCTCTGGCTGGGCTTGGCTTTCTACTGATAAAGCGGGCAAGCTGTATGTTTCCAATTCCTTGAACCAAGATAACCCTATCTCTGAGGGCACCGGACGTATTCCTTTAGTTGCATTGGATGTGTGGGAGCATGCTTATTATCTGAAGTATAAGAATCTTCGCCCTGATTACATTAAGGCTTTCTGGGAAGTGCTGGATTGGGGGAAGGTTGAGGAGAGGTATAATAAGATTGTTGGATAGTTAATAAACAATAGGCAGGGCCTAGGCCCTGCCATTGAGCCATTTAACTTATACATTTTGTTGAACTGATAAATGGAATATATTGCTCTGTGGCTAAATTGGGTATATAATTAAGTCACAGAGAGGAGTTGATATTATGCAGATAGTTCCAATGAGAGATTTGAAAAATACTGTGGAAATTGAACGTAGATGTGCAGAGTCCAATGAGCCTGTTTTTGTAACCAAGAATGGCTATGGAAAGCTTGTTGTAATGGATATTGATTATTATGAGCGTACAATGCGAAAAATAGATGAAGCAGCTCTTGTGAATAAAGGCATAGCTGATTATGAGGCAGGTAGAGTTGTAGATGGAAAAAAATCGTTAAAGAAACTGAGGGAGAAGTATGGCATTTAAGATATACGATTATGACTTTACTGAAATTGCCGAAGCTGACATCGATGAAACGCTCTACTATATTTCTAATGAATTGTGTAACCCAAAAGCTGCCAAAGATTTTGTAGATGAACTTGATGATAAGCTAGCTGATATATGTAAGAGCCCTAAAAACGGTAGACTTGTTGTAAATGAATTTTTAAAAAGGGATGATGTAAGACGTTTCTTAGTTGATAACTACATTGCTTATTATATTATAGATGAAGCAAATTCAAAGATAGTAGTATTGCGTGTAGTTTATAGTAAAAGAAATCAAAATGAAATTTTAAAAAATTTATAAAAGTTGATTTTCAAACTTTGTAACTTTATTAGTTACGAGGTTTTTTATTCCACAAGTAAAAAAATACTATAAATAAAAGTTATAAAAAATCAGAGACAGAGGCTGAAACACAGCAGACAGAGTCAAATGAAATTAATTCTAATGATAAGCGAAAAAAAATAATGCCTCTCTCGTCGGCAAACGGGAGAGGCGCCTCTCACTGAGAGGTATAAGTTAATCTTTCTCGGGAGCATCCACTTTGGAGTGGGTGCTTTCTTATCTATAATATAACATCCTTCCATTTTGGGTTTCAATGGATTTTTCCTGATATATAAGATTTGTTTATTTAGATATAACTACGCAATTCTTCTTCCAAAAAGCCACACCAATTTTACGAACTTCTCCTTGCAAATCCATTGCATAGTCTTTGGCATCAATCTGTAATACGGCTTGTTCAGCACATGCGGTAAGCTTATCTTTTATTTTAGTTTCTGGCAATTCATCTTTAACAGACTTTACTTCAATGATAAAATTTGGATTGATAGTATCTCTGGCTTTCAATCGAATATCAAATCGTCCATTACCAGCTTCCCTATTTGATTGAATTTCATAATATCTATATAAGGTTGCACTCAAGCCTAGGATTAGCCCATGATAAAATCCTTCTGCCGCAGCATCATAATAGCTGATTGTTTCTTTTAGGAAGCTTTGCAATACATTTTGCAGTTCAATTGCATCGCCAGTCATTAGAGCAGTTTGAAATGCAATTGCTCGGTCCTGTGTCATCATACTATCTTGGCGTGAGAGAATTTCTTTTTCATATACTAATTGTATTTCTTTATTTGGAATCTTAAGCTCACACATCATATTTCCATCAAACATTGTTTCAGATTGTTCTATGGTGAGATAACCACCCATTAATAGGAAACTAAAAACACTTGATGGATTTTTTATTACTTCAGGATATATTACTGCTGTGTCTACGTATGCTTTTTTAGATCCACCTAGCAATAATCCGCGGACTTCGTCAAGTAGCTTTGTATCACCTTTAGATAAAAGTTCTCCAATTACATCATTACTTCCTGTAGACTGCCAGTATGCTTTTGGAATGCATTCGGCATCTACATAATTTAATACAGACCAAGGGTTGTAAATCTCTGTATCACCAAATTTGTATCCATCAAACCAATTCTTTATTTCAGTCAGCTTATTTCCGCATCCATAGTCGTTTAAAATCTTTTTAACTTCTGATTCTGTAAAGCCAAAGAATTCACTATATCTTTTCTCCAATACAGAACTAACATATAAATTGTTTAGGCCGCTGAATATGCTTTCTTTTGCGACTCTCAATATGCCAGTTAAGAATGCCATATGTAAATGTGGATTATCTTTAAGACCACCTGAGAGGAGATTGCGCATAAAAGCAACAACTTCATCATAAAAACCGTTAGTGTGCCCCTGTTGGATAGGGGTATCATACTCGTCTATCAGTATGAAAACAGACTCTTCTTCTGCAAGATGAAGCATCTCCGACAGTCTAGACAAAGTAGTCACCCATAATGCAGAATTTAACGTACCATCTACCACAGAAGAAAAAAAATCCTTGTCTATCTGCTGGATATTGGGGCTTTCAAGTATGTTACTATGTCTTCGATACTCCAACTGAATTGTATTTTTTAGATTAATGAGAGTCTCGTCCCAATTAGAAAATTTAATGTCTTTAAATGTAAAGTAAATTACAGGGTATTTCCCTTGTTCATTTGTATATTTACTACCTTGGCGCCATATGTTAGTTCCAGAAAATAAATCAGCTTTGCTATCAGCATTTTTCTCAAAAAATGTTTTCAACATATCCAAGTTCAAAGATTTACCGAAGCGTCTTGGACGTAAAAACAGTGCCACTTGTGGTCTATAATCAATAACGTCTTTTATCAATGCCGTTTTGTCAACATAATAGTAATCAGAAATAGCAAGTTCGAAATTGGATACTCCAATTGGAAGTGGAGCATACCTGTTCTCACTTCCCACTTTCCACCTCGTGTCAGCTGGTATGAGCCAACGATTTCCTTCTTTGTAGGCTCCTTGCACGAGTCCTTTCGCACAACAATCGTTAACCCAACGCTTAGTTTTGCCTATTTTATTAGCCATTTCTAAAGATGTGATATATGTCATTGTAACACTCCTTTTGAGTACATTATAAAACGGGGAGTGGGAAGTTTCAAGATGAAAACACTTCCCACTTCCCGCTATGAAAATTGGCATATAAGAAATATGTTTATGAGGGTGTGCTAACGACTCTCATAAAATAATGGTAGAATACCAACATAATGGTGTATAATTAAGGCTGTGATTTTATATGCTTATGAAGTCACAGCCTTATTTATTGTTAGATTAATATAGAAAGAAATTGGTACTTTATGGCAAAGCTTTTTACTATCAGCTGCCCATGTCACTTTGGACTTGAGGCACCTTTGAAACGAGAAATATACGACTTGGGATACGATATCACCGAGGTCACAGACGGTCGCGTCACCTTCACAGGAGATGCGGAGGCAGTGGTTAGGGCGAATGTTCACCTTCGCACAGCGGAGCGTGTCCTTATCGAGGTGGGCAGATTCCATGCCACCACCTTCGAGGAGCTGTTCCAGGGGATTAAGGCCCTTCCTTGGGAGGATTATCTTCCAAAGGATGCCAAGTTCTGGGTCACAAAGGCAACCTCTGTAAAGAGCAAGCTTTTTTCACTTACAGATATTCAGTCCATCGCCAAGAAGGCAATGGTTGAGCGCATGAAATCCTACTACGATATTCAGTGGTTTGAGGAGAATGGCGCTGACTATCCAGTGCGAATTTTCCTATTGAAGGATGATGTCATTGTCACATTGGACACCACGGGCACACCTCTTCACAAGAGAGGCTATCGTACCTACACCAGCAAGGCTCCACTTTCAGAGACAATGGCGGCAGCGCTTATCCAGCTCACACCTTGGCGCCCAGACAGAATTCTTGTGGATCCATTCTGTGGTTCAGGAACATTTCTGATTGAGGCAGCCATGATGGCGGCAAACATTGCCCCAGGTCTCAATCGTGATTTCACTTCCATGGACTGGACTAATATCATCGATGAGCAGCTTTGGAAGGATATTTTAGACGAGGCTCGCGCCGATGTAGACACTACAGTAGAATGCGATTTACAGGGCTACGATATCGACCCTGACATGGTAAAAATCGCCCGCCTCAATGCAAAGCAGGCTGGCGTTGACCACATGATACATTTTCAGGTAAGGGATGTGGGGGCTCTTTCACATCCAAAGAAATACGGCTTCGTCCTCACCAATCCGCCATACGGCGAGCGTCTTGAGGACAAGAAGGATTTGCCGGAAATCTATGGTAAGCTCGGCCGCGCTTATGCTTCGCTTGATAGCTGGTCTATGTTTGTTATCACCAGCTACGAGAATGCGCCTAGGGATATCGGCCGCAAAGCTGACAAGAATCGCAAAATTTATAATGGAATGATAAAGACCTATTTTTATCAGTTCCTTGGACCAAAGCCAAAGAAAAAGGACTAGAAAATGAAGCTTTCCAAGAGATTTTTGGTGTTTGTTCTTATTATTTCAATCACCTTGTTTTTGAAATTGAATAATTGGAACGACCGCTATGCAGCGGTGGAGACTTTCAGAGGTGCAGCACTTAACGAAGATGTGCTGTATCCTTTGATGTCCAAAAATCTCAACGATGGTGGAAAGCTAAAGGTATATATTAACGGGGAAATATACTCCGACCAGAATCAGAATGCCATTTTGGATGATGGCTTGAATCCTGTGGGCTCGCTGGATTTCATTAGGACTGTTATGGGCGGCTCGGCTTTCATGTTGGACGATAGCAGTGCCATGGTTCAGATTACAAACGACATCTACGAGTTCCTTGCGGGAAACAGGAATGCCACTGCCAATGGCGATGATTTGGAGCTCTCTATAAAGCCTTCTGTTCACGTGGGTCAGCTCTACGTGGGCTTGGAGGATCTTTGCAAAGTCTTCGGGTACGAATACACCTACGACAAATCCACTTATACAGCAAATATCAATATTAAAAAGCAGCCACGTCTGCCTAAGACATACGATCTACGTTCTGCGGGCAGAGTTAGCTTTATCAGAAATCAGGGCTCTACAGCCACTTGTTGGGCATGTGCATCTTTGGAGGCACTGGAGTCATCTCTTCTTCCGGCTAATCAGTTCAAGTTTTCCGTTGATTCAATGATAAAGGACAATAGCTTCAGCCTTGATGAAGAGGCTGGCGGCGAGTACACCATGGCGTTGGCATATCTGCTGTCATGGCAGGGTCCAGTGGAGGTTGAGGAGACTACTAATATCATCGATGAGCTTACAGGCGACACAGACAAGACCAAGGTTCATCTACAGGAGGTTCACTTCTACGATTCAGAAAATCTGGATGGCATCAAGCGTGCCGTTTATCAGTATGGCGGTGTTTCCACATCAATCTATGCCAGTGTTTCAACTGCTGATTTGAATGGTTCTTCAAGCTACAATCGCAGAACCAATTCCTACTGCTATACTGGCAATGCCAAGCCAAACCACGACGTGGTTATCATCGGTTGGGATGACAATTATCCTGCTGAAAATTTCAGCACAGAGGTGTCAGGCTCGGGCGCTTTCATTTGCCAGAATAGCTGGGGCAGTGGCTTTGGTGATAATGGAGTTTTTTATATTTCCTACTACGATTCAAATATTGGAAATCAGGCGGTTTCCTATGTGAAGGCTGACCTGAATAACACTTACAATTACATCTATCAGAGTGATCTTTGCGGCTGGGTTGGTCAGATTGGCTACAGCAAGGAATGGGCTTACGGTGCCAACACCTTTACCGCAGATTCCGAGCAGCAGATTGAAGCAGCAGGCTTCTATGCACTTGGCAAGGATACCAACTATCAGATATATTTCGTATCAAACTATATAAATACCAGCACCCTTTCATCGAAGGAAATGGTTGCATCGGGAACGGTGGAGCAGGCTGGATATTATACGGTGAAATTCAATGCACCGAAGACAGTAACAGAGGGAGAAAACTTCGCCATTGTTATTTACATCAACACACCAAACACGCTGAGACCGCTGGCTGTTGAGTACGCAAGTGACAAAATGACAAAAGCTGTGGACATTACTGACGGCAAGGGCTTCATCAGCAATAATGGTTTGGATTGGGAGAATGTTGAGGATGTAGCAAAAGCCAATCTGTGCATCAAGGCTTACGCGAATAATGTTGTGGAAGTATTTAACTAAAAATGGAAGAGAGAGTAATGGGGGCCTTTACGGTCGTTGTGCTGGCAGTTGTCATAGCGGTGAGCTGCCTGCTGATTTATGTGCCAAACATGCACATAATTGCTCTGAAGCTTCGGGATAATCGCCTGGAAGGCGGCAGAGTTTCCGTTATGGAAATGCTGAGGGAATCCGAGGTGGAGCTTGAGGAAAACGACCCTGAGACTAGGGAAAATGTGCTAAAGGGGCATCAGATTCGATTGATGCTGCCACAGAATGTTACAAGCGCTAGTGTTTCAATTGATAATAATTATGTAGACAGAACAATCGCTATCACCATCAATGGTATTGGCAAGGACTATTTTTCAAAATATCCTATGCGTGGAAATGCGGACAATATCGTGGATGTCATCTATAACAGTGAGAATCTTGTGGGCGTAATTGAGCTTACAATGGACGATGTTCGCGAGGTCAAGATGACCTCCGAGGGAGAGTACATTTATCTTGATTTTGTGGACCCACACGAGGTTTATGATTATGTGGTTGTAGTTGATGCAGGCCATGGAGGCAATGTTCCAGGCGCTACCAAGATGGGTGTCAATGAAAAGGATTTGGATCTTGCAATCGTCCTTGAGCTGAAAAAACTGTTCTCAAGGAGTGACAAAAATATCGGAGTATATTACACTCGTACAGAAGATTGCAATCCGTCCTTCGAAGCCAGAGTTGGTCTTGCAAACGATACTGATGCGGACTTGTTCTTATCGGTTCATAACAATTCCACCGCTTCAGGACGTATGTCCTCAATCAACGGCACAGAGGTTATGTATAAGGGCGCCGACACAACCGGCGAGTCAAAGAAGTTCGCTAGCATGTGTCTGGAGAGGCTCCTTGAAAATCTTGGTTCCAAGTCCAAGGGCACAGTGGTGGGGGACGAGGTGTACATCATCAGAATGTCTAATTCACCAGTAGCATTGGTGGAAGTGGGTTTCATGACCAATGCACAGGAGTTGGAAAATTTACAGAATCGTGAATATCAGAAGAAAACTGCGGAAGCGTTGTACGACGCGGTTGTCGAATATTTATATGGCCGGTAGCTAACAAGCTAATAGGTAACTCAAGTGAATCATGTAGATGAGCGGAGTTACCTATTGTTTGTGAGTGTAACCGGCGTGGAGGAATAGATGAAAACTAGAATAATATTTGCAACAGGAAACAAAAATAAACTTCGTGAAATAAAGGAGATTCTCGGCGAGGAGAATTATGACATCCTCACAATGAAGGAAGCTGGAATTGATATTGACATCGTGGAGGATGGAAAGACCTTCGAGGAGAATTCTTTGATTAAATCAAGAGCCATCGCCAATCACGCAAAGGATGCCATCGTCCTTGCCGATGACAGCGGACTTGAAATCGATGCGCTAAACAAAGAGCCGGGTATTTACTCAGCCAGATATTTGGGCGAGGATACCTCTTATGATGTGAAAAATGCAAACCTGATCCAGCGTCTTGAAGGCGTTGAGAAGCAGGACAGAAGCGCCCGCTTCGTATGCGCAGTTTCTGCCGTGTTCCCAGATGGAAAGGAAGCGGTAGTTCGCGGCACAATCGAGGGCTATATCGGCTGGGAGCCAATGGGTGAAAACGGCTTCGGCTACGATCCAATCTTTTATCTTTGGGACAAGGATGTGAGTACAGCAAGCATCAGCCCAGAGGAGAAAAATGCCATCAGCCATCGCGGACAGGCACTTAGAATGATAAAGGAAGAAATAATCAAGCATGAAAATATTAGTTGTTAGTGATACTCATGGCAGGTCTGAAAATCTCAGAGATGTCATTCGAATCGAAAATCCAGACCGCATCTATCATCTTGGTGACGGACAGGGCGTGGAGGACAATCTTTGGATGATGTCAGAGGCACCTGCGGAATGTGTTTGCGGAAATTGTGACTGGGGGACCAATCTTCCAAATGAGGTGGTTCTTGAGGTTGGAAATCATGTAATTCTTCTTACCCATGGTCACTACTACGGAGTGAATTATGGATATGAGAAAATTGCAGAAGTGGCCAAAGCGAAGGGCTGTGACGTGGTGCTCTACGGTCACACTCACGTGCCAACTATCGACCATTACGAGGGACTTATTATTGCAAATCCTGGCAGTATTGCATTCCCAAGACAAAATTCCAGAGAACACACTTATATGACAATTTTGGTAGATAATAATGGTGAACTGAAATTGGATTTGCATTCACTTGAGGAATACGAAAGAACACATGGAAATTAAAGTCGTTATTGAAGATGTGACTCCCGAGGAGGAGCACATTCTTATGACAAAGCCTGGCGAGAGCATCACCTTTGCTGAGGCGATGGATTTGCTCGGTATGAAATTTTATAGGCCTTGTGGCGGCATCGGAAAATGTATGAGCTGTGCCATAAGGTTTGTTTATGGCGCTCCGGAAATCACTTATGAGGATGAAAGGGCGCTTGATTTTTCTGATATTCGAAATGGCTGGCGCGTGGGCTGCAAGTGCGTGATAACACACGACTGCAAGATTCAGGTCCCTAAGCGTCTGGTTTCTGAAATTACATCTATAGGCATGTCCTCAGCAGAGAATGATATGCCTCTCGACAAGACCAATATCGCCATCGCAGTTGATGTTGGTACCACAACTTTGGCGGCAACAGCCGTGGAACTGAATACTGGAAAGGTTTTAAGACAGCATACCTGGACCAACGGGCAGCTTAAGTATGGCGCAGATGTAATGAGCAGAATCAAGGCATCCATTGATGGTCACGGTGATGAGTTGCAGCAGCTTGTTATAAATGATTTGATGTCTCTTGGAACAAAAATCCTTGGAGAGGATTTTCTTACACACAAGGTGGTTGTATCCGGAAATACGGTAATGACCCATTTGTTTTTGAAATATCCGGTGGACGGTATGGCTAAGTATCCATTCGTGCCATATACCCTTGATGCTGTGAAATTCAGAGAGACTAGCCGAGATATTTTCTTTATGCCGTCTATCAGCGCTTTTGTGGGCGGAGATATCGTGGCAGGTCTTTACTATATAAAGCAGCAGGCGAAGAAGCATAATCGTGAGAAGGAAACCTTCCTATTTGTAGATATGGGAACCAATGCCGAGATTGTATTGTTCGACGGAGAGAAATATTATTGCTCATCTGCATCGGCAGGTCCTGCACTTGAAGGGGCTTCTCTCAGCTGTGGTGTGGCATCTGTTCGCGGGGCTATTAACCATGTTTCTTTGCAGGATGGAGTATTGAAATATACAACTATCGGCGGTGAGGAACCAATCGGTCTTTGCGGTAGCGGTGTCATAGATATGGTTCATGAACTTCGCCGCAATAATATCATTGATGAAGGCGGCCTGCTCCTGGAGGAATACGCTGACGCAGGTTATCCTGTCACAGACAAGATATTGATGACTGGAGAGGATATCCAGCAGGTTATTCTTGCAAAGGCTGCAATTGTATCTGGAATTCAGATGCTTCTTGAGGCATCAAAGCTTGGTCTTGAAAGCATTGACCACCTTTATGTTTCAGGAGGTCTTGGAGCTTCCATCAGCATATGGGCCGCAGCAGGTATCGGATTGGTACCGAAGGAGCTTGTTTCTAAGTTTGAATCCCTTGGCAATACATCACTTCTTGGTGACATCGAATTCATTCTCGACCCTAGCGAAGAAGCCCTTCAATCTATCCGTGACAATTCAAGGATTGTGATGCTTGCCACCACACCACACTTCGAAGAGCTGTTCCTTGAAAACCTTCATCTATAGAGTGTGAACATTTTTCGAACAATCAGTGATTTCCCGTTATTACGCCTCACGTGTGTTAAAATGGACTAATAACCTATAAGAATTTTAAATGAGAACTGTAATCTACAAGCTCTTAGATCTCTCAGTGAGACATGTAGTCGAAATCTGATCCCAAAAGGATGATTGCTTTAGCAATCAACTTTTGTGGTCTAGTAAGCTTTAGCTTACATTTACAGAGAGAACTAAGGCTTGTAGATGTAACAGTTCGGAGTTGAGTGTTTGTAGAAAGGAGTTTTTACACTATGGCTAAGTATGTATGTCCTGTTTGTGGTTATGTTCATGAAGGAGATAATCCTCCTGATGAGTGTCCAGTATGTCATGTATCTGGCGACAAGTTCAAGAAGGTTGAAGGCGAAATCGCTCTTGCAGCTGAGCATGTATTTGGTTTATATGATGTTACTGTAAAGAACAACCCAGACGTTTCTGAAGAAGACAAGAAATACATTTTTGAGCAGCTCAAGGCTAATTTCGAGGGCGAGTGCTCAGAGGTTGGTATGTATCTTTGCATGGCTCGTGTGGCACATCGAGAGGGCTACCCAGAGATTGGACTATACTGGGAGAAGGCAGCATTTGAAGAGGCAGAGCATGCTGCTAAGTTTGCTGAGATGTTAGGCTCCGACCTTGAGAAAAATATGACCGAATCAACAAAGAAGAATCTTGCATGGCGTGTTGACTGCGAGTACGGCGCAACAGCTGGCAAGACCGATCTTGCTAAGTGCGCAAAGAAGAATAATCTTGATGCCATCCATGATACAGTTCACGAGATGGCCCGCGACGAGGCTCGCCACGGCAAGGCGCTCGAGGGATTGTTGAATAGATATTTTAAATAATCTTTGACATTTGGTTTTCGCATAGAATCAAAAGTCATTATAATGGACTGGTATAAATTGCCAGTCCATTTATTTGACTTAAGACCAGAATTAACTATATTTTATGGTCATATAATGCTATTGAACCCCAACATATTAGTGCTTTTCAAATATGGTGGTACTATTTTTAAGAATAGCACCCCATTATGTAAGTTTTTTTGAAATCTGGTGGTATTAAAGTACCACAAGAATGAGCATTTCAATTGATAAAGAGGTATCTAGAAGCATTTTTATACCACCAGAAATATGGATAATAGCTATATTGTGGTACAGTGGTACCACAAACATGTTAATTATGCTTTTTCAGGTGGTACTGAAATTCCCCAATAATATGGTATTTATATAATGAGGGGGTAAAGGAGTGTCTTAGTCTCTTGTTATTAGAGTGAGGCGAAGGGGGTAATCTTCTTTTTTGAACTTTTTTATGTTAAAATGACCAAGTTATTAACAAAAATAAGTGAGATTAAAATATAGATATGAACAATTCAACAACCCTCGGTACACTTTCCCAGGGGCGCAACAACAATTTAAATATTCTCAGGCTCGTAGCCTCTTTCATGGTTATGTACATGCACTCCCTTGCACTATCAATTGCAGAGCAGGAGCGTGATTTGATGTACACTCTGAGCTTTCACAAGGCGCTGTCAGGTCAGGTGGCAGTGGATATTTTCTTTATCATCAGTGGATTTTTGATTTACCGAAGCTATGACAGGAGCCGCAATATCCCTAAGTATTTGAAGGCTCGTTTCCTTAGAATATGGCCGCTGCTTGGACTTTTTATTTTGTCCACAGCATACATCATCGGCCCTATGCTTTCCAAATTTTCCAGAGATGAATATTTTGCAACAGGCCTAAAGGATTACCTTCTGAATTTATTTTTTGCGTCATCCTACACCAGGCTCCCAGGTGTGTTCACCACTCACATTAATTTCAGTGTAAATGGCAGCATTTGGACGCTTCGTTATGAAGTAATTTGCTATTTACTGGTGCTTGTTTTCTTCCCGATTTTGATTAGGAAAAAAGAAGCTATCGGTGGTTTAATTGCTATTTCAGCTGCTACTTATCTGTTCTTCAATTATGGATTTACTGGTGACCATTTTTACATGATTCCATCAGGAATTCTTTTGAACCTTGGCAGACTTTCACTCCACTTTGAAATGGGTATTCTCTATTATCTTTACAGAGAACAGATTCCAATGAAGGTGAATTTATTTATCGCGTCGATTGTGGGCCTGGTTGCAAGCAGTTATTTCATTGATTATGAGATTGCCTTTGCAATCTTTGGAACCTATATGATATTGTTCATCGGTTTCCATGATTCTGCTATTTCTAGAGCGTATGATAAAGTTGGCGATTTATCCTACGGCGTATATATACTGTCATTTTTGGCGCAGCAGCTTGTAATTGAATGGATGGCAGTGAGCCCTGACGGTTACGAATATGTCCGTATGGATCCTTATGTAAATTTAGGAGTGTCAATTGTGATTGTGGTGCCACTGGCTTTTATCAGCTGGCATCTCTTTGAAAAGCAATTGCTGAAGTTGAAATAAATGATAGAAAAGATTTACAAGAAATTAGTTAATAAAGAAACTGGGCTTTACACAATTTTCGGTGTGCTGACAAGCATCCAAAATGTGCTGATGTTTGATATTCTGTTGCATTTTGGAATGGCCTATCGCATTGCCAATATCATCACATTGATTACGGTAAAGCTCACAGCATATATCTGCAACAAGAACTTTGTGTTCAAAAGCCACTGCGCTAACTTCCTAGAGCTCTTAAAAGAGTTTGGTCGCTTTGTGTTTTGGCGCGGAGCTACCATGCTCCTTGATTACTTCGGATTGATTTTTCTTGTGGAAGTTGTTGGTGCGCCAAAGCTCATCGGAAAAGTAGTGATGACTGTGTTTGTAATCGCGGTGAATTACGTCACCGGAAAAAGACATGTGTTTAAGAATAAAAAAGCTTCTCCATAAGGAGAAGCTTTTTACGTATTTAATTATGCAACAGGAAAAATGGAAAATTCCCGTAGAACAAAAGCAAAGCATATAACAGCCCACCGAAGTAAATCAAATGATTATATGCAACCTTTTTTCTATACTCGTCAACATCAGAAATTGTTGTTGTGGATGTGGTAGGGTCGTATCCATTTTCCTTGAGCAGTCCATCAAGAATAAATACCACAGCCAGTGCAAAAACAAATAGCATTGGCAGATAATATCTTGCCTGCGAGCCACCGGTGTAGCCGTTGTTCACCCAGTTGCCGTAGGCCTTTTTCAACTGAAGGCTAAAGGTGAGGATTGCTGAAATCCAGCCAGCCTTGATTGGCAAAGTAAGCTTGCCGGCAACATGCTTAAATTCTTTTGCAAAAGCAAATATAGGCAGTATCCAAAGCAACTCCATTGGAAGTGTGGAAATAGTCCAAGGTGAGCTCTTTCTAAGTGACAAATCTCCAGTCACAAGTCCCGACCAGGAAATAAAAAAGTTGTTGAAATAATTTGCAATGTAGCTAAGTGCGCCGACATCAGGGCGTTCATCTTCGGCAACATAAAAGAAGGAATTCTGGAAATACTCAGTAGGTGAAATAACCTTAAGTGTCGGCTGTAGTACACCATATCGCTGGTAAATCACAATAATATAAATAACTGGTAGTACGTAAAGTGGTGTTGTAATCCAAAATTCTTTTTTCAGCGAAAGTCGAAAATCCTTTTCTTTTACTATAGTAGCAACCAGCACAATGATTGCCATCAGAGCACAAAGCATGGCGGTTGTCATCTTGTTCAAGAAACTCAAAGTAATGCCAAGGGCAATCAAAATATAAGTGAGCTGAGTTCGATTCCCTTCGCAAAAACGAATCAGACCAAGTGCACAGATACAGCTTGTAATCAATGCAAAAGCATCATTTGAAACACCGCACATCTCCAAACAGAGAATAGGGATACAGGTAACAGTGGTGGCATAAATCAAGTGAAGCCAAGGCTTTGACCTGTCGATGCGTGACCATCCAATATAAAGCATCAGGGCAATTCCGATGGCGGCAATTCCCATGCTGAAATACCTAAGCCTAAACATATCAATGGAAACAACAACTCCCGGTTCAACCTCTTCGAAACCGCCTGCCAGCTGCATGATGTGGTAGTAAATTGAAGGGTGGCAAAGATAGTTTATCAAGGTGGAATTGTACTCGTAGTTGTTCACAGACCACTTCATTGGCTGTGAGCTAAAAAGGTGCATATTTTCAAAATGTGGAATGATTTCGTGAGTGGTGCGGACGTGATAAATGTAGCTGATGTGTGCCATTTCGTCCGGTGATGAATCTGGCAGGGCGTGTGCATAGAACAGTCCCTGTGCGCAGATGTAAAGGAAGGCAAGAATATAAATCGAAGCGATGAAACGACCTCTGATTTTCCTGTGCAATGAGGCGTGAAACGCTAGGACGATCAACGCCATAAAGGCGATTATCAAAACGATACCAATAACTGCGTAAAATGTCATATCAAATTCCTTCCCCAGACCATAGTTGACTTCATTGTAATCTATAAACTTGGGCTTTGCAAGGAAGAGAATGTTGCGGCAATAGTGGAAAGAAACTATAATAGAAACCATGATTAAAGAATATAAAGAACCTACAAATAAAATAGAAAAGGGCCTTTTGTATTTGCAGCATTATGGCCTGAAGCAGACAGTTGCAAAATCCATCAGAAAGGCAATGGGCCACGATCAGGAGCACTATAGCTACCGGAAGTTTTTGAAGGCACACCCGCTCACTAAGGAGGAGCTTGATAAGCAGCGCCATACCGTATTTACGTATAACCCTGTCATCAGTATTGTAATTCCGCTGTACAACACACCAGAGAGATTTCTTACGGAGCTTATTCAGTCCTTCACGGCTCAGACCTATCCTAACTGGCAGCTTTGCCTTGGGGATGGCAGTCCAAAGGATGGACTTTACAATATCATCCTGAAAGCCACTGGCGATATCTGGGACGAGAGAATCGTATATAAAAAGCTGGAGGGTAACACTGGAATCGCAGGCAATACAAATGCCGCAATGGAGCTTGCAACAGGAGATTTCATCGGCTTTACTGACCATGATGACCTTATCACACCAGATGCAATGTTTTATATTGCAAAGGCTCTGAACGAGGACAATACAATCCAGGCAATCTATTCCGACGAGGACAAAATCGATATGGATTCCAAGGAATATTTCCTTCCTCATTTTAAGTCGGATTTCAATATTGATTTGCTTTGCTCTCACAACTATATCACCCACCTGTTTGTAGCCAGAGCTGATTTGGTAAAGGCCTCAGGTGGCATTAAGTCAGAGTTTGACGGTGCACAGGATCACGATTTTGACCTTAGGATTTTGGAACAGTGTGACAATATTTATCACATTCCAAGAGTGCTGTATCACTGGCGTACTCATCCTGCATCCACAGCGGACCATCCGGAGGCAAAGATGTACGCATACGAAAATGGTCGCCGCGCTGTGGAGGAACACTACAAGAGAATCGGTGTGCCTGCACGAGTGGAGCTGGATACTCATCTTGGCTACTATCGCACTATTTATGAGTGGCCAGACACACCGCTTCTGTCTATCGTCATTCCCAATATGAACCACAGACAGGACTTACAGGAGTGCATAGATAGTATCGTAAATACGAATTCATATACCAATGTGGAGTTCATTATTGTTGAAAATAATTCTGATGACACAAAGCTTTTTGAGTATTACAAGGAGCTTGAGCTTCGCAGTGATATCAATGCAAAGGTACTTAATTATACTGAGACTCACCCAGAGACAAAGGGCAGCTTCAATTTCTCTAAGTTGGTGAATTACGGTGTGGCAAATGCCAAGGGAGACTATATCCTTCTTCTTAACAATGATACTCGCATGATAAATGCCGATGCCATCTCAGAGATGATGGGCTTTGTCAGACGTGAGGATGTAGGCGTAGTTGGTGCCAGACTTTATTATGGAAACAATACCGTGCAGCATGCAGGTTTAATTCTCGGACTTGGCGGAGTGGCCAATTCCCAGTTCCTTGGAAGCGGTCGTGAGCAGGTGGGATATTTTTACAGAAGTACCTGCGTTCAGGATTTATCGGCTGTTACTGGTGCATGCCTTCTTACAAAGCGTTCTCTTTGGGATGAAGTGGGAGGCTTCGATGAGGAGCTTGCAGTAGCCTTTAACGACGTGGATTATTGCCTGAAGCTTCGCGCTCTCAACAAGCTTTGTGTTTACACACCGTTCGCTCAGTGGTATCATCTTGAATCGTTGAGCCGCGGTCTTGACCATCAGGATGCCGAGAAAAAGGCTAGAATGGACCGAGAGACCGAGGATTTCATGGCTAAGTGGAAAGAGGTTTATGAGGCTGGAGATCCATACTATAACCCAAATCTTTCCCTTACTAAATTTGACTACTCTTTCGGAAGAGATTAGAAAGGATTTTTAAATGAAACTTATTATTCAGATTCCATGCTATAACGAGGCAGAAACTCTTGAGATTGCTCTCAACGATTTGCCAAAGCACATTGATGGAATTGATGAGATAGAATATCTGATTATCAACGACGGCAGCAGTGACAACACTGTTGAGGTTGCCCGTAAGTGGGGTGTTAATTACGTGGTGAATTTCCGTCGCAACAAGGGCTTGGCTTACGGCTTCATGGCTGGTCTTGATGCCTGCCTTAGAAACGGAGCTGACATTATCGTAAATACGGATGCAGATAATCAGTACGTGGCAGATGATATCGAGCTTTTGGTTCGTCCTATTATCGATGGCAAATCGGATATCGTCATCGGCGAGCGTCCAATTGATGCCACAGAGCATTTTTCACCTACCAAGAAAAAGCTTCAGCATTTTGGAAGCTGGGTTGTTCAAAAAGCCAGCAACTCCAATATCCCTGATGCGCCTTCAGGCTTCAGAGCTTATTCAAGGGATGCTGCCATGCGCCTTAATGTCACCAACGATTACACCTATACCTTGGAGACAATCGTTCAGGCTGGCAGAAACCGAATTGCACAGACCAGCGTGCCAATTCGCACCAATGGCGAGCTTAGACCCTCACGACTTTTCAATAGTATGATGGGTTATGTAAAGAAGTCCATGGTGACAATCCTTAGGGCATATCTTATGTATCAGCCACTGAAGACCTTTACACTTTTTTCAATCCTGCCGTCTGTTGTTGGAATCGGGGTTATCATCAGATTTTTGGTGTTCTATTTTACTGATGGCGGGGCAGGCCACGTTCAGTCGCTGATACTTGGCTGTACACTTCTTTTGATGGGATTCATCGCAATCATGATTGGAATGATGGGGGATTTGATGGCGAAGAATCGAAAGCTTCTTGAGGATATTGAGTATCATGCCAGAAAGCTGGATTATGACGGTGTAAAGCTTGAGAAGGACCAGGATAATAAATAGTTTTATCAGGTTTTAATAATATCTAGAAAAAGAATACAGAATATTTTATAATAACTATTAAGTATTTTGACACCTTACGGGGGAATAGGTGTTAATGTAAAAATGTATTGGGAGAATAAGTAAAAAGTTGTACAAGACAAAGAAACGGTCGTGGGTCAAGCATCTGGATTTTATTCTGCTTGATATGCTTGCAGCTGAGATTGCACTGTTCCTTGGAGTTTTTATTAAATTCGACGGGGCAATCATATTCGTTAGCAGATTTGAGCATTACACTCTGTATCAGAATCTAGCGACAATTTTGCCAGTTCTGGATTTGACCGGAGTGCTTTTCACAGAGACTTACACGGGAATTTTACGAAGAACAAAATATCAGGAAGCTTTAGCTACCATTTGGCACTCTGTTGTGAATTTCTTTGGAGTGCTTCTTTACATGCAGGCAATGAAGGCCACATATTTCTATTCAAGACTTGCCCTTGCTCTTTTTGGCCTGTTCATGATTATGATTTCCTACACATTTAGATGTAGCTGGAAGCGCGTAATCAGGCACAAGATGATTTTGGATGTTAACAAGACATCCCTTATTGTAGTGTCTGAGTCGGACGTGGTGGAGGAGTGCCTCGGAGACATCGCCCTCACCCCATACATGGAATTTAAGGTGAAGGGTGTGGCTGTTTTAGACAAGGACATGATGGGACAGAGAATTATGGGAGTACCTGTCATAGCCACCGCCGATAGCGTATTTGAATATCTTAGAACCAACGTGGTGGATGAGGTCTTTTTGGATGGCAAAACAAATGCAGGACATAAGGATTTGGCAAGACGTTTTGTTGAACAGGGACTGACAGTTCACGTTGCCCTTATCCATACTGACAATCTCATGCCTAACAAGATAATGGAAACCTACGGACGATATGTGGTGCTAACTTCTAGCATGCATATAACCAACAATCGCCAGGCATTTATCAAGCGGGTTTCTGATATTGCAGGGGCACTGGTCGGTCTTGTTTTCGCACTGATTGCATTTATCATTTTTGCTCCTATCATCAAAATTCAATCTCCTGGGCCGGTATTTTTCACACAGACCAGAATTGGAAAGAATGGTCGCAAATTCAAATTCTATAAATTCCGCAGCATGTATATGGATGCGGAGGCCAGAAAGCAGGAGCTGATGGCTCAGAATGAGGTTCAGGGCAACATGTTCAAAATGGAAAATGACCCTCGAGTTTTCCCAATCGGTCGCTTCATGAGAAAGTATTCCATCGACGAACTGCCTCAGTTTTGGAATGTGCTGAAGGGGGATATGTCACTGGTAGGCACACGCCCACCTCTTGAGGATGAGTATGAAAATTACGCTCTTCATCATAAGGCACGACTTTCCATCAAACCAGGACTCACTGGAATGTGGCAGGTCAGTGGTCGGAGTGATGTGAAGGATTTCGAGCAGGTTGTTGCACTTGATACAGATTATATTGCGAATTGGTCCCTTGGACTTGATATTAGAATCTTACTTAAAACTGTAGCTGTGGTACTTGGTGGAAAGGGGTCGAAATAATAATGAATGGCGCATATTTTTCCCTGATTGTCTGGACACACGATACAAATATGGACCAGTTTAAGGACATGCTTGAGTCCATCGACGAGCAGGAATATCGCGAGTTCGAGTTGTATATTTTAGACGACAATCCAACGAATACAATCGAGGTGACTATCAAGGAATTCTTCCCGGATATTGTTGATAAGGTTCACTATCGCCGCCTTAAGAAAAAGGTGGGGGGAGCCTATGCGCTAAATGTTGGCGCTCATTTTGCTGAGGGTGACAACTTGGTTTTTATCGGCCAGCATGACAGATTAAGCTATCACACACTGAAGGCTATAAATGAAAAAATCGATGAACTGAAGGGTATAATTGTAGATGAGGATGGCAACAGAAATGTCATTGAAACAGCGTTGAAGGATACCCTCTCAGATAACAGCTATATCATTTATGCGGATCATGACGAGCTTATTGGATTGGACAGACGCAATCCTCATTTTAAGACTGGCTTCAATAAGGAGCTTTTACTTCAGACAAATTATATTGGTGATTTTCTGTGTATTTCCAAGGAGGCTTTCAAGAAGCTTGGCACCTTCAATGAGAAGGCTAAATATGCCTACGTCTACGAGTATTTACTGCGTGCCTGCTTCAAAAAGATTCCTATCGAGCACATCCCATATCTTCTTTATCACAAGAGAACCTCTGACAAGATGATGACAAAAGAGGAGCGAAAGGCCGCAAATTACAGCGGCAAGGAGCATCTTGCACTGGCTCTTTCTTACCTTAGACAAAGTGGCGTGCTTTGTGATGGGCGCGTGGATCCTTCCTTGAAAAAATGGCACATTGAATATGACGATAGCAGCTTCCGCCGCTTTAGTGGCGATTACAAATTTATAAAGGAAGAAAACGTTCAGTTTATCACTAGAAATAATGCCAAGAAAATGTACGCCTATCTGTCTCAACCAGACGTTGCTGTGGTTGGTATCAGATTTTTGGGACGGGGCTTCACCTATGATAACGCAGGTTATATCGTGTCTGAGGATGGCAGTCAGTACCCAGCATTTCACGGCCAGAGAATTTTTAGGGACACCTATGAGGGCCTTGGAAGCATGGCAAGGGATGTGAGCACAGTTGATGGTGCATGCTGCATGATTGATGCCAAGGTTTTCAGAATGCTTCGAGGCTTTGATACAAGCCTTACAGGGGAGGATGCGCTTCTTGATTTCTGCCTGAGAGCAAGAGCCAGAGGCTTCCGCACAGTGGTAGTTCCAAAGTGTGTGGCAAGGTATAAAAACAGACCTGAAAGGGCCGTGGAGAAGCAAGAGCCCAAGTCTGAAAAAGAGCAGGAAAACGAATTAGAGAATCAGTCAGAAGAAGCAGTTGAAAATGAGAATTTTGGGACAAAAAAAATCTCACCTGTGCATGCAAGATTAATGGAAAAACATGGTGATTTAATAGAAAAAGGTGATAGATTTTACAATAAAAATCTGCCTTTGGGAATGGATAATTTTATATTGCCAGGAACGGGCGAATAATATTCGAACAAATTCTAAAGATTTATAAAATATGACGGAAATATTAAGATTCCTTGACAATTATAGAACGCATAGAGTAGACTAAATTATAATGCTGTCAGTTTATGACAGCATATAATTTTTGTATATGAAAAGATTGGAGACAAGTAGTTAAGATGAGTAATTTTGACGATTACGATTTGAGCATTGACGAGTGGGATTCTCCTAGAAGACGTCCACAGGGTACTCGCAGCTCAAACGGCAGACAGGCAGGCACCAGATCTTCAAGCAATACCAGACGATCATCAGCTTCAGGCAGAAGCTCAGCAGATAGACCATCAGGACAGAGACAGCGTCCATCAGGACAGGGCTCAAGACCTTCAGGTACCAGACCAACAGGTCAGCGACCTTCTAACAACAGAAATCGCAGACCAAGCAAGGCGGCACGTAAGAAAAAGATTCGTACCAAGATTATTGTTATCGAGATTGTTATCTTAATTATTCTCGCACTTGTATTCTTCCTTTGGAGCAAGTTCGGCAAGGTTAATTGGGACAATATCAATATGGATACAGTCGAGGTTAACAACCTTGATGAGGCCACAACAGAGGTTCTGAGTCAGTACACCACCATCGCTCTTTTCGGTGTAGATAACCGTTCAAACGGAAATCTTGACAGTGGTAACTCAGATGCCATCATCCTTGTTTCTATTAATAATGATACAAAGGATGTTAAGATGCTTTCGGTTCAGCGTGATACCTACCTTCAGGTGGATAAGGACCTTTATCGCAAGTGTAACTATGCTTACAACCACGGTGGAGTTGAGAAGGCTCTCGAGATGCTCAACACCAACCTGGATATCAAGATTGACGGATATGTTTCTGTTGATTTCTATGCTTTGGCAAAGATTGTTGATGACCTTGGCGGTCTCGACCTTGAGGTTACAAGCAAGATGATTTCTACAGACAATCCTGAGACACATATCAATGCTCTCGCAGGTTATATCGCAGAGGTTGAAAATGTCCTTAATTACTATCCTGACGAGGAAGAGGGATGGAAATACAGTGATTGCTTCTTTGATTCACCAGGAATGTATCACATGAATGGTGCGCAGGTAGTTGGATATTGCCGAAACAGATATGCAGTTAATAATGATTACGGTCGAAGCGAGCTTCAGCGTAATGTTATCAAGCTTATCGTTGAGAAGGCAAAGGGCGCAAGCGTTTCTCAGCTCAACAAAATTGCTGATGACGTATTCCCTAAGATTTCTACCAGCCTTTCACTTACACAGTGCATCGGAATGGCTACAGAGGTTGGAAAGTACAACATGGCAGAGTCTTCAGGATTCCCATTTGCACTCAAGACCAAGACAGTCAGCAAGAAAACAGGTAGCGTCGTTGTACCATGTACGCTTACTTCAAACGTAGCGCAGCTTCATCAGTTCCTTTACAATCAGGATAATTATGATCCTACAGATGATATGGTCGATGTTATTAGCGACCACATTGTAAATGAGACTGGATTGAATGAATCTAGTGCGGAGATTAACCAGACCATAGACGGTCAATAATATAATTTTACAAACTTACAATCAACGGGGATTAGCATTTTAATAAAGGGCTAGTCCCCTTGTTTCACAGAAAGGAAAATATTATGTGTGGAATAGTTGGATATGTTGGAAAGTCACAGGCTGCACCAATTCTTTTAGATGGTCTTAGCAAGCTTGAATACAGAGGCTACGACTCAGCAGGTATGGCTGTTTATGATGGAAAGAAGATCGAGTTTGAAAAGGCAAAGGGACGTCTTCGTCTCCTTTCAGAGAAGACTCATGATGGTGAGACACTGCCTGGAACAATCGGTATTGGTCACACACGTTGGGCTACTCATGGTGAGCCTAGCGAGACAAATGCTCATCCACATCTCAACGAAGCGGAGACTATTGCAGTAGTTCACAATGGTATTATCGAGAACTATGCAAAGCTTAAGGAAAAGCTCATCGGCCGTGGCTACAACTTCAAGTCAGAGACAGATACAGAGGTTGTTGCACACCTTCTTGATTATTATTACAAGCAGGGTAATGATCCACTTGCATGTGTGACAAAGGTTATGCACCGTGTTGAGGGTGCTTATGCACTTGGAATCATCTTTGCAGATTATCCTGATACTATTTTTTCAGTTAGAAAGGACAGCCCACTTATCGTTGGTCTTGGAAAGGACGGCAATCTTATTGCTTCTGATGTTCCAGCTGTTCTTAAGTATACACGCAATGTTTACTTCATCGAGAATGAGGAAATTGCAAAGCTTACAGAGAACTCAATTGAGTTCTATGATGTTGATGGTCAGCCAATCGAGAAGCAGTCTAAGACAATTGACTGGGATGTTGACGCAGCAGAAAAGGGTGGCTACGACCACTTCATGATTAAGGAAATTCACGAGGAGCCAAAGACTGTTCGTGATACTATCAGCCCTCGTATCAAGGACAATACAGTTGATATCGAAGAGCTTGGTATGACAGATGAGGAAATCAAGTCTATTTCCCGCATCCGTATCGTTGCTTGCGGTAGTGCTTATCACACAGGTGTTACAGCAAAGTACGTATTTGAGGATATGGCACGTATCCCTGTAGAGGTTGATATTGCATCAGAGTTCAGATACCGCAATCCTATTCTTCAGGATAATGAGCTCGTTATAGCAGTTTCACAGTCAGGTGAGACAGCCGATACAAAGGAAGCTGTACGTATGGCTCGCGCAATGGGCAATATGACTCTGGCTATCGTAAACGTAGTTGGTTCATCTATCGCCCGCGAAGCTGAAAAGGTTATGTACACTTGGGCAGGCCCTGAGATTTCAGTTGCTACAACAAAGGCATACTCAGCACAGCTCGTAGCTTTCTATCTTCTTGCTATGAAGTTCGCAGAGGTTAGAGGACTTCTCAAGCCTGAGGAGATGAAGGAGCTCATCACAGATTTAAAGATGCTTCCAGAGCAGATTGAGATGCTTCTTGGAAACAAGGAACGTATTCAGAAGTTTGCAAACAGATTTGTTGCTGCAAAGGATGTATTCTTTATCGGTCGTGGTATCGACTATGCAATTGCCCTTGAGGGTTCACTTAAGCTCAAGGAAATTTCATATATTCATTCAGAGGCTTATGCAGCAGGTGAGCTGAAGCACGGTACAATTTCTCTTATTGAGGAGGGTACACTTGTCGGCGCTGTTGCTACACAGGATAGTGTTTACGCAAAGACTGTTTCAAACATCGTAGAGTGCAAGACTCGTGGCGCTTTCATTCTTGCGGTTACAACAGTTGGAAACGAGGACATTGAGAAGGTAGCGGACTATGTAATGTATGTTCCAAAGACAAACCGTTACTTTACAAACTCGCTTGCTATCATTCCACTCCAGCTCTTCGGTTACTACGTATCAGTTGGAAAGGGATATGATGTAGATCATCCTAGAAACTTAGCAAAGTCAGTTACTGTTGAATAAATCTGAATAAACTCAAAAGGTACTTGTATTTTTCTCATGAAAAACAAGTACCTTTCACTTACTTATCACATTCAAGATTTAAACTACTACCTGTAATTAAGAAACGGAGGCGAGTTTATGAGCGATTTTTTCAACAATGACAATGGCTCAAACACAAATGAGCAGAACAACTCAACATATTCCTATAAGAAAGATGAAATTAATCAGGGTGAGTCCTATTACCAGTGGTCACCATATGATGATGGCAATAGAGCAAAAAAGAAAAAGCAGAGTACCTTTGGCAAGAAGCTTGGACGTACAGCAGCAGTTGCTTTAGTTTTTGGTCTTATTGCAGGTTTGGCATTCCAATCAGTAGTGGTTGTTTCAAACAAGCTGATAGATGCAAATTCACAGACGGCAATCGAAACCACCAAGTCAGATGATTCTTCTTCCGAGAAGGAAAAGGTTTCATCAACAAGTACAGCAGTTGGAACCACAGCTTCCACAAAGATTACAACTGATGTTTCAGAGATTGCACAGAATGTACTTCCTGCAATCGTTCAGGTTACAAATGTAGGAATCAAGGAATACCAGACACTGTTTGGTCTATACCAGCAGCCAACTACATCAGCTGGTTCTGGAATCATTGTTTCACAGGATGATAATTATATTTACATTGCTACAAATAATCACGTAGTCAGCGGTGCAGAGACACTTACAATCACCTTCAATGATGGAGAGGCTGTCGAGGGCACAATAAAGGGAACAGATTCTTCCTGCGACCTTGCAGTTGTATCCGTAGCTGTTTCAGATATCAAGGCTGACACACTTTCAGCAATCAAGGTTGCAACACTTGGCGATTCTGATGCAACAGTCGTTGGTGAGGCGGCAATAGTAATTGGTAATGCCCTTGGCTATGGTACATCAGTTACAGATGGTATCATCTCTGCAAAGGACAGGGAAGTTTCAATCCAGGACGATGACGGAAATACAGTTACTAATTCACTCATCCAGACAAATGCAGCAGTAAATCCTGGAAACTCAGGTGGTGCGCTTCTTAACGCAAAGGGTGAGGTTATCGGTATCGTTTCTGCAAAGCTTTCAAGTGAGCAGGTTGAAGGCATGGGTTATGCAATCCCAATCAGCTATGCATGGAACATCATCCAGCAAATGATTGACAATGATGTAGTTTCAGAACTTGATGCTTCTTACATCGGTATTGCAGGCAAGGATATCACTCAGGAGATGTCTGAGCAGTACAACGTACCTGTTGGCGTTTATGTAGCGCAGGTTGTTACAGGATCTGGCGCAGAGGCTGCTGGCATCAAGGTAGAGGATGTCATCACAAGCTTCAACGGTCGTAAGGTTACTTCAGTAAATACACTGAACAATATCATGAAGTACATCCCGGCTGGCACCACTGTAGAAATCACAGTTGCCCGTGCAGACAACGACTATCAGGAGGAAACACTGGAGGTTACTCTTACAAGAAAAATTGATAAAGTACAGTAAAGGAAAGGACTGGCAGAAATGCCAGTCCTTTGTTACAATACTCTTTATGAAAAAGAAGATTATTTTAGGGATTTTAATTATTTTGTGGCTATGTTTCATCTGGGGCCACAGCATGCAGGTGGCAGAAGTATCAGATGCAGAAAGCGGAGTGTTCTTGGATTTCTTTTCAAAGTATCTCCCATTTATTCCATACAATGATGATGGAATGTTTCTGGTTAGAAAGGCTGCCCATTTTACAGAATATGGAGTGCTGGGGGTATTGATATCTCTAGAGGTGTCATGCTTCGTCACAGAAAGTTTTAGAAGATTCATTGAATCAGTTGGAATGGTGCTTTCAGCAGCATTTGTAGATGAAACAATTCAGCTCTTTGTCGAGGGTCGCTCAGGCCAGGTATCTGACATGTGGGTTGACTTAGCTGGAGCGACCCTTGGCATTTTACTGACAATTATTTTCCAATCATGGTTCCGGTCTGGCCGCCGACAGCATTGCCAGCATCGGAAAGCTTAGTGATAAGTACTTTACGGATGGCTGAGTCACCGATGTAATCGATGGCAGCCTGAATCTTTGGTGCCATATCTGTGGCACCGAATTCACCAGCTTCAAGCATTTTCTTAGCTTCTGATACAGAAATGTAATCAAGAGGCTCTTGGTTTTCTTTACCAAAATTTCTACAAACCTTAGTAACTGAAGTGAGGATGACAAGCATGTCTGCATCAAGCTCTGATGCAAGAAGACCTGCTGCTGTATCCTTTTCAACTACAGCTGATGCACCCTTAAGCTTGTTGTCCTGAGTGAGGACTGGGATACCACCACCGCCACAGGCAATGACAACCTGATCTGCCTCACAGAGTGCTTTGATAGCATCAATTTCTACAATTTCCATTGGCTTTGGTGCAGCCACAATTCTACGGAAACCGCCTTCCACCTGTGTGGTGTGATTGCCCTTGGCTTCCTCAGCTTCTGCCTCTTCGGCAGTCATAACTCTTCCAATTATTTTAGTAGGTTTATAAAAAGCTTCATCGTATGGGTCAACTGTAACCTGAGTGAGGATTGTTGATACTGGCTTGTAAACGCCGCGGCCAACTAACTCTGAGCGGATAGCCTGCTGTAAATCGTAGCCGATGTAGCCTTGGCTCATTGCTGAGCAGACAGACATTGGAGTAGGTGTGTAGTCTGGATGATTTTGATAGAACTCAGAAAGTGCAGTGTGAATCATGCCAACCTGTGGGCCATTGCTGTGTGTGATTACCACCTGATAGTCCTGGGCAATAAATTCTGCCACTGCAACAGCTGTGCGCTTAGTCGCATTCCACTGCTCCAAAACTGTAGTACCAAGTGCGTCATGTCCAAGTGCGATAACAATTCTCTTTTTGCTCATACGATGCCTCCATTTAATACGCAAATATGCAAGTTGTAATTAAATATGTACCTATTCTACCATAACGATTTTGAAAATAGTCAGATATTTATATAAAACTTTCGATAATATTATGAAACTTGGGTTAGGCTATTGCAACAAGAGTTAGATAGTGATATATTATATACGCGTTAGTGAGTACTAACGTAGATTATACAAATGAAATCGAGGTTAGAGATGATGCCATTAATCGTAGCGCCAGAAGGCGAAGAACAAATGATTAAAAGAATTGGCGGCAACGAAGAGGTTAAGCGCCATCTTCAGGAACTGGGATTTGTACCAGGTGGGTACGTCACAGTGGTAAGCCAGATTGGAGGAAATCTAATCGTTAATGTTAAGGATTCCAGAGTGGCTGTGGATAAGCAGCTGGCTCAGAAGATAATGGTTTAGTAAAAGGAGAGAAAATATGACACTGAGAGATGTTAAGATTGGCCAGACAGCCAAGGTAACAAAAATCACTGGCGAAGGCGCAGTAAAGCGCAGAATCATGGATATGGGAATTACTAAGGGCGTGGAGGTTTACGTTCGCAAGATTGCACCACTTGGAGATCCTGTGGAAATAACAGTCAGAGGCTATGAGCTTTCAGTTCGTAAGGCCGATGCAGAGATGATTGAAGTTTGCTAACAAAAGATTAGGAGGATAGAAAAGTGGGAATCAGAATTGCACTTGCAGGTAATCCAAACTGCGGTAAAACAACATTATTTAATGCACTTACAGGTTCAAATCAGTTTGTTGGAAACTGGCCTGGTGTTACAGTAGAGTATAAGGAAGGAAAGTACAAGGGTGACAAGGAAGTTAAGATTGTGGATCTCCCTGGTATTTATTCCCTTTCACCATACACACTTGAGGAGGTTGTTTCTCGTAACTACCTTATTGATGAGAAGCCAGAGGCAATCATCAATGTAATCGATGGTACAAACCTTGAGAGAAACCTTTATCTTACAACTCAGGTCGTAGAGCTTGGTATTCCAGTTGTCATCGCTATCAATATGATGGATGTTGTTGAGAAAAACGGCGACAAGATTAACACCAAGAAGCTTTCAGAGGAAATAGGTGTTCCTGTTGTAGAGATTTCAGCTCTTAAGAACAGAGGTCTCAAGGAAATCGTAGATGCAGCAGTTAAGGCTGCAAAGAGGGCAAATGCACAGTCACCAAAGCATAGATTTAATGGCTCAGTTGAACATGCACTTGCTCATATTGAGGAGCTTTGTTTACATAATATTAATGACGAAAATGTTCAGCGTTGGTATTCAATCAAGTTATTTGAGCGCGATGAGAAGATTCAGGAGAAGCTTGGTCTTTCAGCAGATGTTATCGGACATATCGAGAAGGACATCGCTTCTTGCGAGAAGGAGCTTGATGATGATGCTGAGTCTATCATCACAGGCGAGAGATATAATTACATTGGTACAATCATTAATGAATGTGTAAAGAAAGCTAAGAAGGGAATGACAACCTCTGACAAGATTGATCAGGTTGTTACTAACAGATTCCTTGCACTTCCAATTTTCGCAGTTGTAATGTTCCTGGTATATTTCGTTTCAGTTACAACAGTAGGTACATGGGCAACTGACTGGGCAAACGATGGTGTATTCGGCGATGGTTGGCACTTGTTTGCAATCGGTTCAAGTGACTATGCTGATGCAGCTGATGAGTTTACTGCAAACCAGCTTATCGTAGATGGCTATGACCTTATTGTTGAAGAGACAGGTTCAGAGCCTACAGGAGATTTTGAATATCCTGTAGAGGATGAGGAGACTGCAGCAGTTGAGTATGAGACAGCTTCACTTGATGATTACGCAGCTGCAAAAGCTTATGTAGAAGCTAACGAGGAGCCAGACCCAGCTGACTACGGCGTATGGATTCCTGGTGTTCCTGTATTTGTAGAGGCAGGCCTTGATGCTATTAATTGTAACGATGTAGTTAAGGGACTTATCCTTGATGGTATCGTAGCAGGTGTGGGTGCAGTGCTTGGTTTCGTTCCACAGATGCTTGTACTTTTCATCTTCCTTGCATTCCTTGAGGCTTGCGGTTACATGGCACGTGTTGCATTCATCATGGACCGTATCTTCAGAAAGTTTGGTCTTTCAGGTAAGTCATTCATCCCAATGCTTATCGGTACTGGTTGTGGTGTTCCTGGTATCATGGCATCACGTACTATCGAAAATGATAGAGACCGTAAGATGACAATCATGACAACAACATTTATTCCATGTGGAGCTAAGCTTCCATTCATCGCAATGGTAGCAGGCGCTATCTTCGGTGGAGCAGCTTGGGTTGCACCAACAGCTTATTTCCTTGGAATTTTCTCAATCATCGTATCAGGTATTATGCTTAAGAAGACAAAGCTCTTCGCTGGCGACCCGGCACCATTTGTTATGGAGCTTCCTGCATATCATTGGCCAACAGTTACAAATGTGCTTCGTAGTATGTGGGAGCGTGGCTGGTCATTCATTAAGAAGGCAGGTACTATCATCTTACTTTCAACAATCGTAGTTTGGTTCTGTACATTCTTTGGATTTGTTGATGGTGCCTTTACAATGCTTGAAGAGGATCAAATTGATTCTTCGATTTTAGCAGGTCTTGGTAAGGCGCTTGCTTGGATTTTCATTCCACTTGGCTTTGGTGATTGGGAGGCAACAGTTGCTTCAATCACAGGTCTTGTAGCTAAGGAAAACATCGTAGGTACACTTGCTATTATCTATGGTGCATCAGGAAATGTTTATGATACAATGCGAGCAGCATTTACTAATGCATCAGGTATGGCATTCCTTGCATTCAACCTTCTTTGCGCTCCTTGCTTCGCAGCCATGGGTGCAATCAAGCGTGAGATGAACAACACTAAGTGGTTCTGGACAGCCATCGGATATCAGTGTGGCTTCGCATGGGTAATCGGACTCATTATCTACCAGGTAGGCCGTGTGTTCACAGGTGAAGGTGCAGGTGTTGGTATCGTATTTGGACTTGCTGCAATCGCACTTTTGGTTTATGGTGTAGTAAGAAAGGATAAATACAATGGGAACAGCAATAGTAGTATTAATTCTAATAGTGATAGTGTCAGCAATAGTAAAATCGCTGGTTAAGAAACATAAAAACGGCGGCGGATGTGGTGGTAACTGCGGAAGTTGCGGTGGATGTCATTAATGCATAATAATACCCCTGGGAATATTTTCCCTAGGGGTATTTTTTTGAGTTACAGTTTGGTATGATGAAAATATGAACGACAAAATAAAATTTTCGGTAATTGTTCCTACCTATGGGGTAGGAGATTATATAGGTGATGCCCTAGGCTGCCTCATGATGCAAACCTATGACAACTTTGAGGTTATCATTGTGGATGACTGCTCTCCAGATAAATCTGGTGATATCGCGCGGACTTTTGTTCAGAGAGATGACAGATTTATCTACATACGGCACGACACAAATCAAGGTGTTTCGGCAGCAAGAAATACGGGCATAGATCATGCCACTGGAGATTACATTTTATTCCTCGATCCAGATGATTTGTATGAGCGAAATCTTCTTAGGGTGTGTGCAGCAGCATTACAGCGTAATCAGGTTGACTTGCTGGTGTATAGCTTCACTGAGGATTATCGTAATTACGAAACAGGTAAGATGGAATATAGAAAAGGTATTACTCTCGAGCTGTTGGATTATGATGATGATGTTATTTCCACCAACGACCCAGTAACTATCCATAGGCTTGCCATGCAGATGGAGGAAATTACCATGCTTGGCTACCCTTGGAACAAATGTTACAAGACCAGCGTTGTGAAGGAACATAACCTTCGTTTCCAGAAGATAAAGCATGTGGAGGATATCCTGTTCAACTGCGATATGCTTGATTATACTGAGTCGTTAATGATATTAAACGATGTGCTTTATCACTATCGTAACCAGGGACAGATGAGGCTCACAGGCGGCGAAATAGATGATTATTTTGAGTTGCAGAAAATTCGCGTTAAGCGAATTTATGAGCAGCAGCAAAAATGGAAGACTTGCGACTTTGAGGTTTTGGGAATCCTTGCCAAAGAATACTTCCGTAGCTTCCAGTCAGCTATGGTGCGACAGCTTGAAACTAAAACAAAAACTGACGATATTCTTGCATGGTGTAAGAAGGAATCACAGACAGAATTATTCCAGGAGTTTAGCAGATACCTTCCAAGCGATTCCAAAACAATAAAACTTCTCTACAAACCAATTGCCGATGGCATGTTTGGTACAGCTCTTCGTCGCGCGCGTTTGATGAAGTATACAAAACAGTACTTCCCAGGCGTGTTCAATCGCGCGAAGCAGATACGATAAGGTGGCGATTTGTCTGTTTGCTTTTAGGTATTGAAAGGGCTATAATGAATGTTGTGAGAAGGAGGGTTTTGTATGACTGAGGGCGGTTTTTTGATTTTCTTTTTTGCACTATTGTTACTAGTTGTCATTGTTGCAGTTATTGCAGTGGTATCTGCGGTTTCAGGTGCTGCGGCAGCAATTGTAGACGAGGAAGACGGCGAAGAGGATTAGCATCCTTATTTGAGATTATGTGAGACGTCTATGGAAATAGACGTCTCTTTTTATGGGAGACTGTGCCTTGGATATAAAAATATTTGTGGCGACACACAAACCTTGTCAATTGCTGGAGGAAGCCTGCTATGTTCCAATTCAGGTGGGCGCCGCTGGCAAAGACCCAATTACATACGAACAGCTTGGAATTAAAAATAGAACTGGAGCCATAATCAGGGATGATTGCGGAGAGAATATCTCCCAGAAGAATCCATATTATTGTGAGCTCACAGGTACATATTATATATGGAAGAATGTGACAGCAGATGTGGTGGGATTGTGCCACTACAGGCGATTCTTTGCTAGCAAGAAAAGTCTTGGCGATGACAAAGATGCTTTTAGCAATGTATTGACACAGCAGGAGATAGAAGCACTTATGTCAGAATATGATGTTATCATTCCGAAACGAAATAAATATTTTATTGAGACTCTGTATAGCCACTATTCACATACCATGGATGGCATGCATTTGGATGTGGCTCGTGAGGTAATGGCGAGAGTTTTTCCAGAGGATTTGAAATATTTGGATGCCATCTATTCACGAACTAATGGAAGTATGTACAACATGTGCATTATGAAAAAAGAATGCTTTGATGATTATGCTCAGTGGCTTTTCAAACTTCTTGAAGGAGTTGAGCAGCGTGTGGACGTAACCGGACTCTCCGCTTTCCAGGCACGCCTTTTTGGAAGAGTCAGCGAAATCCTTATGAACGTATGGATTTTGAAGATTCAGACCGAAGGAAAGAAGGTGACTGAGGTCACTGCAGCCTACTCTGAGAAAATCAATTGGATTAAAAAAGGCTGGTGGTTCTTAGAGGCCAAGTTCTTCGGTAAAAAGTACACAAAGAGTGCGTAAAGCAACAGATATTGGAATAATGTGGTGTAATACTCAGACAATTACTTTGTATAGTGTAAAATTCACAAAAAAGTTCTAACAAAACTGTTACTTTGTATAACGTATTTAGATTGATTTAGAAACTCATTGCATATATACTGTTTAAGGTATTGAAAATATACGATATTTAGGAAACGGCAATGAAGTTACAGGACACAAATTTTATAAAACTGACAAGCAAGGCCATTATCCAAGATACATCGGATGATGGCCATTTTTTATCAGCAGATTGGGAGAAAGTTTATGAGTTAGCCTGCAGGAATACTCTTGCAGGTGTGACTTATGACGTGGCAAAGGCACAGAGCAGCCTGCCAGAGGAACTTCGAAAGAGATGGGACTTCTTTCGATTCCAGATTTTTGTGCGTCAAAAGAAGCACTTCCATGCATTGATTGATTTGATTAGGGAGATTGAATCATCAGGGATTGACTATGCCATTTTTAAGGGCATAGTTGTTGCAGACTGTTATCCAAACCCTGCATACAGACCGTCATCCGATTCAGATATTTTAGTGGATTCAGGTGATGCAGCAGCAGTTTGTGCCATGATTGAAAAGCGTGGTTATGTGAAAAATGAGCACAAGACTAAAGAGCATGTCTTCGTTTATGAGAACGAAACGACGGGACATATGATTGAACTTCATACCACAGTCTATGAAGACTATGAAGGTCAGAAAATCGACAAACTTAAAGCAGCGGACTTAGAATCACCATCTAAGCGAATCACTGTGGAAGTCGACGGGGAAAAGGTTCGGACATTTGGTCACAATGAGCATCTTGTCTATCAGATGTTTCATATCATTAAGCATTTTATGCTTGAGGGAGCTAGTGTTAGATTCTTTACAGATATCACTCTGTTTGTAAATCGTCATTTCGACGAGCTTTCCAAGGATTATTTTTGGCAAATGATGGATAAATTGAATTATGGTTTCTTCTGCGAGAATTTCTTAGGAATTTGCGTGGAGTATTTTGGTATGAATCCAGCTTTTACAGAGGGCCGAAAGCCAAAAGCTTCAAAAGAAGTGTTGGAGGCTATGATTGTTGATTTTATCTACAAGGGCGACGAAGCACAGCTTAGAAGCGAGGATTGGCAGCTTACCACTACACTTGAGCCTTATCTTGTGGGTAATTTGACATCGGTTAATGGTAGCAAATCAGGACGTATCATAAGATTCCTTTTTCCAAAGGCTGAGGAGCTTGGAGAGAGATACGTATATGCGAAGGAGAATCCGCTCCTACTTCCAATAGCTTGGATTCACAGATTTGGTTATAAGGCTATCTGGAGCCTGTTCCAAAAGGAAGAGGGGCAGTACTCAGCTACTGAGAAGATGATAGTAGTGGAGAATAGACTTGGCCTTATGAGCAGTGTTGGACTTTTGGACGAGGAGTAATTTTTTAGAGTAATTGTTATGAGTAATTTTGGAAAATGGGTCAGAGATTGGCCTAATCAGAAAACATATTTTAAATGGTTGTGTGAATACACTAAGCCATATTTGCCAAAGATAATTCTCATTATGGGAATGGATATAGTTGGTACATTGTTTGGTCTTGGCATGGCCATTACTTCGAAGAGTATCATCGATAAGGCTACAGGTGGAAATGGCGTTATTGGTCTTTTAATTGCCTACGCAGTCATGATTTTAGCGGTGATTGTTTTTGATATGGGAAGCCAACTGCTTTCGCTGGTTTTGGATGAAAAGTTCTCATTTGGTATCCGAAAGCAGGTATACGAGCAAATTGTTCGTGCTTACTGGATGGATATAAAAAAATATCACACTGGTGATTTGATGACACGTCTTACCAGTGATGCGGGAAATATTGCAGACGGAATCATCTATACGATTCCAACTATTGTAAAGCTTGGAGTTCAGTTCTTGGCGGCATTTATCACGATGCTTTACTATCAGCCAATACTTGCGCTTGTTGCACTTTGTTTGGGACCGGTGGCTGCACTGGTGAGTATTTTCCTTGGACGTAAGCTAAAATATCTTTCTCTTAGAGTTCAGGAGTCAGAGTCAGTTTATCGTTCATTTATTCAGGAGAGCATGGCAAACCTTTTGGTAGTTAAATCATTCGCTAATGAGGATTATGCGACAAACAGATTGGTAGAGCTTAGAGATGAACGTTTTAACTGGGTATACAAGAAGAGCCGAATGAGCATCTTCAGTGGCTCGGTTATGTCGCTTAGTTTTCAGCTTGCGTACATTGTGGCTTTCACATTTGGAGCAATTTCATTATCAAGAAACACTATCACTTACGGAACAATGTCACTGTTTCTTGTGTTAATCAACAGAATTCAGGCACCAATTATTGGACTTGCACAGCAGATTCCAAAGATTGTTCAGATTTTTGCATCAGCAGAGCGTGTAATGGATTTGGAAAATATTCCACTTGAGAAGCGTGAAGCTGTTGATAAACCAGAGGGGTCAATAGGTGTTCATGTGGATAACCTCACTTTTGGTTATGATTCAAAGGAAAATGTTTTAGAGGACGTTAGTCTTGATATAAAGCCAGGAGAGTTTGTTGCTATTATCGGTGAATCGGGAATTGGAAAGACTACACTTATCAGACTTATCATGTCATTCATGAGTCGCTACAGTGGAAATATTTCGTTTCAGGGAGAGGACGGAAAGCCTGTACCAGCCGGCGCAGGAATGCGTGATTTCATGAGTTATGTTCCACAAGGCAATACCCTTTTCAGTGGAACCATCAGAGAAAATATCCGAATGGGTAAGCTTGATGCTACAGAGGAAGAGATGATAGAAGCTCTTAAGATGTCGGCAGCTTACGATTTCGTTATGGAACTCCCAAATGGGATAGATACAGTCATTGGCGAGAGAGGCCACGGTATATCAGAGGGTCAGGCGCAACGTATCGCCATTGCACGATGCCTTGTTAGAAAGGCTCCATTTATCATATTCGATGAGGCAACATCCTCATTGGATTCTGAGACAGAGATTGCGGTGCTTAAGGGATTAGAGAGCATTTCACCAAAGCCTACTTGCATCATAATCACACATAGATTATCTGTGCTTCCATATTGTGACAGGCAGATCAAAATCGAAAATAAAAAGATAGACAAGAGGGAAATAAGTTATGGATTTAATGAACAAGAAAATCAAAATCGAAAAGAAGCTTGACGTAACAGAGCTTGACGGGGAGAAAGTTATGATTGATTTTGATAGCGGCAAATATTTCATGATTAAGGGAAGCGGCAACGATATCTGGGATATGATGGAGGATAACATGGATATCAGCACTATCGTTGAAAACCTTTTGAAGGAATATGATGTGGACAGAGAAGTTTGTCAGGAGTCTGTTATCTCATTCGTAAATCAAATGAAGGATTATGGTTTTGTATCATTGGTTTAAGAGATGAATGTAGTTAATTTTTTTAAGATCAATCCAAATAAAAAAATGACACTTGCCATCTATGGACTAACTGCGTTTTATCGCGCCCAGATGCTTTTGATTCCAAGCAAGAAGCTTGAACAACACTGGGGCGATAAGGGCGTGGAGTCACCTGAGGAGGATACCAGGGAGCACTATTGGTATGCTTACTGCGTATCCTGCGAGGTGAACCGAATCGCAGACAAGACGCCATGGGAGAGCAAGTGCTTGGTGCGCGCTCTTACAGCGCGTTTTCTTTTACACCGCAAGAGTATTCTTACCACCATGTATCTTGGCGTTGGTAAGGATGAGCAGGGTTCAATGATTGCACATGCCTGGCTCAGATGTGGTGATAAATATGTAACAGGTGGCGACGGCAGCAGCTATGCCACCGTGGCAAAATTTTGTATGTAACACTCTGGTGGCCTTGTAAGTGTCAAGCTCTTGGTGTTACTCAGTGAAACATGTAGTTGAACAGAGTAATACCAAGGCTTGTCGCTGTAACAAGGCTGATTAGAGAGGGTTGGAGAATTGTTATGAGTTTCAAATATTTATTATATGGTCTCCATGTGGAGTCCGAACTGGAAATCGAAGAGGCTTACGCCCAGGACTTCGATGGTGAACCAGATGTTAAGGTGGTCTATGGGGACCTTCCTAACGAAGTAAAAGCAATGTATAAAGATAAAATGGAATCAGATTTTTTTGTCGCAACAACTAGGTCAGCAATGGCATTTAGAATCCCTGATGTGGGAGATTATTGGGTAACTGAAAACATTATCACAATTAAGCCATTTGAAAATGCTGCTGAAGAACAGATTAAATGCTTCCTTTTAGGAAGCTCCTTTGGTTACTGTATGATTCTTAGAAATATGGTTGTAATGCATGGTGGTGGAATATCTAAATACGGCAAGGGGGTCATTGTTACTGGCGAAAGTGGTGCTGGCAAGTCTACGGTTTCGGATTCTCTTTTAGATATGGGGTACAAGTTTATAGCAGATGATGTATGTGCACTTACTGATAATGGAAGTAAGGCACATATCAACATGGCTTATCCACAGCAGAAGCTTTGCAGAGATGCAGCTTTGAACAGAGGATATAATCTAGAGGATTTAATCTATATAAATGAAGATAGAGATAAATTTGCACTCAGATTAAAGGATGGCTATCTAGTAGATGGAAAGGATTTTGATTATCTTTTTGAACTTGTTGTGTCAGATTCCGATGAACTTGATATTCGTGAGGTGAAGGGGCAGGAGAAGCTATCATTATTGATGAAGAATATTTATCGAGGTTCTGATGGATTCCATAGTTGGGGGGTACCACCGATGTATATGAAGCAGTGTCTCAAGGTGGCATCCACGATTAAGGTGTACCAGATAGCTCGCCCTAAGGCTATTAATACACTACCTGATATCATTGGATTTATAGATAAATGTGTTCAAGAGGGGGCATAAATGTCTGCTATATTTGGTGTTATTGATTTAAAAAAAGGTGAAGTAAATTCTAAAATAGGGGAGAAGTTTGCTGAAAAGTATAGAGAATGTGCTATTGATAGATTAGAGTATGGCATAGACAATAATGTACTTATGGGTTGTGGAATACAGTATTTTAACAAGGAAGCTGAAAAGGAACAGCTTCCTTATTACGATGAGAAGAAAGACTTGTTTTTTACAGCAGATTGCGTAATTGACAATCGTTTTGAATTAATTGGACAATTGGGACTTCCAGATGATATTCCTGATGGAAGGATTATTCTTGAGGCTTACTATAAATGGGGAGAGGCTTGTCTTGAGAAATTAAGGGGGGCTTTTTCTTTTGTAATATATAGCAGAAAAGACAATGCAGTATTCATGGCTGTAGATCAGTTCGCACAGCGATGCCTTATGTACCATGTAAGAGACGGGGTGCTTTATTTTTCTACTCTGTTTTTCCCTATGCTGGATTGCACAGGGCTTCAGTTTAAAGAGAATGAAAGGTGGCTTGTTGATACAGTATCCATGCGATCACCTGCTATGATTACTGAACCAAGAGAGACGGCGGCATTAGATGTATTTAAGGTTGTTTCTGGTACTTATGTAGAATTCAAGTTGGTTGCTTCGAATTGTGAAATAGAAACACGTGAGACTAGATATTTTGATCCACAAAATAGAATCAAGACGGATTGGTCTATTACGCTTGAGCAGAGCGAAGAAATGGCTAGAGATACCATGACTAAATCAGTTTCAATGATTTTGAGAGATGATATTAAAATATCTTCACAGTTGAGTTCAGGGCTCGATTCATCAACTGTAGCGTGTATAGCTGCTGGGAAATTAGCAGCAAAAGGAGAAAAACTCTATACTTATACATCAATTCCATTAAAGGAGGCGGGGCTGCCTGAAAAAGGCTATAGAGTCTACAACGAGCAAAAGGGAGTGGAAGTTATTTGCAAGGCATATCCGAATATTGTGCCAACTTTTGTCGATTCAAAAGGGCGCAGCTATTTAACAGAGGTTGACGATATATTGGATTATTGGGAAATGCCATGCAAATCACAACAGAATGCAATCTGGCTAGATGAAATTTACAAACAGGCTTCTAAAAATGGTGTCAAAATAATGCTTACAGGTGCTACGGGAAATACTACCATTTCTGCCGGAGATTTTACCAACTCAGCTGTATTTTATGCTAAAAAATTTAGATTCTTGAAAGCGTTACGAATGCTCGATCCATTGAAAAATAATAATGCTTCCCGAAAGAAATTTATCAAGGGTATGTTCAAAAGTTTAGTGGATTATTATAAATGGTATTTTGATGAAGATGCAAAGAATGTTTATCGGGAAAATGTTACTAGAAAAGATATTGGTGAAAAGAACAATCTGACAAATCGTTTTCGAAAGAAGATGATGCATTATTATCCATTTACGAGCATGAATAAAATGCGGGAATATATGTATATGATAGATGCTAATTCTCAAATAGGAGAAATTGACACCAAGGACAGTTTAAAATATGGAATACTTCTGAGAGATCCAATCAGAAATGTAGAAGTAGTTGAAATGTGTTTAAAGCTTCCAATGGAGTGCTTCTCATCCTCTGATTTCGATCGACGATTAGTTCGAGTGGGCATGAAAGGGATAGTTCCGAAAGAAATTCGCGAGGATATATGTCATAGGGGCGCCCAGAGTGGTGATAATATTTATAGAGCAAATAAGGTATGGCCTGAAACAAAAACTATAATTAAGGAATCAATATATACAGCCCATGTATTGAAGTATATTGATCAAAGTAAAGTGGACACTTTGATTAAGAGCGTAGATGATGGATTGGATAAGGGGGATGGACTATTAGTTAGTGATATATATTCTTTTTCTAAATATTTGAAAATTCTTGAGAAGAAGAATGTCATCTAACAATTCTAACAAAACACAACAGATTCTAACAAAACTGTTAGGTGTATTGTAAAAATGTGTTCGTAACATTATATTATATAACGTAGCAAGGGCTATATAGTTTTTTAAAGAAAAGAGGGAAAAATTATGAAGACATGGAACACTCCAGTAGTTGAGGAAATCAACTTCACAGCAACACAGTACGGTGGACCACAGGATAACGATTTTGATAATCAGTGGTACAACACAGAGACAGGCAAATGGGAAGGAACATTTAAGTCTTAAGATTTAGATTTCTCAACAATACTAAAAACGGAGGAAATTACTATGAAGACATGGGAAAATGCAGCTGTAGAGGAAATCGAATTCACAGCAACAAAGGAAGGTGGAGTACCTTCACGTCGTTTCGATAATCATTGGTTTGATGAGAATGGTGCAGAGCACGTAAACTTTGAATCATAATCAAAGGATTGTTAAATGATTACAAAGCGGGGACCACAAGGTTCCCGCTTTTTTGCGAATTTGATTAAATTTTTGTGATAGAATGTTTTGGTATTTTTAGCACTGAAGATGTTAGCGCATGCTAGCATGGAGGGTTTAATGAGCAACAGGTTATTACTAGTAGACGACGATCAAGAAGTGTTGTCAATTAACAAAAAGTTTTTCGAGCAGTACGGCTACGACGTGGTCACAGCTACAGATAGTGTGATGGCCATCGGGGAGCTTTCTGATAACAGCGCTTTTGATTGTATTGTTTTGGATATAATGATGCCAGGTGTAAACGGTTTTGAGCTTTGCAAATGGGTTAAAGATAGATATAATACTCCGGTTATTTTCCTTACAGGAAAGGATTCGGAGGATGACAAGGTAAATGGTCTGCTTTTAGGCGCAGACGATTATATGGTGAAGCCATACAGCTTGAGAGAGCTAGAGGTCAGGATTCAGGTGCTGATTAGAAGGTACAAGAACACTGCTTCACCAAGGACGGAAATCATAGATTTTGCGCCACTTCATATCGATTTATCAAAGCATGCGGCATATTTCAATGATGAAAAGATTCAGTTGTCAAACAAGGAACTGGATTTTCTAATATTGCTTGCAAAATCGCCTACTAAAACTTTTACATTCGAGGAATTAGGCAATTCTATTTGGGGCGGCTATATTGATTCGGATCGCAAGACGATAATGGTTACCGCCAGTAGACTTAGAAAGAAATTGGACCTTTATCCGGGGTTGGAAAATAGTATCGAAACTATCTGGTCAAAGGGATATAAGTTTGCTATGAACAAAAAGGCTTAATTTTTTGTATTAAGATAACAAAAAGAACAAATATAAAAGATATACTAAAATGAATAAATATGAAGAACGATTTTAAAACACCGGAATTATCGGTGTCAGATTTAACACAATCACTATACGAGGTTTCCAAGAAACTACAGCAGGCTAATAGGGATCTGCAGGCTCACGAGGAGGATATGGCTCTTTTTTATGCTAATATTTCCCATGACCTTCGTTCACCGATCACTGCTATCAGCAACGGAATTGAGTATCTTCAGTCCAACGAGGATAATATTTCCAAGGGAGAACTTCATGACACCTTGAAGGTGATGTCGGAGAGAACTAAGTATCTTACGCAACTCATCAACGATATTTTCTTGATGGCTTCGCTTGATACACCATCGCTTTCAGTCCATACGGAACCGGTAAACCTCCGTTTCTTTTTGGAGGATTACTTCTATATGAATCAAGTGGATGTGGCTTACGAGGGATGCGACTTGGAGCTTAAGCTTTCGGATGCATTTATCGAGCTTAATCCATTCGTTATGTTAGATCCGCATTTGATTGCCAGAGCGCTGGACAATCTTTTTACCAATGCGGTGAAATATTGTGACGATAAGCCAAAGATTATCCTTGGCGCAGATATTATTGATGACGGCAGTTTAGTAGTTTTTGTGAGAGATAATGGCATCGGAATCGATGCTAAAAATATTGAGAAGATTTTTGATAGAGGTTATCGCGTGGATGCCTCTAGAACCCCTGGGGCGGACAATGGATGTGGCTTCGGTCTTTCTATAGTGAAGAGCATCGTTGAGTGCCACGGGGGAAGTATCACTTGTGAGAGTACGCTGGGAGAGGGGACAGAATTCAGGACAGTATTTTCAATTGATAGGCACACGGGCACGCTAGGATAAGTTATAAAAGGAACAGATAATTAATGAAGGGTAGTAGTAAAAAGAGAATAATTCTAAAGTGTTTGCTGATTATCTTTGGACTGCTTATGTGTGGATTTATTGCTCCTTTAAAGTTAACAAAATATGATTTCAGGTATGAAAATCTACCAGATGAATTTGACGGATATAGGATTTTTCAGATTTCAGACTTTCACTGTAAGTCCTTCGGAAAAGACGAGGAACCATTGATAAAGATGGTAAAGAAGGCAAACCCTGATATTATTGTTTTGACAGGTGACATTGTTGATGAGGTTCATACCACAAAGAATGCTGAGGCTTTGCTGAAGGGGATTACGGATTTGGCACCAGTTTACTATGTAACTGGCAATCATGAGTATGTGAGTGGTGCTCCTTATGACGAATTCATCGAACTGTGCAATCAGTACGGGGTAAAGGTTCTTCATGACGAGACTGTCGAGATAAAAAAAGGTAATTCGAAGATACTTCTTACTGGGGTTGACTACACTTACAATTCTGTGGCTCACATGAAGGATGTCGTGGGTTACGCTAACCAGAACTATTTTAATGTTCTGCTGTACCATGATTCTAGCAAGTTTAACTATATTTCTGAGTATGGCTATGACCTGGTTCTTTGTGGCCATGGTCATGGAGGTCTTGTGCGCCTCCCATACTTTGGAGGAGTGTTTGGTACGGATGGTCATTTATTCCCTAAGTACGATTACGGAGTATTTAAGGAAAAAAACTCAACCATGGTATCAAGCTCAGGCTTGGGCAATGCACGCATCCCTCGTTGGAATAACCCGAGGGAGTGCGTAGTTATTAAACTTCATAAGGAAAAATAAGCATTCATTGTATCTACCCACTGACTGCTTGAAAGGTGCATTATTACATAGAAAAATAATTTGTGTGGATTTTGTTAAATAGAATAATGTTTAGAAATCCTTCACAAATTAGGCTCCCAAAAAGATTAAAATATACAACTGAGTAGAAAATTCTTTTTTGAAGGGAGTAAGATTATGACGAGACAGATTGAGAAGGTATTAGCATTAATGGTGACTGCAACAGTGGTTGGCGCAATGTTTGTTGGCTGTGGTAGCAGTGCAGGGCAGGCGGCGGGGAAAGAGAGCGCGACTCTTTCTGAAGAGGCAGCGCCTACTTCGGCATCAGAAGAAAAGGTTGGCGCCCCATATTTCACAAAGGGCGTGTATGCAAACTATTCTTCAGAACTTGACAATCCAACTAAGGATTATTTTTATGTGTTCTATGATGAAGGCGCAGGCTATACCGATGATGGAGTTAGCGGCTTACCATTCAGCTGTACACAGGAAGATGGAAAAATCACATTTTCATTTGGTGGCGAAGGTGAAGCAGAGGAAGTTCTTGTTGTTACCGAAGTGAAAGATGACCTTGTCTATGCATATTTTGAGGGCGCAGAGGATAGACCACTTGTATTTGAATTGATGGCAGATGCTGACCCTGATAATTTTAGTGCTGAGAATTATCTTGGCAATGGCACTGACAATGTGTATAATGACGCAAATGGCTGGAGGGTTCATTACAATCCAAGCTGTATAGAAGTTAACACTCAGGGCAATATTACTACATTTGTCTATACTGGTGACTGCGCAGGAACATGCATGGTTTCTGTAACCTATGATGTTGATAAAAATGCAAAGGAAGTCAGCGAAGACCTTGCAAAGCAGTATGGAGATAGCGCATCAGTTAGCGAGGGGATTTTCCCTGGAACAGAGGATGAAAAGGGATATTGGATTACATCTTCATCAGATGGGAATGATTCAGGTCTTTACATGACTGGAATCGTGAGAGATTATATGGAAGGCTATCTTTTGTTTGAAAATATAATGCACATGGGTGGAGACGAAGAAATGGATATGGCGGCGTCAGACAGTTTGGCAACAATCATTGATTCGTTACAGTTTTCAACAAATGAGAATTAAGCTGTTAAGTAAAATATAAAAGGATTTTTAAAAGGCTCAAGGTGAATTGTCACTTTGAGTCTTTTGAATGTAAGGCAAAAGTATATGAAGATTTATTATCACCTACCAGGTTTATTTGAATTTTATGAGCTGTACAAGGCTTTTCTACCATTATTTCGTGAACATAGAGAATACTTCTATGACTGGTGTGAAATAGGCTCAATTTACGGCGCACCTGGAGATTGCATATGGGGTGGAGGCAGAATAGGCTTTGGAGAGGCATCTCCAAAGGCTGTATATTCTCTAATGGATGAGTATGGAATCTCATCGCGCCTTACCTTTAGCAATTCGTTGTTGAACGAAGAGCATCTTAACGATAAAAAATGTAATACATTATGTAAGCTCTTTGAAAAGAATGACAAGGTGAAAAATGGAATAATTGTTCATTCGGATTTGCTGCTTGAGTATTTAAAGGTTAATTATCCGGACTTCTATTTCGTTTCTTCTACAACAAAAGTGTTGACGGATTTTGATACATTTGTGGATGAATTAAACAAAGATGATTTTAGATATGTTGTTCCAGATTTTAGGTTGAATAAGGAATATGAGAAGCTAAATATTTTGTCGAATGAACAAAAAGAAAAGGTTGAATTTCTCTGCAATGAATGTTGCTGGTTTGGCTGTTATGACAGAAAGCGATGCTATGAAAATGTGAGCAGAAAGAGTCTGGGAGATACTTGTGAAGACCATATTTGCGTCTCTCCCACCGCAAAAAGAGGCTATAGATTTTCCGATGCTATGAATAACCCAGGGTTCATAGGTGTATATGACATTGTAAAAATATATGAGCCCAATGGCTTTTCAAATTTTAAGATTGAGGGACGTGGTTTGGGTAGTGCTATAATTTTAGAGTTTTTACTATATTATATGACTAAACCTGAGTATATTTTAAAGGTTAGGGAGGAGATATATCTTGATAGTATGTTGGATTTGTTTTAACTTAGAATAGAGTATGTGGGTATGAGGATAATTATATCCTATGTATTTTTTCTATAGGAGGAATAATGAATGATACTTGGAATTGCAGGCAATGGTGTGATTGTTGAAGAAGTTTTATCTTTCATAGATGAAATAGGATTTGACGAGGTACGTATTTGCGGAAGAAAGCAAAGTGAGGATAAACTCAACACTTTGGCTAAGAAATATAATTTGGGTACTGTATATACGGATTTTGATGAAATGTTAAAGTCTGATATTGATGTGGTATACGTAGGCGTTTTAAATGATTTGCATGTGGAATATTCTAGACGTGCACTGGAGGAAAAGAAACATGTAATATGCGAAAAACCAATTACTATCAAGACTTCTGAGCTAGATGAATTAGATGCTTTGGCAAAGAAAAATGGTGTGATGCTATTTGAGGCTATGAGTGTTTATCACATGCCTGCATATAAGCAGCTGCAGAAGGATGTAAAGCTGGTTGGGGATTTAAAGCTTTGCATGTTTAACTATAGTCAGCGTTCCCGCAAGTATACAGCTTTTCATAATGGAGAAAGCACTCCAGCAGTGTTTGATCCTGCTCACAATGGTGGGGCGCTTAGGGATCTAAATGTCTATAATATTTCTGCGATGGTGGGACTCTTTGGCGAGCCCAAAGGTGTTACATATAGTGCTAACATGGAAAGAGGCGTGGATACTAGCGGAGTATTGATTGCTGATTATGGCAATTTTAAATGTATCTGTGTGGGTTCAAAGGAAACTGTGGCACCTGGACCAACTACTATTCAGGGCACAGATGCTACAATTTGCGTTTATCCGCATGTAAATGGCATGCAGGAGTATGATGTGATTTTCAATGATGATACCACCGAGACAAAAGAGGTTGACTATTCGGATGGTAATCATCGTTTATATTTTGAGTTCGTAGATTTTAAAAGAATAATCGAGGAAAATGACCAAACAGCATGTGATGCAATAATGGCATGTAGCAAGGCTGTTGCACGAATAATTGATGAGGCTACTTCCTAGTGAGGTGACCTCATTTTTCTATTTTCGCAAAATATAATGACATTTATCACTAGATTAGTAATATATTTAAAGCTATATTGTTTTTATAATAAAACCAACAAAGGAAATATATTTATTGGTGGGATAAAAAATTTTAGGATGTAGGAAGGAAATTATTATGAAAAAGAGATTATACAAGAGCGCAGATAGGAAAATTTGTGGTGTTTGTGGCGGAATAGCAGATTATTTCGATGTGGATCCAACTGTAGTTAGATTGTTATGGGTATTGTTTACATTAGCTGGAGGCTCAGGAATCCTTGCATATATCATAGCTGCAATCATTATGGAAGATGAGCCTGGTTATATTGATGTTGATCAATAAAACATTTTGGAGGGTTTAATTATGTTATCACTATTATTTTTTATATTATTCTTTGCAGTATTCGGAAAGATGATAGGCTTTGCTTTTCGCGCAACATGGGGACTGCTTAAGGTTTTATTGGTTATAGTTTTCTTGCCTTTGATATTAGTAGGACTTGTATTTGGCGGTTTGCTCTACATTGCATTTCCGATATTAATAATAGTCGGAATAATCAGCTTAATAGCGAATGCAGCATAAGGTTAGGCTGTGTGACACGTTTGTGACAATTTGTTTGATATACTTATCTCAACGTAGGAGGAAGCTTATTTTAAGGAGCGTGTGACATGGTAAAAATCAATGTAGAATTAAGAAAAATGTTTGCAGCTTGTTTCATTGTCTTATCAACTATCGTTGTAATGTCTGGTTGTGGTGCAGAATCCACAAAAGCTGAAGGGAATAAGGCGTTTATCGATGTTAGCGCTGACGGAAGAATAGTAACTGCAAATTTTGATGGTACAAATGCTGGAACAGCAGGTGCTAGCGGGATAACAATAAATGAAAACGAATACCTTATTATAGACAGAGCACTTAGTGAAGGGGTTGTTCATGTAAAGCTTATACCAGGTGGAGATGATATTGATTGGGACATAACAAATGATGTCCCTGCTACGATTGATTATATTTTTGACGAAGCAGGAATAGTTGAATATGAATCAATAGCTCCAGGTAATTATATGGTAAAGGTTGAGGTGGAGGAAAATGCCACAGGAACAGTTGCTTTCTCGGTAATGGATGACACAGCCGACTAAAGTTACTAAGTGCTTTATAGCAAAGTAAATAGAAAGTAGGCCTGTTGTTTGTAAAATTAGCACAATTCAAACAATAGGCCTATTTTTTATTTATTGATTTACTTTGGGAAAATATGCAAAAAACACTTTACAACCTGCAATCAGGATGATATTATAATCGAGCACTGAGGGACAGCAAGTCACACAGAGCAAAACAAATAAACGAAGATTGATAACTGAACAGTGAAACAAACCTTGAATTAATACAAGTTTTTAAAACATGTATCCTTGAAATTCATTTAGTTTCTAAGACGAAACAAAACCTTTAATTATAGTAAACAAGTCAGTTTTATACTGATTCGGAATTAAACTTTTTAACATGAGAGTTTGATCCTGGCTCAGGATGAACGCTGGCGGCGTGCTTAACACAT
>NZ_CP043028.1:0-135000 GCF_008935055.1 Pseudobutyrivibrio xylanivorans | reverse complement strand
TTACTGGCAAGGTTAAGCACTAAAGGTGTGGAGCCGAAGGGATACCAAGTCTGAATAGGGCGAGTAGTCAGTGATTGTAGACCCGAAACCGGGTGACCTATCCATGTCCAGGCTGAAGTTTCCGTAAAAGGAAATGGAGGGCCGAAGCCACATCCGTTGAAAAGGGTGGGCATGAGGTGTGGATAGCGGAGAAATTCCAATCGAACCCGGAGATAGCTGGTTCTCCTCGAAATAGCTTTAGGGCTAGCCTCGTATTAGACTACTGGAGGTAGAGCACTGAATTCTTAAGGGGGCGTCAAAGCTTACCAAGAGATATCAAACTCCGAATGCCAGATAGCCGATGTACGGGAGTCAGACTATACGAGATAAGTTGGATAGTCAAAAGGGAAACAGCCCAGACCTACAGCTAAGGTCCCAAAGTGTGTGTTAAGTGGTAAAGGATGTGGGATTTCATAGACAACTAGGATGTTGGCTCAGAAGCAGCCACACATTCAAAGAGTGCGTAACAGCTCACTAGTCGAGAGGTCCTGCGCCGAAAATGTCCGGGGCTAAAACACAACACCGAAGCTTAGGATTCAGTATATACTGAGTGGTAGAGGAGCATTCTTGCAACCGACGAAGCTGTACCGTAAGGAGCAGTGGAGGAACAAGAAGAGAGAATGCCGGAATGAGTAGCGAGATGAAGGTGAGAATCCTTCAGGCCGAATATCTAAGGTTTCCAGAGTAAAGCTGATCTGCTCTGGGTAAGTCGGGGCCTAAGGCGAGGTCGAAAGACGTAGTCGATGGATAACAGGTTGAGATTCCTGTACCGCAATAAATCAGAACTGTGGGGACGCATGGACAAAGCTTAAGCCAGGAATGGAAAGACTGGTGCAAGCGAGGTAGGAGTAAAGTTGGCAAATCCGCTTTACAATCCAAAGACGTGATGCGGAGCGAAATTAAAGTAGCGAAGTAAGTAGAGTCTGTGCCGAGAAAAGCCGCTATTGTATTTATTGTGCCCGTACCGTAAACCGACACAGGTGGATGAGGAGAGAATCCTAAGGCCGACGGAAGAAGCATTGTTAAGGAATTCGGCAAAATGACCCCGTAACTTCGGGAGAAGGGGTGCCTACGTAAGTAGGCCGCAGAGAATAGGCTCAAGCAACTGTTTAGCAAAAACACAGGTCTATGCGAAACCGTAAGGTGATGTATATGGGCTGACGCCTGCCCGGTGCTGGAAGGTTAAGAGGAGAGGTTAGCGCAAGCGAAGCTTTGAATTTAAGCCCCAGTAAACGGCGGCCGTAACTATAACGGTCCTAAGGTAGCGAAATTCCTTGTCGGGTAAGTTCCGACCCGCACGAAAGGCGTAATGATTTGAGCACTGTCTCGACAATGCATCCGGTGAAATTGAAGTACCAGTGAAGATGCTGGTTACCCGCGCCAGGACGGAAAGACCCCATGGAGCTTTACTCCAGTTTGGTACTGGGATTCGGTACTGCATGTACAGGATAGGTGGGAGACTAAGAAGATGGGACGCCAGTTTCATCAAAAGTTTCTGCAACAAGCTCCTTGAAAGCATTTCGATTCTCTGACTCATTCTCTTCTGTCGCTAAGAAATATATTGCTTTTTTATTTTCGCAAAAATGATTTATGAGAGTAGTTTTACCAACTCTTCTTCTTCCATAAATAACAACAAAGGATGCTGAATCTCTGGCATATTCATTTTCAAGAGAAGCCATCTCATCGATTCTATCTATAAATGCTGACATATATTCCTCCTGTGTTTTTATATTTGAGATTATTATAATTCAGATTATTATAATTGTAAATATATCTATTTTACTATTTGTATTACAACAACAGGTATGTCTTTATCTAGTATGTTGTTGTTTATATATAAATAATAATACAACAATTATTTTATTATTAGTAAAGCAGAGTCCTTATAAATTAAGGCTTTACAAACTCATTTCGGATATAAAATTGGGACAAGATGGATACAAAAACAGGAGAAGTTGGATACAAAATCAGTAAAAGATGGGTATAAAATTAGGATTTGGAAGATGGATACAAAAATAGGAGAAGTTGGATACAAAATCAGTAAAAGATGGGTATAAAAATAGGATTAGAAGCTTTACTTGGCTACAAAATTGGGATCTATAAAACTATGATTTTTCTTCTCAAGTTTCTAAATCGGCTATATTACTTGGTTTTCTCTTTTTTCAAGAAAATCTCTTGACATTGTTTCATCCTGTTTTTGTATCCATCTTTACATTGCAAATCCCATTTTTATATCCATCTTTGCATAATCGCGCAAAAAAAGAAGGCCTATAGCCTTCTTTTGAAAATTTTTCTATTATCTCGTCATCAGTATGTTTGTTTATTAAATCCTCTATGCTTGCTTCATACAAGCACATAAGAGCAAACATAGACTCTACCTGAGGATATCCGGTTCCAGACTCATATTTATATATAGCCTGAACGCTAGAAAAGCCTAAATATTCAGTTACTTCCTTAACTGATAGGTTTTTAGCCTTTCTGATTTTTCTTAAATTCTCTCCTACTATTTCCATGTTAAAAGTTGGTCTTTCCTGCATCGATTAATGCCTCCTTACTAAATATTATTTGACAATTGAGTAAAAAAATATGAAAGCATACACTCCTAGCGTGCAAAGCTTCCATTCTCATCTTCAATCAATATTTAGTTGCTCAACCATACAGGTAATGCGAGCATCCTTCCTATGTTCAACCAAATGATGCTCATATACTGCTCATTTTAAAAAAAATAAAAGGTTGTCTGGTTTTATCTCCGGACACTTGTAATAATACCACATGAATTTAAGAATATAAATCCCTATTTTGTATATAAATCAAATCAGATTTATTTCCCTTTACGTTCAGACCTAACAACTGCTATTTCTGCATTAATGTCATCTAAGGACATATCTGGCAAGCTAGCTGCGTCTTCTCGTAGTGAATAAAAAGATTGCTTGAAATCTTCTCTTTCTTTAGTCTTGAGATAATTAATGAAATCTATCACTTCCAACTGATGATATTCAGAGAGCCCTTTTGCAGCCTGTATTAATTCATCATACACCATTTCTAACACCCCGCTAATATATGTAATTACCAACTAGTATTATATATAAGATTCTTGTCTTACTCAATGTATTTCCAATATTTGTATACCCTCTGTTATCACTTTCCTATGGCCATTTATATCTACAACACTCTCTTTATTCAACTATACGTTGAATGCCAATCTTAACAACGCCTGATAAACTTTATCTGTAGTTGTAACAAGGAAACATGATACATATTGTGTTTATCGCTTTGACAGAAAGGAGTATATCATGTCAAACAAGAAACAGATTAAAACAGATGAGCCAGAGCTCATTACAAAGTCAACCGTAAAGTCCGAATATGGATTCAATGAAAAGATGATTGATACCTTATTACCAGAACCTATATTAAAGACGAATCCTCGCTATCACAGTGCTGCACCAATGCAGTTGTTTAATAAGGAAGATGTTTTAAAAGCTATGGAAACTGATGAATATAAGGATATGCATGCAAAACATCTAAAGCGCTCAAAGACAGCCACAGAAGTTGCAGAACGAAAAAGACAGGAAATACAGGCTGCTGTTAATGAAATCATCGATTCAATTACGATTCCTAATATACCATTAGACGATATTTACGAAGAAGCATGTGAATGTGGTCTAGCTCACATGGAAGAAAAAGCCTTCAACAGAGGTGATTTTGACTTTAACATCTACGATTATTCAAATGTCGATGACAAAACTCGAGACCGATGGGCTGTTAATTTTATACGTCATGAACTCACCGATTACGATTATTATCTTCATAAACTAGAAGGTAAAATTGGTAAGGAGGATGCCTATATTCAATTAAATCAAACCATCTTTGATAAAATAGTTTCTCTCTATCCAACACTTAAAACTGCTTGTGAAGATCAAAGAAATAGAATGTTTACAAGGATAGCAAATTCACATTTAAGGTAATGCCTTTATGCCTATTCTTGTTTTAACATAAAATTTATCTCTTATGAATCGTTTTGGAATTGAAATACTAATACTTATTTCATATGTTTCAACTTATTAAAACTACATTATTTATGATTGCCAACCTAAAACGTATTTCGTTAAAGGTTGGCATTTTAACTATTATGATGATTAGCATAATAGTTTATTATGTACGTTTATAATTTTGATTTTTTATATGTAAAACTATACAATAAAAGTAAAAATTGATTTTTTTGGTCGTAATTATTGGTTTTCATTTTCTCTGAATCGATTCTGTTGGTTCCAGCGTGTTTCTATGGCTCATATTCGCCTGATTAACGAGAGTTTTATTCTTTGGCATGCAAATGTCCGTTTTTGATTTCTTTTGCGCTATCTGTCGAATTTCGAGGCTATTTAACATTATTAACATTTCATACATTTATATTATTTATAACATCTGTATTATTTTTAATATTTTTCATATGTATAACATACCTAATATTCTCATTATTTGTAATACTGTGTATGTTATGTACATTATATATATTGTTTATATAGTTCATAATGTTATTATTTCTGTTATGTTGAATATTTTTCTTATGTATGATATGATTCTTCTTGTATATATTTTCAATATCATTTATAATATTCATATAATCAATATTATTAATATTGATTAGATTATTCATATTAAATATATGATTTGTATTTCCCATATAATACATATATTTAATATCTATCATATAATTAATATTGTACATGATAAACATATGGCAAAGAATAAGGATATGAGGTAAACTTTGATGAAAGTAATTTGTATAACAACAACTAAGGGTGGAGCAGCAAAAACAACTAACACTGTCGAGATTGCCGGTGCACTCTCAACATATGGTAAGAAAGTCCTTTGTATTGACGTAGATCAGACAAGTGGTCTTTCAAAGTACTTGGGCGTAAGACTTACTCCAGAAGAGCGTGAAAACTACGGAATTAAGACATCTCTTGAGGTTTTAACAGGAAATGGCTCAATCGAAGAGTCGATCATAGAGCTTGATAATATGGACATCATCTGCGGAGACGCTAGATTTGAGAAGGCATCACAGTTTTTCCAAGATGAAGACGAAGATAAGTATTTACTTAAGGATTTATGCGATGAAATCGCTAAATCAGGCAAATATGACTACATCTTCATCGACCATGGTCCACAGAACGATATAGTAAAGAAAATGGCTTTAATTGCTGCTGATGAGTTCTATATCACATCAATGATTTCAGACGTAGACAGAGACGAGGCAAAGAGATCCATTGATAACATCGTAAAGCTCCAGCATACAAGAGATAAGCTGGTAAGTGGTCAGATTAAGGGCGTTATCTTAAGTTCTACATCCGGAAAAGCACTTAAAGAGATGGCATTAGAGGATATTGAAGGAAAAATCAACCAGCTCGAAGATGGCGAAAACCTTGAATATAATGTGCATATCTTTGATATACCTCAGTCAATGGCCATTAAAGAAGCTCAGACATATCAGGTACCAAATACTATAAAGCACAAGAGTAGCAGTGTTTCAAGAAACTATTATGAAATAGCAGATTATATCATGGAGGGTGAAGCATAATGGCAAAATTAGACAGCTTAAAGAACGGTCAGGCCAGAGGAGGCTTTAAACCTAAAAAAGTTGATATCGGAATCCCATCAGATACACCAATGGCTGAAGAATCTGTAAAACCAGTGGCGTTGAAGGATGTGTCAACTATTGCAGAAGATATAATTGTGAAGCCAGCAGAAAAGAAAGCGCCTGTTAAAAAAACAGAAACAAAGCCTGAAATAAAAGAAGAGAAGACTCCTAAGGCTGCATCTAAAAAGCATACAAGCAAATCTTCTGTAGATATAAGTAAATATGAAATAGGAGAGGACACAAAAACTAAGAGATTAAACCTTGGTATCCAGCATGATATTTTAAATTACATTAAGTTCAAGGCTTTAAGAACAGGTACTCCTCAGTATCAGTTGGTAACAAATATAGTTGCTGAGGCCCTTGTAAATGCTCAGAAAAAGAATTTCAAATATAACACACCTGAGCTTGAACCATACAAAATTAAGCAATCATCACCATCACATATAGGTTTAGATCTTCCAGAGGTACTCCTTAATGATGTTAAGGAATACTCAAGAGAACTTCTTATGACACCAACACAGTTTTATGGATATGCATTAACAGAAGCAAGAAAAGCAGATGTTGATTTTGAATTTTAAATTATTGAAGGATTTCATCATAAATGAGATCCTTCTTTTTTTTCTCTGTCTGGAAAGAGTATATATAAAGTATAGTTAAGTATAGATTGTATAGCAGGAATGAAAATATGCAGTATTTATAAGGCTTTTGAGATTTAGACCAAGACAAATTCGTGACTAAATTCGACAAAATGATGTCTACCACTTGTCACTATCATGACGAGACTTGACGAAATGATGACTCACTTGACATAATAATGACTAAACTCGACATTTTAACGTCTTGTCAAGTTTTGAGATTGAAATTATGATAAATAAAGACTTCTTGAAACTCAAAGAGAAGCATATTTAAAGGAATTAGCGGATTAAACGAGTAAAGTACTCGACAAAATGGTGACTAGATTCGACAAATTAACTACTTGTCAAAATTCGACAGTTTGACGACCGTAAATTCATGAGTTTTATTGGATTAATAAATACTATAATTCCGTAGTTTATAAGATAAAAACTGGCATAAATTAAGTTCAAAAAGCCTAATTTTCGACAAAATAATGACTAAACTTGACAAGATGGTGACTTGTCGACTCGACATAATGATGACTATAAATGAAACTAACTCGACAAAATGATGACTTCAAATAAAAGCATATATTTAAAGGATTTTACAGAGTAAAAAAGGAATAAAAACTCGACAAATATATGACAAAATCGAGTCGACAAGCGAATCAAGTTGTCAAGAAATGTATTGAAAAGGTGTGACAGTTAATCTATAATTTTTGACAGAAGATTTAAATGTCGAGGTGGGAGAATAATAATGGCTATTAAAAAGCAAGATGAATATGGTAATTATCGAACTGTAGATCCAACCACTGGACAGTTTATTGATGAGTATCCTCTTACCAATAATTTGGGAGGAATGGAGCATCAGACTGTAGCCACTAACATGGGTAATGTCGTAGATCTTGATGAGCAAAGATACGATGTCGTAGATGTTGATGGCAATCCAGTTTTAAGTGAAGATGAGACACAGATTCGAGAATATATAAAAGCGGCAATATCTGTAGATAACCTCGTTGAAACATTTTCAACTAATTCCCACGCAGCATTATTAAAGCTTCTAGCTCTACAGGATAACAAACATCCTTTAAAAAAGGGTGGTGTAGGAATTGCTTATAGAACAGATGCTTTGATTATGCATTGTAAAATGGAGTTTACAGCAGAAGAGAATGTAGTATTTGATGCTATTCTTGGAACTATGTCTTCTTTTCCGGAAAATGTTGCTTACAGAATTGAACCATCAAACTTCGTTCAGTTTTCAAGATTCCAGAATGATAAAACACTTTATAATGTATTTAGAAAAGGAACAGAAAAGCTTAAGGAACGACATTTGAAATTTGAAGAACTAGGACCTGATGGAGAGGACGACATAATTGTTCCATGGTTTGATATTCTTCGCTATCATAAAAAGAAAAATGATGAGCTTTCTTATATCGAATTTAAGCCATCTGACTTTTTCAAGGATTTAGCGCTTTGTTCTCAGTTGGTACACGGAGCTTATGGATCACTTGAGGTAACAACTCAATTACGAGGTAAGTATACAATAGCTTTGTATTGGTTCCTGGAAAATAAAAAGAGATATAAGGAATATCCAAATGCAACGCCTGGTGTGTTTGATTTAGAGCTTGAAGAATTTAAACATCAGTTTTCTATTCCGGATAAGTATTACAAGTCGGATATTGAAAGACGAGTACTTAGACCTGCATATGAAAGTATTAATGAAGTCGATGAATGTGATTTCACTTTTGAATACCAGGAGCAGCTTAAGGGTAGCAAGCTTGTAGGCTATAGATTTATTGTCAAAGAAAAGAACTATATCGATGCTGTTGAAACAAAAGCTCTACCACAAAAGGAAGATGCTCAGGACAATCCATTAACAGAAAAGATTGCATTGTTTATCAATGCATATGATTTAAGCTTTTCAAGTGATGAGATTAATCGTATTTCAGCTTGTGCTAGTAGAAATAATAGAGATGCTATTTTTGTTTCTCAGATTCTTTTAACATTTAAGCAGAGAATCGATAATACTGAACTTGCTCCAGTAGAAGATAAACTTGGATATGTTTGTAGAATGATTGAACAGGGAGCAACACCAAAAGTTTCTGCTAATGATGGAAAGAAAGCAAAGAACTCATTTCATAACTTCAGCCAAAGAGATGTAGATATGGATGAATTAGAAAAAGCCTTATTTAGCAAATAAACTTTGACCTATCAGAGTTCAATCTGGTAGGTCATTTCTTTTTAGTGTAAATGAGGGTAGCTAATAGAGTTTTAGAGATAATTATGATAGACTAAGGCAAAAGTAAAGATAATAGAGAGAGGACAATATGAGCATCTCGAACATTGATTACTCTATATGGCACGACAAAATTGATAAGATAAAGGAATATATGATACAAAGAGGAAGGCTTGATTATTTTGTCATACTCACTTTGTATGATTATTCTTATGCGGAATTAAATACAATTTTAGACATTAAATTAAAAGATATAGAAGTTACTAGTGGGAAGAGAGTTTATTTCACTCCTGAGACTATTATATTTATTCCTGAATATGAGTTTCGATTACCAGAAGAGCATCATAAATTAGTAGTACGCTGTCTCACTAAGCTGGCAGAAGGAAAAAAAGACGATGATTATATTTTCCTTAATAATAACGGAAAGAGAGTTTCACAAAAAAACTTCTCATTATTCATTTCTAGGGCAAAAAAAGAGTTAAATATTGATGATTTTTCATTAAGAAAGTATAGAAACATATGCAGATCTGAGGATATAGTGAATGTTAATGTAAATAATGATTTTAATGATGCAATTAATGAAATTATAATGCTTAATGATTCGATTAATAAAATCGTGAATGAAAATGAATCTATATTTGAGAATGATGATTTAAAAATTTTAAAAGACGCATGCAACATTATAAAAGAAACAGGTGAAAGATATAAAAAGTAGTACTTAAGGTGCTACTTTTTTTTATTGACAGAAATAGAAAAAATAACTATTGTAGTATTTAGGTATCGCTAGGTATCACGGGGTATCTAAAGGTATCATTGAAAGTTAAATTATAGGAGAAAATACTATGAGAGTTGTGCTGATAGGTAATATACTTGGAGGACAGGGCAAATCGGTTATTGCTCATAATTTTGCGGCTTTGCTAAATAAAAAAGGCTTTCGAACATTGATGATTGATGGAGATGGACTGGCCTCGTTAGATTGTTATATTGATGATGATAACAAATCAACAATTAAGGATGTAATATATGAGAAAAAAACAATTGTAGAAACCATTCAACGAGGAGAATATTTTGACTATGTAAGGGGGAGTTCAAATTGCAGAGTGGACGGAATAGATACAGCCAAAGTAATTTTATTGTTGCAGAAGCAATTTGAAACTATAAACCTATTTTACGATTATGGCGTAATAGATTTACCAGCTGGAAACTTAGTAAAGAATCGTTTATTTGCTACAGTAGCCGATGAGCTTATTATTCCAGTTACTAATTATCTTCATGAGAGTTGTATTCATGATTATATAGATGAGATGTTGGAGATGAAGCAGTTTAATGAAAAATTTGCTATTAGAGGTATTTTGCTAAATAGAATAGATGAGAGACATAATGACGTAAATCTTTTGTATAAAAGAGTATATGAAAAATTGAATCCAGATAAGATCAATAGAATATTTTCTACGACTCTTAGAGAGTCATATTTAATGCCGTATTCCATATATGAAAAAAAATTCATATGTGAGTATGAAAGATATGTGGGAATTCGTCAGGATTTTGAGAATTTTGTTGATGAATATCTTGCAGGATAGATTATTAAGGGAGAATAAGGACCTTCTAAAATAGTTACTGTCTCAGTTATTTGAATGCACACTGGAAGAAATTATCGTATTCAAAAGAGATTAAGATGTAATTAGCTGATAGAGGTGTATATCAATGACTAGGTCAGATGAAGATATAATATATGAACTATTATTAAAGCTGGGCAATTCTGTAAAGGCTACAAAGGCCAAAGGAAAGCTCAAATCGGATACTGAGTATATTCAATCCTTAAGAGGGAGAATCGATTCGGAAATATATTATCTAGAGGACGCCAATTTATTACAGTCAGAACTGAATAAATATATGTGTAAATCAAAGAATGACTTTATGTTGTATAACGCCATAAAGAAGCGACATCCGGACTTAATTAAACCCAATTTGGCTAGGAGGATAGATAGACTTGTTCATGCTATAGCAAAGCAAGAAGCTATTATACTACAAAAATTTAGAATACAAGAACCTAGTGGTAACAGAATAGATTTAGAGGATCTTCTTGCTGGAACCAACTCTTACAAAAAGATTTTGACATGTAATATAGTACAAGTCGTAAAAGAGCTTCTTTACGATTCAACAAGCACTGCTGTTGGAAATATACAAAATGAGCTTTATATTACGGAAACTGGTAAGAAGTATCACATAAAGGATTGTCCTTATTGCAAGGGAAAGCAATTAATCATTGCTCCGATGAAAATGATAAAAAACCTTAATCTTGACCCTTGTAAATGTGTCAATGATAGAGCGGAAAGGACAAAAAAAGAGGATTCATACAGAACGATATTTATTGATGAATCAATCCATAATGTGAGTTGGGATTTAGCAGGTTATGGAGGAAGGTTTTCGAGTTTTAGTTATATTGTCTGCAGAGGGAATCTTGCTAATGAATCGGAAATAACAGAAGAAAATACTCTTGCCATAGATGTTGAGTATACACAAGAACGGTATCGGACAGACAGTATTGCAAAAAATGCTATTGGTGCAACGATGATATTATTGGCGTTTGAATATAATTTTAAAGGAAATGTAAAAATATTTACTGATAATTTGGGTGCAATGAAAAGCTGGCATATTGGGACAAAGAATGAAAAACTTGCTCAGATGTTTGAATCAGTAACAGTACAGTTTGTACCAAGAACAGAAAACAAAAAAGCAGATCAGCTGGGACGTACTCAAATGTGCTTGAAGCTTCCTATGCCAATATATAAACAGATAGGGGACATACTAAAGGATTATACTGAATTAAAACAAGAAAATGAACGCTTAAAAGAAAAAGAAAGAGAGCTAGAAGATTTCTTAAACATCGAGAGAGAACATTCATTAAAACTATCACACGAAAACAATCGCATAAAGAATATGTCTATGATTTCTCTTATTATAGAGCGAATAAAGTATTTATTTCAGAAAGAACATTTACCAGTAATGGCAGTTGATGAGTAGAAACTGCGAAGAATATTCAACTATACGTTGAATGACATAGGGTAAATATACTTATATCCTATTAGTAGAAAGAAAATAATATCTTGAGGAGGTGAATACGCAAATGGGATTGTTTGACACTTTTTGGGGAGACTTTAAATGTCAGAACTGCGGTGAAGTATTTAGGTTTGAAGAACAGACAAAAGAATATGATCGGAGCTTAAATAATTATTATATAGGGGACTATGTTGATAAAGGAAATAAGAATTACTTCTTTGATTTTGTTCAGGAATGCCCAAAATGCAAGGTAAATAATGATATTAGCGTTGCAATTAGGCGTGGTCAGTATGTAGGAGTTTATCCTTCAAAAGAGGCTAGAAATATTAACATTCTTGAGTTAGATAATATCAGCAAAAGGACGGGAGGAAAAGGAGACAAAATGATGAAACAATTATTAGGAGATTTTTTGAATATTACAACTGCAGATGACCACTTTTTTATCAATGTACAGAAGAAGAGAGAGCAAATATATTTTGGTTACAACAACGAAATTCCAGAAGAAGTAAAAGAAAAATACTATATAGAGGGTATTTATCTTGATTTTGCCAGTGAGGCACTTGGAATAGAAGTATCTGATAAAGCTGGTGAATAAATGAAAAAAGAAATAGAAATAAAATTGGATAATAACCGGTATCCATTATTGGTAAAAGATAGTAATGGTGTTTGTCTCGAGAATACAGGAATCGCTACTGTAAATAATGACTTTTTTATTCAAAAGTGGAGTGAAGAGGCAACGGAGTTATATTCGTCTCTCTATGGCGAGAATAATCTATTCAATAAAGAAAAATATGAAGAAATGAAGCCGAAGCTTTCGGCCACTCTTTGGAAAATTGTTGCTAGACTAGAAGAGATTAATGATGGTTCTTTTATTGTTATAAACAAGGAACAAGACCTGTTGAAAATTAATAATCCAATTGCTTATGCGTTGGAAGAATCAAACGAAGATGAATACCCTGAGGTGATAGATGGAGAGCTGGTAGTATGGCCAAAGCCAGAAACCCCAACAAGTAATATATTTATTGGGGGTATTTATTCATCATTAATCAATATGATAGAAGAAGCAAAACTTGAATATGAGGTGTTTAGTCACGTTGGATTGTGTTGTTATGATATTTTAGAGGAAAATCCTGCAGAGAATTTTTTTATTCCTGCTATTACTGTTGTTCAGAAAGGGTTTAAAGAATATTGTGAACGTATTGCGTCAGCACCTTCTTTTGTTGTAGAGGTAGTGAAAAGCAGATTACAAAAGGAATACACATTAAAGAAGATTCCATCATATAAAAAGATGGGGACAGAGGTTTGGATAATTGATTATGTAAATAATAGGTTATCTCTTTTTGATACTAACAATAATTATATAGAAGAATACAAAGAATATGAATTCAATCAACCTGAGGAGTGTGCAGACCTAATTTTCGCTGAGATATTGATAAAAACAAGAAAAACGATGATTTAATCAAAGATGAGCTGGGTGGATGGAAACAAGAAACATAGACAATAAATATCTTAAGCATATGTTGAGAGTCTTAGATAGATATGGGGTTTCTTACATGGTGGATGAAAATAAGGATGAAGAGTACTCGCAAATAACGACTGGTCTTTCATACCAAGATTTCAATAGATATGTCGAAAGAGCTATGTGCGAGTTTGAAAGTGAAACCATGCACAATGGACGTTTCGTGATATCATTCAACGAATTGCTAAATAATAAGGATGAGTTACAGAGAGAGTTCTTTCCAGATAAGAAAGGAATGGCTTATCATATCCTTTCAAGGGATCAAGCCAAGTTGAAGCATTTGGAATAACAGGGGAACGTAAATTATTAGGAGAATTCACAGATGAAATATGCTTTTTTAAGTGAGGATGGAAAAAAAGAATTAATAGAAATAATCAATATGTTATTGCGTGAGTATGAACGTAATGAAGAAGAGACAGAAGACTGTTGTCGCTGTTATCGCTTGCCATACAGAAATGAAGAATTTGAAGCATTTGTTACGGAAGGAGAAAAGAATAAGGTTATAGACTTAGCTATTGCATTAATGGAAGAGCTGAAATCGTTGGCAAATAGTACATATACAAAAGAAGATTTAAACCAGCTTCTAAGCCAGGTTAATGGTGAGCCTAGTGCAATCAAGTCAACCTTATTAATGGAATCCATACAGACTCCAAACATTAAGGCGCTTGTAGCAGAGGCAGCAGAGACCGTTCGTGTAGGGGGCGCCTACCTAATGTTTGTAGCTAGACCCGAGATTGCTCAGCTACTGTTTGTTACCCTCTATGGTATGATTGACAAGTTTGATGATGAGATTATGTATGATAGTTCCACTTTCTTGATTACAAGAGGAATTCTTAATATGCATAAATGCCCTGTTACAGAAGATGAAATGGAGAAAGAAAAGAATGCATAGAGCTTTAAATGTAACAGCAATGGCTAACAATATGTTACTAATTGAGTTTGATACAGGAGAAAAGAAGAGATTTGATTGTTCAAAGCTGATTGAGAAATCCAGTCTTTATAAGGACTTATCTGATGAGACATATTTTCAGGGGGTGTACGTTGATGAGATGGGAATAATCTCTTGGGAAGATGCAGTCAATTTAGATCCATATATGGTTTATGAGGAGTCAATAGCAACAAATGAGATAAATTGTGACAAGTAGGTTATATCATATATAGCTAGGTGTAAAAATGGGAGGGTATGTTAGGTGGATTATTGCAGTAAAATAGTATCAGGATATCCTGCTTACGAAATTGATACTAGGGGACAAATTTTTAGTTATAAATCAGGAAAAAAGAAACAGTTAAAGCCAACTCTTGATTCAAAGCAACGTTATTATGCTATTACATTATGTTCTCAATCCGGTAATCATAAGAAATTTTTGATTCATAGACTAGTAGCCTTAGCTTTTATTCCTAATCCAAATGATTATGGTGAAGTCAATCATATTGATGGTAATCCTCAAAATAATAATGTAGAAAATTTAGAATGGTGTGACCGAAAACACAATCTTGCTGAAAGTTATAAGACTATGTCTCCTGTGAGAAACAAAAATGCATCTAGGTTATATAAAGGAGATGAATATATTGGGGACTTTGAATCTATTTCTGCCGCTATTCGATATGCAAAGGAAAAGTTTAAAATTGTGAGTGTTTCATCATTACATAAATATCTTCAATATGGAGATATTAGAGTAATTCCTGAGAAACAAGGGCGAAAGCATGTGGCAAAGAGAGTCGAAACTAGAACACAAAATAAGGGGATACTCATCTTAGAAGGTGAGGGTATAACAATAAAAAGAAATACAGTGAAAGAAATAGCAGATGATGTTTATAGATTAACAGGAAGAAGATATCCCCCACGATCATTATGTGCTGATTACAATGGGGGATATAAAATTGCTCATAGATTTTCGCTTAAAAGAGTTTATGAAGAAAATTACGTAGGAGAAACATAGTGGGAAAAAGTATTTATATTGATGAATTACCAAAAGATGCAGTTCAGATAAAAGATTCATTTGATTATATCGATCCGAGAGGAAATATCTACGGACTTGAAAAAAGAAACAATCATCATAGTGGAGAATTCTTTATTAAGAAGCAAAGTTTGAGTAATGGATATTTGTATTGCGGGATAAATAAAGTTAATGGTAGTAGAGTCAGCTGCAGAGTGAATAGATTAGTAGCAAACACGTTTATCCCAAATCCTGAAAACTATCCAGTTGTTCTCCATAAAGATAATAATAAAGCTAATAATAATGTGGATAATTTAAAGTGGGGAACAGTGTCAGAAAACACAAAACAAGCTTTTGATGACGGGCTGGCTGTTAATAGAAAAGGTTTTAATGATGAACAATCGATTCCAGTTGATTGTTATGATACTTTATATAATCAATTTATTGGATCTTATGGCTCGATTTCTATAGCTGCGCGAGAAGTAGGAATGACTAAGAAGGGAATAACGTATCAGCTAGAGAATCCGGATAATCCCATAAGAAAGAATGTATATTTTGTAAAATATAATGCTTCTAAGAGAATTCATACTGTTATAGGACAGTTTGATATTCATACAGATGAAGAAATAGCTAGGTACATAAATATAGGTCATGCATGTGTTGCAACAGGAATCTCTGACTCTGTAATTAGCAGTCAAGTAGTACTAGATAGAAAACCTAAATGGACGAAAACAGGAACCTATTTTAAGGAAATAGAAGTATCATAGTGTCCTATTTTTTTTAATCTTTCTGGCCAAAAAACGTTATAAAATAAAGTCTTTCGTGGGCTTATTTTAAGCACTTTTAAAATGCGATAAACAGCGTAAATTAAACATTTTTTAATTTTTGCTGGGCTAAAATGCCTATGTTTTTGTGGGCATTTTTAATGTAAAATAAGCCTTTTTGTGGGCTGAAATTGATGCAAAATGATGTTACTGGGCAAAAATTCGATATTTTGCTGGGCTAAATTTGATAAGAAAAAAATGGAAAAAACAGCGAAAATAAAGGAAAGTACCTATTTTTAGTGGGCTAAAATCAGCATTTTTTTATAGTGTTTGTGGGCAAAAATCCTTATGTTTTAGTGACCTCAAATTAATGGTTAGCGTCGCCCTATTCACCGACTAGGATGAAGGCTTGCGCGTGGCAGGGAAGTTGCTAAACGCATCTTTTCCTGCTCTTTTCCAGGTTTTCTTCTTCTTTTTTTAAAGCTATAAGTAAAGGCCTATTGTTTGAAGTGATTTTTTTGAAAAACATAGGAAAAAATGGGGAAAACCCTGGATTGAACAATATATACAGCTGTAGACTTTATTTTAAAAGGGAATGTAAAATAAGTTGTAAACTCAAGAATTTCTTAGATTGTCAAAATCTAAATCCCCTCATAAAAAAATTTATATCTATTAGAATTTCATATTTATAAATCCATAAAAGGCATTCAAAACAAGTACATATGCGCTAATACATATACTCCGTAGACAATTGACGCAAATTTGAGAAACGCTGGGTGAAGCAAATATCAAAGAATCTTGATTTTCCGAGGGTTTCAGGCATGTAAAGAATATGTTCTAAGGAATCAAATTATCCAATATAGATATTATTACGTTTAAAATATTATCTTCAATTAGCAGTTCTTTAATTCAAAAACATTAAATTTCACTATAAATTTCTTTTAAAAAGTATCTGAAACATCGTTTTAAGAGCGATTTTCTTATCCTACATCCATATTAGACACGAATAGAACATTCAAGATCAAATTATCTATGTTTGGATAATTTGAAATAACAAGAAAGGATAAATAATAATGGGATATTCGATGTTTAAGATTTCTTCCTTAAAGACAGAAGCGGACTTTAAGGAGATTATTACGGAGGTCAATCAGGGTAGTTTTGCTTACTTCACATGTAAGGATTATTTGCTAAAGCAATCATATTATTCAACGCATCAGCTTCGAAAAAACGGCGTTATAGCTATTGGAATCCAATTTAAGTTATGTATTGGTGAAAGTGATGTTATTGATGAAAACCGCTGGAAGAAAGTGGCATTACTTTTTTGTAGAGATTATTTGGATATTAATATTGCTGAGTTGAAAGATTCATCTACGGAAGAAGCGTGCGCTGATAAAACTAAAATATTGTTTTGTGATTTTGATAGCAAAAAGCAAAAAGGAACATATACGATTGTTTTTTCAAAGACGCGTGCAGATGGAAAGCTTTTCCTGACTAAGTATTCATGTGCTAAACGAGGTTGGTTCAAGAGTATATTAAGGAATTATGAAAAGATAATGAGGAATACTTTTTACCTTGATACAGCACCCAAAGAAGTATTCTACGACTTTTTATACAACAAGGATAGAGAAGCTGTTTTAACATCAGATTATTCTCAATTAAAGAAGTTGCCATTTCCAATGGAGGGTGAAACTACAACGCAATATTATATGAGAATAACGCCTTTTGTTGAAAGGATAAAAAAACAAAGGGATGAAGATGAAGAAAAAAAGTATAGCAGGCTTAACCAATCATATAAAAATCTTAAAATTAAGTATGATGTTTTGAAAGAGCAGGAAGTGAGACAGAGAGTATATTTAGCTAGAGCTGGTAAGGTAATGCAGATTATAGATGAATATCAAGATTTTAGGGTACTCCGTTCTGATTTACTACAAGGGCAACGTATTAAGGCAGCATTAAAATTTTTTGATTTGCTAGGAGATGAACGAGGAGAACAGTCAATAAAATTTATTGAATATGCTTTGGACCAAGGCAAATCATTTTTAGAAGATTTAGAAAGAAAGGACTTAATTATAGATGAAAGTAACTTGTAGAAATAAACGTGCCGGCTGCTTAGCAAATCATAATGATAGAAATTTTGATATACAAAAAGCAGACCATATAGATATCTCTAAATCTATCAACAATATCTATGGAAACATCTATGAGGATGAAGGTTTAAAATTCAAGGATGTTGAACTCAAGTATTACAAAGAACAATATGGTGAGCGAATAAAACATATTAATGAAACCTACATAAAAGCACGTCACAAAGAACGTTGCATGACGATAGAGAAATATTATATAAAGCATCCTCCGGAAGAAACCATTCTTCAAATAGGAACAATGACGGACAATATAAATCCAGAAATCTTTAAAGATTGTGTGATGGAGTATTTGAAACAGCTGGAGAAATATAACTCTAATTGCCATGTTTTAGACTGGGCCATTCATGTTGATGAGAAAAGTCCGCATGCTCATATAAGGAAATGTTGGGATTATATTAATGAAAATGGTGACTTAGCGATTTCAAAAGAAAATGCTCTTGAAAAACTGGGCATTAGCAGAGTAGATGAGCACCTACCTCAAGGACGTAGAAACAATAGAACCGTAGCTTTTGATACGATGATGCGAGAAAAATGGACAGAGATTGTAGAAGCAAGAGGTTTTACTATTGAACGAAAAACTGAAAGAGAACTCAATCCTGAAAGAGAAGATATGGATATTCATCAGTTTAAGGAGCAGAAGCTTAAAGAAAATCTTGAGATTATAAGAGAGTATCAGGTTAAAGTGCAAGAACTTGAAAATAAAATAACAGAGCAAGATTCTCAAAAAAGAGAAATTGAAACGAGAGCTGAAGCAGAGAGAATAGAAAAAGAAAGAGAATTTCAAAATACGGTCGTCCAGCTTAATCAATTAATAATTGAACAGCAAAAGCAAATTAAGATGCTTGAGCAGGAAATTCAAAGGAACAAACATAAGAGTAAGGATGAAGAAATAGAATTATAACGATATTTATAGAAGACGAGTTCTAAAATATCTTTTCCAATTATACTTTTCCCAAGGGAGTCATAATACATTACGTTCTTGCACGATGTCTTCTTTCAACCAAATCGGCTATTAAGTCGAAAGCTTTATCTGCAGGTAATTCTCTACCATTATCAACATCATCAAGGCCTTTATCTAAAATAGATGTAAGATTCTTTGGAATAGAAATATTCTTTCCTTTTTTACTATCCATAATTAATATTTCTTCCATAAAGGCCGAGTTCCTTTCTCCTGTGTTTCAAGTAAAAGAGAATCTTGAAGATTCTCAGTATTTCTTTGCAAAAATCCTTCTTGACAACAATATTATAACATGAAAATCTTGCTTTTTCTTTACTTTTGTACCTCCATGCGTAAATATAACAACGGAAAAACAAAACACATGAAGACCACAGACATCACGTTTGTGGTCTTTTTGCGTTGAGAAATATTTGTTTTCTTAATATAATATTATTAGATTTATAGTTTATTGTAAGGAATGATTGTTTCCGTGCGAACTTGCATCGGGGCTCCGCTTTACGGGATGATAATATGCTCCGCCCCGATTATATCAGGAACCCCCCGAAGGACTCCCCACAATGCGAGCAGAGGAAAGATTGCATTGTTCGCCCGGTTCCCGAACCTTCCCCAAGCACAGTTTTTATATGGTAACTATTAAAAGGTTCTCTAATAGCCGATATAAAAAGTACCCATAATAATTCAGTAGAGATACTGAAGGAATTAAGCTATCACATCAACCTCTGTGATGGCTTTTTTTATAATTAGTAAGATGATATATTAAAGCCATGAGAATGTAGTTCAAAGGGGCTTTGAAAATGATGAGGTATCTATCTGAAAGCGAAGCTGCTAAGAGTCGCAGCACAACAGATATAGCAAAAACACTTCCTGCATCTGTGCAGGGATATTGTTATTATGCGGAAAATACTAAGGGAAAATCCATTGGTGGTATCTATATTGAGGTGTGCCAAATTAGACGTTTTTATGATGTGATTGCAGAATCACTAGCAAAATCAAGGGATGAGCTGGTGGAAGATGATCTAAATTCTGTTTCAGATGAAATGATTGAAGAGTATTTATCAATTCCATTTCAGCCCAAATTTGAAGGTGCAAAGCAACGAACAGTAAGTGAGGCGGAGCGGAGCCGTCGCATCAATGCCTTATATAATTACTGTGAGTATCTTATATTAGAAGGAATTCTTTCTCGCAATTTGATTACTAAGCCTGAATCAAAAAGAAAGAAGGGCAGAGTAATCAAGAACTCATCAGAAGTAAAGTTTACAGGTACCGCAAAAGTAAAAACCACAGTGGATGGAAAATATAGCCTCATCAAAGAAAAATATGGTAACAAGCCAAATGAATATCATTATTGTATTAGAGATGAGAAATCAGGACTTTTCTTTTTAGATGATAAAGGTGAAAAGCTTGTTATAAAGTCATATTCTGATGCCAGAAATTATGTAAAGAAACTATATTAAGACGGAGAATAATTGGACTTATAAGCTTGTTGATGAAGCAGAATCCATGAGTGAACTTATTCGTAAAAAGAAAATGTATGGATTAAAGTAAATTTTATTTAAATACATATCAAATCGCAGGAACAACCTCTATCAATGAGGTTGTTTTTTATGGATAAGACCGAAAATTATACGATACTCGGTTGAATTACGGTTATAGTCCTGGAGTTATACCGAGGATTTTTACGCTTGATGATGGTGTTATGACGACACAGGATTAACAATATTCTTTGGTACACTAACTCTATCTGTAAATAAATGCTATATGTAGAGCTATTAAAAGTATAGGTTGCATTGCTGTTATAAAAAGTTATAAAAAGGTATTATGCTGTACGATTTTTCGTACTTATAACATGATATTTTATATTCAGGATATAAAAGTAACCATTTGCAGAGAGGGGCGGGTTTATGAAACAAAGATTGATTGTTAATATCACATTTTCTTTATTAATCTCTATTTTTTCGCTTGCTTATTTTATTAAGCCAACACCTGTATTTGCTGAGTCTCTTAATATTGATGGTGTAGAGTATCAGTTTGATGAGGATACTGACTATGTGCTGAAAAATGCCCAGTCAAATAAAGCTATAAATGGTAAGACTAAATTTGGTATATTATCACTTGATGGCGATATCAAAAAGATAAATGATGTAAACAAAGTTCAAGCCTTTGAAGTAAATAGTGGCATTGTAGAAATTAAGTACAACATTGATACTGCTACAGATAAAATCTCAGAGGACAATACAAAAAAGGTCTCTACGGCTACACTTGATGAAAAAGTAAAGAAAGGTGCTATTATTGTTCAAACATCATTAGATGGAGAAAACTGGTTTATAGATAAACAGCTTACAGATGTATTGGGCGAAGAGAGCGAATTTGAAGAGAAAGTATATGAGTCAAATTATGTGCAACAAGCAAATGGATGTTTTTATAGAGTTTTAGTAGCGTATAAAACAAAAACATTAGTTGAGAAGAATAGTTTTTTGGTGTTTGATACATCAGATTACAATGTAACAAGATGGGCAGAAGTCTATAAATTTTATTTGATTGATAAGGATTTAGGTAATGTTGAATCTGTAGACACAACGCCACGTACTATATTCCAAGATAAAGAATATCGATTTAAAGTAGAAAATGATTCAGGTTATAGTGTGATAGTTGATATTCCTGATGATGATCCTCATAGAGGCTGGAATCTTGGAGATTTTACTATAAATGGATACACCGATGCTATTAAAGATGAAGACGATGTGCCGATGTTTTTAAAAAATGTTGGTGATCAAGTAACATTATGGTTCACATTGGATTCAGGAATTAAAGATATAAATAAGTTGAATGGTAATGAGGACTTATCCATCAATGATGTCAAAGATGGTTGGGATGACCAGTTTGATATAAAACATACAGCATTTAGAAAAGGAACTTTAATTATCCAACAAACTGATGCTGAGGGGAAAGCAAAAGACCCAGTTGTTTTCACCAATTATCTTGAAGCCAATGTTCGTACTGGCGCTGATACAAAAGTTAAATTGTTTGAAGAAGGCGACTATGTAGTTGCATTAGATTATGAAATAAAGGATTCATCGGGGATACTTGATGACATCTCAAGTTATTCGCTATTTTTTGAATTCAAGATTAGAAATGGCAATTGTAACATATTCCCATTTGATTTGGCGACAAATAATCAACTTGTAGATCATTCTATCTCTATGGAAGGGTTCAGATTAGACTATGCAAATTCGAAGTATTTAACAGTTTCAGTTGAACATAAAGCAATTAATTTCAATGGCACATCTTATTCTGAGGACACTAAAGGAAATAAGCCAGCAAAAGATGGCTCAGAATATAAAGATGAAGGTATTTATATTATTAGTGTAGAGCATGATTATGATAGTAACCGTAAAACAGATAAGACAATTTATGTTGGAGATTCTCCAATTATAAAAGCGTTATCGAAGAATAATCTTTCTGTTAATGATGTAAATAATCTACTAGCCCAGGGATATAAACTAAAAGATGATGGTAGTCTTGTATCGAAGTCTGGCGAGGCGGTAACTGAAGATGAGAATATAGAAGATGCAAACGATACAACTGAGGTAGTAGATAATTCTAGCAGTACTGAGATAGCCAAAAATGTAACAGAAAAAAGTGAGCCAGATAAAAGTGATGGAAGTAGTGGGTCAAGCGTTAATTCCACAAAACAGGAATCATCGCCTATAGGATATATTGGTATCGCTGTAGTAATAGTTGTTGGAGGCTTCTGGGTCTTAAAGAATAGGAAAAAGAAGCTAGTTCAAAATATAAATGAAACAAATGAAGGAACTAGAAACGAGGAACGAGGAAATGTTGATGTAAGCGAAGAGGAGGAGAAGTAATGGTAAAAAAGATAATTGCAATAACTTTATCATTGGCTTTAACTCTTTGTGGCTGTGGTCAAAGCGCATCAGTTAGTAACACGACAGAGAGTAGTGAAGATACACAAACAAAAGTAGAAGAAAGTGTAGCACAGGACGAAAGTGCCACTACAGAAGATGATGAATTAGGCGATATTGATTTATCCAATACATCAATGCAAGATGAAGAATTAATTCAGTATGTGGAGGATACAGTTTATTCTGATCTAGAGTCAACGCTTGATTCCGAAGACTATATTATTGAAAATGTTTCAGCTGTTTATGTTTCTAAAGAGTACTTGGAAGAATTAGAATATAATTCCAAATCTAATATTTTCTTTGGGTATTCTTTGGAAGAAGTCGAAAAGCAATTTGATGATGAACAGTACGTTTTTACAACAAATGATGAAGGAAAAACAGTAGTAGCAAAATTTGAGGATTATGATGATACTTATGACCAGATTATTAGAAATGTAGCTATAGGTGGAGGCGTAATTCTTGTATGTGTTACTGTTACCGTTGTATCAGCGGGGCTAGGTGCGCCAGCAGTTAGTATGATTTTTGCAACAGCTGCATCTACTGGAACAGAATTTGCTATTTCGGGAGCTGTGATTAGCGGTGCAGTATCGGCTGCAGTTACAGGATATGAAACTAAGGATTTAGAATCTACTGTAAAAGCAAGTGCTTTGGCTGCTAGCGAAGGTTTTAAGTGGGGTGCTATTTCCGGAGTTGTATTAGGTGGTGTTTCTGCAACAATAGATTTGGCAGCTGCTAATCTGTCGCCTAAAACAATCCCAACACCAAGAGAGTCTGAAGAATATGTTTTAAAGATTAAGGGCGGAAGAGAACAGGTTTCTTATATAGGTGGAAAAGAAGTTCCATTTAACACACCAGGTGCAACAAGGCCAGATGTGGTTGTACAGAATCCGAATGGTACTATAGAAGCTATAGAGGTAAAAAACTACAATTTGGCAAGTGCCAAAAGTAGACAAACTTTGTACAGTGAACTGGAAAGACAAATAACAGCTCGTGTACAAAATCTTCCAGCTGATTCAACTCAACGAATTATTCTTGATACAAGAAATAGAGAGTATACTACTGAGATAATTGAAACAGTTACTAGAAATATACATCTTAGATTAGATAGTGTTTATCCTAATATACCAATTGAAATTCTTTAGTGGAGGTTTTTCATGGAATTATTTACAGAGGATAGAAAAAGATACGTAGATGTAGGTGGAAGCTGGATTTTACATTCTGTTTATTCGACTGCACAGGTTCGATTAGGTGGAATGAAAAGAAAAATTCCTCTAGCAATGGATTTTCTTCAAACAGGGAAATGTGAACCTAATAATGCAATAGAGACTGCACGACAAATTAATCTGCTAAGAGATGAATTTTCAAAGATTAAACCAGAAAAGGCTGTATATGATTGTGATAATCCTAAAGTAAAAGCTCCGTGGGATGGAAATCTAAGCTATGTAACTACATCGTGTGCAAATTTATACACAACTGCTGATGGAAAGGATTTACTATTTGAATTAGTATCAATTCTTACCTACGCAGATATTATGAAGAAAGCAGTAGATATGTCGGAATGAATTCCCATCCAGGAGTCCTAGGCAGATAACTTGATATCATACAAACAACCTCTATCCCATGATGAATGGATGGAGGTTGTTTTTTTCTTACGGTTATAGTCGCGGAGTTATACCGAGGATTTTATGGTTATAGGAAACATTAAATAATGTAAGTCTCATTTTACCCCCCCCCCCGAATAATGAACATAAAAAAATATATCAAAAATACTATTGACAAAATGTTTTTAGCGTGGTAAATTATACTTACAAGATGAACATACAAAAACATATCATTTTTGTATGGAGATATAACTTTAAAATGAACGGCTATGAATGGCTATTTTTTTTACAAGTCAATAATGAACATAAAAAAATATATCATCGAAAGGGACAGGAAACATAAATGGAAAGAATATCAGGAATTGCACAGACAATAGGAGGACAAATAACAAGTAGAATCCAAGCAGATCAAAGAAAAAATGAACTTGTTAAAGGTAAAATAAAAGTTTTAGCTCCGAAAGCTATATCTGGTGGACAGATTAACAATGATGATTTATACGAATTGGAGTATAAAACTGAGCCTGACGAGAAGAAAACTACACAACAGGGGGATATTGTTTTAAAGCTTTCTACTCCATATGATGCAGTATATATAGATGAGAAGAACGCGGGACTATTAGTAACATCTTTTTGTGCAATTGTTAGATGTAATCAGAAACAAGTAAATCCAAAGTTTTTAACTGCATTTTTTAACTCAGAAAGCTATAGAAACCAAGTACTTAAGGAGGTAAGTGGTGCGACAGTACCAATGTTAACCATTGGTAAAATAAATGAAGTAGAGCTAAATATGTATGACCCAAAAGAGCAAGAGCAGATTGCAGAATATTATGAATGTATAGTTGAAAAGGAAGCTTTATATAAAAAGACTATTAGTCTTGAAAAGGAGAAATTGGATACTGTTTTTGGATATCATTAAATATTGGTTGGAGGATGTACTAATGGAAAAGAATAATGAGACATTAAGTGAAAAAATAATAAGCATTTGTAAGGAGAATGGGTATACATTACCTGCTTTCTTAGAACAAATATTATATGTCATGAATATTTTTAGTGATGTAAATCTTGAACATAATAGATTTTTTAAATATTTTGTTGGTCTCACAGCAATTAAACATGATGAGATTTTAACTTCTAAACTTTTTGATACAGAGGTAATAAGCAGGATTGAAAAACAATGTGGTTGTATTGAGGGATTATTAAGTAATATAAATGCTCCATATAGATCCCAAGAGGAAGGATGGATGCATACATTTGCAAATATTCTTGAAACAATCGCTACTCAGCCCTTGGACAAGGAAGGTGCTAAGAATTTAGCCTATCAATTGATGAAAACTGTATGTGATGGTTCACATGCAAAATCTATGGTTACGAATACTATTATTGCAGAGTTAGAGAGTGCAGTTGCGGATATTAAGGATGGAGAAGAAGTTTGCGATGGAACTGTAGGATTAGGTTATTCACTTGGAGTGTGTGCAGATAATAAGAAGTGTCAACTTACAATTAACGATATTGATGATAGAAATGTTAGAGATGCTGCACTTTATTTAAATCTTATAGGGGATTATGAACTTGACGCGAAGGTAGGAGATTTTACTATTCGTAAGTCAGAAAAGAAATTTGACAAAGTTGTAATGAATATACCTTTTGGTACAAAAGTCAAAGAACTCAATGGGCATCAAGTAGATATTTTAATTAAATACATGAACACTGATTATTGCAAGGACGGTGATGTTCTGTTTACAGCAGCAGGACTTGATGCGCTAAAAGATAAAGGAAGACTTGTGCTTGTTGTACCACAGAGCTTTTTATTCAAGCAAGGTCTAAATGCAGTATGTCGTGAACGTTTACGTAGTCTTAATCTACTTAGAGCTGTTATTGATCTTCCTGCAGGATTGGATAATACCAGAGTGAAAACATCAATGTTAGTCTTCGAAAAAGGAAATGATGACGTAATCTACGTGGATGCATCAAAGCTCATAAATAGAGGTCGTAGATCAGAAGCTAGCATTACATTAGAAAATAAAAGGCTTCTTACAGATATTATAAACGAAAAGAAGGAGGTAGAAGGAATTTCGCATAAGGTTTCTATAGGCGAAATTAAGGAAATAGGAGATTGGTCATATTCTCGCTATTTTAAGGAAGAGACTGAGGTGATTTATCGTTCTATTGAGGATATAAATAAGGATATAAATGAATGTATGGAACAGATATCAGCCATTGATAATAAAATTGGAAAAATGCAGCTATTCAACTAGAAATGTTACAAAGGAACGAAAGGATTAGAAGTATACAAGATGAAGAGATATTTTATAACAGATGCTAAATATTTTGAAGATGAAAATGATTGGGTGGGAGGAGAACATGCTACGGTAAGATTTATTGATGATTCAGGAAAGGAAAGATGGATTACTTTGTCCTATATTTGTGGTTTTGCAGAATTCTCTTTATCAGAGGATAATCCACAAAAAATAATGACTGAATTATCTTATGAGAATATTGGTAAAATTATCAGTTATCGTATAGATGAATTCAATGGCATTAGTCTTAAGAACCGTGTAGGTGGACCAGTTGATTTATTTTATTTCAAGGACAATGATGCATATAGCTTGTTAAATGTATTGTTTACACTGCTAGAAAATAGAGGCAATGAAGAATTTATTCATAGTGTAATTGGGAAAGATGCTAAAGACATTGACATAGAGACATCAATGTTAATGGTGGATTAACCGCAAAGCACTATAGGCATCCATGTTCTATGCAAGATGAATAAAGATTGGAGCATTAGAATGTATGACAATATTGGATGAATACATAAAGCTTGCATTATATGCTTTGAATCTTAGGGGACAGTATTGCAAAACTAAAGCCAATACTGAGATAGAAAATGAAATCAGAGCCCTGATTGGACTACTTAGGAAGTATTCTCTACGTATGATGCAGCTGAATGTACATTTTTTATATGAGTTGGATTTAAATAGTCTGCGTGAGGCGAAATCTAATTTTTTTGGCTATCAAGATATTCAAAGGAGACATCCTGAGATAGTAACTAAGGAAGTCGAAATAATGATGAATAATCTTGCTAGGAGGGTTTCATATTGGGAAGGGCAGTTGCTTTATGAAAATACTCGCACCATTATTGATTATGAGAATTTCCGTGAGTATTTGCAGAATCCCATTCAGGCAAATAGAATTGCTAAGGATTTTTTATATGAAATAGCAGAATCTTATTTATGCGATAGTGCATTGCAAGAGGGTGGCTCAAAATCAAATCAGCGAGTGGAAAGCGTGACGATTTTCATTGATGAAACTAACAAAAAGCATCCACTGCATCCAAAAGGAGGGCTCGTCAGTAATTACAGCTTCATAATAGCAAAGGGCAAAATCAAGAAAGAATCTGAACTTAATTATGCAAATATTGTTTGTGAGAAAGTAGGACAGGTTCGAAGTACTAATCATGTTGAAGATATTACCCTAGAAGCCATAGGAAATGCGTTGTTTACGCTTCTTTATGATTATAACTACACTCAAGATGTGCACATTTGGATTGATAATCTGACCGCAAAACATCATTGGAACAAGAAGAAGAAAGAACTTGCATTATATAAGTGTTTCAATTCTGTCAATGTTAGCCATGTAAGCAGGGGATATAATACTAAGGCAGATGCCTTATCTAGGCAAAATGTGGTTGTTACTTTTTCAAAAGCTGAATTTGATAAGTTGGAGCAATTTGATTTGGCAAATCAGCTGAAGAACTATTTTAAAAATGAAGCGGTATAAGAATAATTTTTATGGGAGGTAATTTTTGAAAAAATATTTGAAAAAGCATCTTATAAGGGGAAGCATATTAACATTAGCATTGTTAATATGGGCATTTAAACCATACCATCTGGATAACAGTAAGAAATATCCAATCTACATGAAATATGAGGTGACATGTGGAACAGAAAGTGGTACGTGGCATTTACAAAGAATAGACCCAAATAAGTATAGTGGTTATCAGATAGCCACCAACCCATCGATGAGTTTAGAATCTACAGTAGAAGCTCATATGGTGACGGACGGTGTAGATGTTCATTTGAACGAAGGAGAGTATTTGAAACTGGTTAATTGTTCCGGGATATTAATAGATAGCGAATAATACTTTATAGGTTGTTAAAGTGTTATTTCAAATACATGGCAAGAATATATATGCTATAATTACTATGTGTTTTTACATGCTTTTAATTCATATAGGAGATGTGTCTATGGCGGTAATACATAATGAAGATTCTAGAGTAAAGATTCCAGCACTTGTTCATTTTACAAGACTAGGATACACGTATAAGTCATTAAAAGAATCTGATGGAAAATATGATGAGGATACCAATATTTTTATTGGTTCTTTTCGTGATGGAATAAATAATATTAATGGAACTAATATTTCTGAGCAAGAAGCAAAAGATATAATAGCAGATTTAAAAGATACATTAAATCAAGAGGATTTGGGACAGGGCTTTTATACTTATCTAAAGAAAGGTTATAAGGGACTCAAGTTAATAGATTTTGATTCTATTGATGGTTTTAAAAATATATATGAGGTAGTCACTGAATTTACTTGTAAAAATGGAAGTGAAGAGTTTAGACCGGATATTACAGTTTTGGTTAATGGAATGCCGCTTGTTTTTATAGAGGTAAAGAAACCGAATAATAAAAATGGAATACAAGCTGAATATGAAAGAATTAATAAACGTTTTGCAAACAAGAAATTCCGCCGGTTTGCAAATATTACACAGTTTATGATTTTCTCAAATAATAGTGAATATGATGATACTGAGGTCATTCCGTTAGAAGGAGCATTTTATTCGACCACAGATTATAAAAAATTATTCTTTAGTCATTTTAGGGAAGAAGACAGTTCTATATTTGACAACATCTCTGAAATAGATGTTGATGTGGAAAAGAAAATTTTAAAGGATAATAATCTGTTTTCTATAAAGGGAAGTGGTGAGTATGATACTAATATGTCTTCAACTACTCCTACAAATAGAATTATTACATCTATGCTTTCGCATGAGCGATTCATGATGCTTTTAAAATATGCAATATGCTTTGTCGATAAAGTAGATCCTGATACAGGGATTAGAAGATTAGAAAAGCATATTATGAGATATCCTCAGCTATTTGCCACAAAAGCAATTGAGAAAAAATTAGATGATGGTGTAAAGAAAGGGGTAATTTGGCACACGCAAGGAAGCGGTAAGACTGAACTTGCATTTTACAATACACATTATTTGAAGGATTATTATCAAAAGCAAGGGATAATAGCGAAGTTTTATTTTATTGTAGATAGATTAGATTTACTTCGACAGGCTGCAGACGAGTTTCGTTCTCGAGGACTTGTTGTTGATGAGGTCAAAAACAAAGCTGAATTTGAAAAAGTATTTACGAAACCAGGCGAAAAAAATAATACCGGTGAACTATCTATTACTGTTATTAATATTCAAAAGCTATCTGCAAATGCTATTTCTAAATCTTTAGATTACGATTTGAATATACAGAGGATTTATTTTTTAGATGAGGCACATAGAAGCTATAATCCGACAGGGTCATTTCTTGCAAATTTAATAGCTTCAGATAGAAATGCAGTAATGATTGCGTTAACTGGAACGCCTCTGATTAGTGGAGACTATAATACAACAGATGTATTTGGGCACTATATTCATAAGTACTTTTATAACAGCTCAATTGCGGATAGGTATACTCTTAGATTAATAAGAGAAGGAATTAAGACTGAGTATAGAATGAGCCTAATGGCAGCTTTAAAAGAACTCAAAGCTATTAAAGGCTCATTGCCTACGAAAGATATATATGCGCACAAAGCTTATGTTAGACCATTGGTAAAGTATATAATTGACGATTTTACAAGGAGTAGACTCAGGCTTAATGATGATAGCATCGGAGGTATGATAGTTTGCGAATCGGAATCACAAGCTAGAGCTGTTTTCGAGGAAATAAAGTCTAAGAATTACAAAGTGGCACTGGCAGATGAGCAGGATGATAGCGAACTTTTATTAGATAAAGATTATTCTTGTGCCTTAATATTGCATGATGAAGATGATAAAGATACAAGAGCTCACGAGCAAAATGAATTTAAGCAAGGACAAATAGATTTTCTGGTGGTTTATCGCATGTTACTTACTGGATTTGATGCGAATAGACTCAAAAAGCTTTATCTTTGCAGAAAGATTACTGAACATAATTTACTTCAGGCTTTAACCAGGGTTAACAGACCATATAAAAATTATAGATATGGTTATGTTGTTGATTTTGCTGATATTAGAAAAGAATTTGATAAGACAAATAAGGCCTATTTCGAAGAACTTCAGCAAGAGTTAGGAGATGCCTTTGAGGAATATAACAACATTCTAAAAGGCGAAGATGAGATTAAAAAAGAGTTAGATTATATTTCCGAAAAGCTTTTTTTATTTGATACAGAGAATGCAGAAATATTCTCACAGCAAATTTCAGAATTAGAAAAAAGTGAATTGATAGAAGTTCGTAAAGCTATAGAACTATATAAGGAATTGGCTAATTTATCAAAGCTATATGGTTATGATGATTTAGCAAATAGATTTACCCTTGATAATATAAAGTCTCTATACAATGAAGTAACAAATCGAATCAATATAGTAAATCAAAAGGAAGCATTGGCTAATGCGGAGGACATGTCTGCCATTTTAAATATGGCTTTGGATGGAATAGACTTCAGGTTCCATAAGGTGTCAGAAAGTGAAATGGTTATTGCAGATAAATTCCGAGAATCATTAGAGCATACACGGGCAGAACTGCAGCGTAATAATGATCCCAAAGATCCAGAATATGTCTTATTAGTTGATGAATTACAAAGATTATTTGCAAAGAAAAATATTGAGGAATTAACAGCAGAAGAGATGGATTCTCATATTAAGGAACTAAATAGAATAGAAGACGCAGCGAAAAAAAAGAATCTTGCGGATGCAATGCTAGCTAGAAAATATAATGGTGATCTGAAGTATATGAGAACGCATAAAAGATTACGTGAGGGCATTAGTCCAGTTGCAACTGATATTGTGCTAAACAGAATATTACTTTCAGTAAAAAATTCTGTTGATAAGCAAGTGTATGATAATGAAAACGTTCTTGATAATGAACCGTATTTTCAAAAAAGTATGTACCGTTTAATATTAAAAGAATTTAACAATAATGATATTCGGCTAAATGCTCAGAATGTAAAAGAAATCGGAAATTGTATTTCCGAAGAATACTTTCATGAAAGGACCTGGAAATAAAAATGAATATTTCAGAAATAAAACAAGAAACATATGCCATGATTGATGATTTAAAGTCAGCATGTAATTTGGCCGGAGCAGGCAATAGTCCAGGGGAATACAAGATTATAACTCAATCATTTCTTTATAAATTTTTGAACGATAAATTTATATATGATTTAGGAAAAAATGTTCCAGAGTTTCAAGGAAAAAGTAATAAAGAAATTGAAAGCTTACTAAAGAGCAAAAGTGATGAAGAATATGAAATTATGTTACTTAGTCTAGATGCAGGAACCGCTGTTCTTGGTAAAGAGCAGCTGATATCTACAATATTTAGTCGCAAGGGCGAAGAGGATTTTCATAACATATTCGATAAGGCACTTGAAGAAATTTCAAAAAAGAACATGGAGATTTTTTCTGTGCATACTGGTGGAAAAGCTCAAATAAAACTATTTTCACCAATATCTAGAGAAATCGCAGACGATGAGAAGAAGGATTCACTATGTAGTGCAATTATACAAAAACTAGCAACAAGTAGTTTTGAGAATGTTTTTGAACAGAAATATGATTTTTTTGCGGATATTTTTGAATATTTAATAAAGGACTACAATAAAGATTCTGGACGATATGCAGAGTATTACACTCCGCACGTTATTGCAGGAATTATTGCAAAGATTATGGCTCCTGAAGGCGCAACAAATGTGACAGTATATGATCCTTCTGCTGGTACAGGAACGCTAGTGTTAGCTATGGCACATCAGATAGGAGAAGAACATTGTACTATTTATACTCAGGATATTACACAAAAGTCTAACGAATTTATGAGATTAAATTTGATTCTAAATAATCTTGTGCATTCGTTGCCCAATGTAATTCAAGACGATACGTTGCTTTATCCTAGACATTTAAATAAGAAAAAAACAGATATTGAGCATTTTGATTTTATTGTATCGAATCCGCCTTTTAATGTTGATTTTAGTGAGACTAGAGATGAATTGGCTGGTAGTAAGTATAATAAACGGTTTTGGGCAGGAGTGCCAAACGTTCCAAATAAAGATAAATCTAAGATGGCCATATATCTTATGTTTTTACAACATATTATTGATTCAATGAAAGAGGACGGTAAAGCAGCGATTGTTGTTCCAACCGGATTTTTGACTGCCGGAAGTGGTATTCAAAAGAAAATCCGCGATAGAATAATTCGTGAGAGAATGCTAAAAGGTGTTATATCAATGCCTTCTAATATTTTTGCAACTACTGGAACGAATGTATCAATTATCTTTTTAGATAAATCAAATAAAGATGGAGATGTCGTATTGATGGATGCTTCAAATCTTGGTACTAAAGAAAAGATTGATGGCAAATATCAAAAGACAGTTCTTAGTGATAGTGAAATAAGAAGAATAATTGATATCTTTATTAAGAAGGAGCCGGTTGATGATTTCAGTGTGGTTGTAAAATACGAAGATATAGAAAAGAAAAAATTGTCATTTTCAGCTGGACAGTATTTTGAGGTAAAGATAGATTATGTAGAACTAACACCTCAGGAGTTTACCGATAAAATGAATAACTATATGGTTGAGTTACAGGAATTATTTGATGAAGGGGCGAAACTGCAAAAGGAAATAATAGAACAGTTAAAAAAGGTTAATTATGAGCAAAATAATAACGTCTAAACTTGAAAATATATGTATAAAAGAGAAAGGTTCACTGATATCTGGACCATTTGGTTCAAATATTTCCAGTAAATATTTTGTTGATAAAGGCGTCCCAGTAATAAGGGGTAACAATTTAAATTTATCATATGAGAAATTTAATGATGAGGGATTTGTTTTTGTCACTAAGGAAAAAGCTGATGAGCTTAATTGCTATGCATACAGTGATGATTTGATTTTCACTGCTGCTGGAACAATAGGGCAAGTAGGATTAATTCCTAGAGATTCAAAATATAAGGAATATGTTATATCTAATAAACAAATACGTGCAAGAATAAATCAATCACTAGTTGATGTAAAGTATGCATATTATTGGTTTTGTAGCCCGTGGATGAAAAAATGTTTGATGAACAATAATAAAGGGAGTACGGTGCCTCTTCTTACATTAGGAGAGGTTAGAGATTTGCAAATATCTTATCCAGAAAGCCTAGAAGCGCAGAAGAAAATTGTTGAGTGTGTAGAATGTGTATCACAGAAGATAGAATTAAATAATAGGATATACGACAATTTATACAAGCAGGTTTGTAGCATATATGACTATTGGTTCACTCAGTATGACTATCCTAATGAGGAACGCAAACCTTATAAAGCGTCGGGGGGTAAACTTATATACAGTGAATCTTTAGGCAAAAGCATTCCTGCGACTTGGAATACAACTACAGTTGGGGAGATTACAACATGTCTTGATTCAGAAAGGATACCCTTATCTGCAAATGAAAGGTTATCTATGCAAGGGGCCTATCCTTATTATGGAGCAACTGAAATAATGGATTATGTGAACAAATATATCTTTGATGGTGATTATATCCTTCTTGCTGAAGATGGTTCGGTCATGGATAAAAACGGTCATCCTGTCCTACAAAGAATTCATGGCAAATGCTGGATTAATAATCACGCGCATGTGTTAAAACCTGCAAGCGGATATTCTTGTCTACTTCTACAAATGATTTTAAAAGACATACCAGTTGTAAAAATCAAAACAGGATCTATTCAGTATAAGATTAATCAAGAGAATATGAATAGTTTTGTCTTGCCAGAAATACCAAGTTCGCTCCGTGAAAAGTTCATTAGTATAACCGAACCTCTTGACATAAAAATGTTGGCTATTAGATCAGAAATAGATCAATTGAATAAATTAAGAGATTGGCTCTTGCCAATCTTCATGAATGGACAAGCATCAATTTCAGAGTAAGTTACGAATTCATTGTGCTTGCATCGTTAAATTACATGAGTTCTCGCTTTATTCTAAAGCCTGTATTTATCGAAAATCTTGAAAAAGTGGTAAAGCATTTTACTAACAAACATGGTTGGCTAAGCATTGCTTAAATTGAATATTCATAATTCATTAATCAAGATGAGGGATTAATGCAATCCCTCATCTGATGCAAGCTATATAGTTGGTGTATTAACATAAATAATCACTTCACTTGAAGGTTCAACCCAAGTTTTAGCATCAAATTTCTCGAGTCCATTAATGCTAATCTTAGCCACTTTATTATTTTTGTTTTTCAGATAAAGTTAGTTTAACAAAGAATGTTGTTTATCTTGTGTCGACACAACAAACTCATCAAATTATCCTTTTATATAACTAAATAAGCATATCTTGTATTATAATAAAATCCGTATAAACGATATCACGGTTGAGTATCAGCCGGATGTACGGAAGATGTGGGAGTAGAATATGATTTTTCGCAAGAAGAAAAATGAGATAGCAGTTGTTGAATTAAAAGAATTGGTTACTACCGATGAATTTAATGAACTTTCATTGGTTGAAATTAAGGATGAGAAGGTAATCAGTCGTATTGTAAGTGCTGTGCCAGGTGCAGCTCAAGTTGTTGGAAATACGGTTGTAGCTGCGGAAGCTGCTGGTTTAGCCAATAGTGGAGTTTATCAAGCAATATTGCCTAGTGGTGCAAAACTCGTTAACTCTAAAGCTACTGAAGGCGCAGTTAGAGGTATGTTTAGAGAGGGTGGTAAAATTGCAGGTAATGCAGACTTTGTGTCTGTTGATGGTGCTATGAAAAATATTGCGGCTGTAAATGTTGCCAATGCCGCTATGGGAGCAGCATCTCTTGTCGTGGGACAATATTACATGCAACAGATTAATGCTGAGCTTAATGCAATTAGTGATGGAATATCAAGACTTCAGGATTATCAAAAGAACGAATATAAGAGCAAAGTACTAACACTTGTAACACAGGTTAAACGTGCTGCTGATTTCCAAGCTGAAATACTAGAAGATGTCACCCTTAGGGCTGAAGAAATAAGTAGACTTCAATCATTAGAAACTACTTGTATGAATTTACTTAATCAGGCGAATATAGAAGTAGAGCAGATTAGTTTTAGAAAGTATGATACATTTGATAAGTATTCTCAAGCTACAAAAGATATTTCTGAATGGCAGAAGTATCAGATGATGCTTGTTAATGTATTGTTTACGATTGCAGATTTAAATTATACATTTCATATAGGTGCTTTATCACCTGAACAATGTTATTCGACTTATGACAGTAGTTTTAAGTACACTGACAAGACGATTGAAAAAACAAAGAAATGGCATTTGATGCATGAAGAAACGCTAGGTATAGATATTGATCAGGCTATTTTTGAGCGAAAGGGCTTAGATGCAATTGTACATAAGCCATTATCGTTGATTAACGATGATTTTCAGTATAGGTCTATGAAAAAACAAGAGGTTGAAAAAATCCGTATTCAAAAAGGTGCTGAAATTGTTAATCGTCGTGAAGAGAATAAGAATCTGTATATGGAAGACGCTAAAATAGTATTTAAAAATGGAAAAGTATTCTATGTGTCAGTTTAACATTTTAACAATATGATTTTGAAATACTGTCAGTTTAACTTGAAATATAGTTATTCTGACAGTATTATTTTTATATAATTAAACTATAGTTATTTTGATTCTTATACTGATAAGTAGCTATAGAAATGCATATGTCTTTCTTTGTTTATAAGTAAATTTTCTAATACCAAAGCTCTAGGGTATATATATCTCTAGGGCTATTTTTCTATCATCCAGACGTAAAAACTGATAAAATTACAATATACGATGACTTGAAAGTGAGCCACATACCTATTCTTCAATTGTCCTTATAGGACACGAGGTATTCTTATGAAAGAGTATTTAGATGAAAAAGAAGCTCAAATCAGCAGAACAGTCACTAATATTACTGACACACTACCAAGTTCAGTTGCTGCCTTTGCTCATAGCTTAGAGTATGACAATATTAAATCTATTGCTTCTATATATCAGTACATATTAGATATCCGCTTGTTCTATTCTGTATTAGCAGAACAGTGGGAAATAGATCCTAAAGATATTGATGATAAGAAACTCTATAAAGTTACCCCTGAGATTATTAAGTCATATGTAAATGCTTTATATAAACCAAATAGGATAACAGCTGGACTAACATCTCCAGATCAAAAAAGAAAAGATAAGCGCTATAAAAGCCTTTGGTATTACTTTGATTACTTGGAAAGAACAGGTTTCCTTGATGAAAATATAATGCAAAAACCTGAAGATAAAAGGAAAGGCAAACCAGCTAAACCTAAGGTAATTAAGTCTCCTGAAGATGTATCTTTTAAAATGAATGGCTGGACCAAAACCACTGTTGATGGTAAGTATAGTATCATCAAAGAAAAAGACCCTAATGGTGGCTATGGAAAGTATCGTTTTTACGTTAAAGATGAAGAAAGAAACGTACTCTTTACTGATGACAAAGGAGAAACACTCTATTTAAATGGCAATGAAGCTAGAGATTTTGTAAAAAGACTCTATGTTAACCTCAAGAAAGAGAGACATAAATGAATAAAAAAGACCAAATGACAGTAGAAAACTTTGTGAGCACAGGGATGGATCTAGAAACCCTCTATGCCTCCTTCCCAGACTTTTCAAAGGAAGAAATAGCAGAGATTTACAATAACTATAAAGACAACGAAGTACCAACAAATAATCCTACAAACATGAGCATTAACTGTTCTTAACAAATATGAAGAGGGGAAGAGTATGACTTTATTTATTAATACATGTGTAAGAGAAGAATCAAGAACTAAGATTTTATCAGATGCGTTACTTTCTAAACTTGGGGATTATGAAGAACTAAAGCTCGAAAACATAGATTTTCCAAAGACCGATGAAGCTTTCTTAAAGAAAAGAGATTCCCTTATAGCTTCACAAAGCTTTGATAATCCAATGTTTACCTTGGCTCGCCAGTTCGCTAAGGCAGATATAATAGTGATTGCTGCACCATATTGGGATTTATCTTTTCCTGCTGTACTTAAACAGTATATTGAGCATATTAATGTACTGGGCATTACATTTGAGTACACACCAGAAGGTTTTCCCAAAGGGTTATGTAAAGCCAATAAGCTTTATTATGTGATGACAGCTGGTGGCACCTACGTTCCAGAAGAATATGGATTCGGATACATAAAGTCCTTAGCAGAAAACTTCTATGGAATAAAAGATGTAGAGCTAATCAAAGCAACAGGGTTAGATATCTACGGAACTGATGAAAAAGCTGTTCTTAATGATGTAATTACAAGAATAGAAAAGATTTGATACTACAACCATTATACGAAAAGGAACTTCTTACAAACAGTTAAATATTGGCGATACTTGGCCTGAGGAGGACTAAATTGAATAGAGCAGACGTACTAAAGAAAGAATATAACCTTGAAAAACATCCTGAAGGCGGCTGGTTCGTAGAAGTCTACACAGCTCCTTTTGAAAAGGAAGGTAGACCTCTTGCAGGTAGCATTTATTTCCTTTTAGATAAAGGTGAGCTTTCTCACTTCCACCAGATAGACTGTGATGAAATCTGGTATTTCCACGAGGGCTGTGGAATGAAGGTAACAATGCTTACAGACACTGGCAAAGAAGAACTTTTATTAGGAAACGATGTAGAAAGCGGTCAGAGAGCTATGGTTCTTATCCCAAAGGGCGCTATCTTTGCTGCAGAAAATCTTGAACCAGATGGCTTCACTTTTGTATCCTGCGCTACTACACCAAACTTTACTTATGAAGGCTTTAGACTCGTTGAAAAGCAGGAGATTAAGGAGAAGTTCCCAGAGATTGCTGAGAATATTGAGTATTTAGCCTATTAGATTTCAGTTACATTTCACATTATTTCCAGTACATATTCATATTAGGAGAGTAATATACAACCATCGCAAGAGCGATAATAAAAACTTTTTCATATATCATTCTCCCAAAAAAGGCTGCCGATAAGGCAGCCCATTTTACTTCTTAGCATTTTCAAAGATTTTTGATGTAGCTTTATAAACTACACTAGTCTTATCATTGCCAAGTGATTTTTGAAGTTTATTATTGTAAGTTGATGCATTTTCGCAAGATGCAAATGCATCATACACTTTCTTATAGTCTGGAGCACTTAACTCAGCACCTTTAAGTGCAGCTCTGATTTCAGCTTTTTGCTTATCAGTAACAGTAGGTCGAGTAGTAGTTCTAGGCTTCTTTGGCTGAGGTTTTGTTACTACCTTTTGTCTTACGGTTCTTGTGGTCGTTCTTCCAGAATTACCAGCCCGTCTTGTGTAAGTTCTTCTAGGTCTAGCCTTTGGCTGCTCTTCAGATATTTCTTCAACCACTTTTTCTTTTATTACAATGGATTCCTGACGCTTTATTGAGTATCCCTTTTCAGTCCAAAAATCCACCACGGCATCAAATCCAGAATCTCTACTGATAACGAATATTGCATCATAAGAATTCTGTCCCAACTTATATCCAAGATATGTTGTTAGTTGGAAATCCAAATAATTCTTTGCAGTCTTTTCGGCTTTTACATGCTCTATATTTGCTGTGGAGCTAGTTATAGCTATAAGCGATTCATATGCAACTGTTTTCACCTTTGAACCATAAAAAATTACAACAATATCGTTGCTAGATAATTGATTAACACCAACAAGTCCGGCATCTGATACATTTTCATAGTCTACAAGATATAATCTCTTAATTACTCTTGATTCTCCTGTTGCAGCGCTTATATCTGATACTTTATTTTCGTTCTTTACATTCTTATTAAATAATCCCATATTAACCTCACATATTTCTATAGTTAACAGACCTATTGTATCACAGGTTTGTGTAAAAATTTTTTGTATAATCGCATACTCATACCAATAATATTTACAATTCCATCTGTTATAGTAAATATTTATAGGCTGGTATACTAGGTGGAACAAAATTCACTTAAGTGATAAACTAATAGCCATTAGAGATAGAAATTGGAGAGAATTATTTAAATGATAAAACAGGTCATAATCTGGAAGTTACAGGACAAGTGCTTTGGCCCAAACTTAGGAGCAATCAAGGCAAACATAAAGACAAAGCTTGAGGGATTAAATGGTAATATTCCAGGACTTGAAAACATTGTAGTGTGCACAGAATGTCTTAGCTCATCAAATGGCGATGTAACAGCAGAAGCCATCTTTGAGAGTGAAGAGGCTTTAAAACAATATCAAAAGCATGAGCTTCGTCTTGCTGCCACAAAGGATGCTATTGTGCCTTTCGTGGATACAACAACTCATGTAGAATATGAACTATAAAATCATTTTAAAAAGGGGGTTTTTGAAATGGATGTTAAGGATATTATTACTAAGGTAGCAGGTAACAAGGACCTTTTAGACAAGCTTAAGTCTGCAGATGTTAATCAGGCAAAAGAGCTATTAGACAAAGCTGGTGTAAAGGTTGATGAAGCAGACGTAAAAAAAGTAAAAGATGCTCTAGCAGATGGAAAGATTGATTTGAAAGAAATCAAGGATATCGCTGGAGGAATATTTAAGTAATAGGAACATGACAAGAGAAGAGAGGTTTGCTCAGCTGTTTACACGGCTGGGCAATTCTAAATTTAGGACAAGTTTTCATTTAAAACAAAAGGATTTAGACTATATAGAAGAAAAGGGACTAGAAACTATTAGGGAACATGCAGCTGATTTTATTGCTAAAAGAGAGGCTCTAGCTATTATTCCTAATGATGGAAAACAAACACCGACTAAGGAGGAATCGCGATCATCACATTGATTGCATGTTTTTTATAGAATATGTATAGAGTCAAGAGAATAATACCATACGCTTGTACAGTTCTGTTAGTAGCGCTGATGACACTATTTGCAGAAACTTTAAATGAGAAGGAGATTATATTTCCTGAGATAACAGCATTAGCAGTTGGATATATGGTGGCAAAAAATAGAAGCTGGAAGGTTAATGGAAAGCGTATGCTTTCACTGATAACAGGCTGTGCGATAATAGGAGTGTGCATTGTAAGATTTGTTCCGTTTGATACGTATATCGAAGTGATTTTGGCATTCACAATCGCTCAGGTAATCTTTATGTTTTCAGGAACCACGTTTGCACCATTTGTCTCAGCAATAGTGCTCCCGGTGATGATGCATACTACAAGTATAGTGTATCCTATAGCTGCATTTGTACTGACATTACTTGTAATATTGTTTCATAAACTTTTTCTATTTCAGGGAATCCGAGCAGATGAGGAATATGTTCCTGTGATGCTGAATTCCAGGGACGATATGATAGATACTTCCATTAGAATCCTTTGTGTGACAGTAATAGCCGGTGTTGCATTCAGAACGGGTTATAGATTTGTTGTGGCGCCTCCGTTACTTGTGGCATTTACTGAGTTTTCCAGGCCAAGGAACAAAACAAGAAATATGCCAGTCAAAACGGTGGCAGTGATAACTGTGTGTGCCATAATTGGTGTGATTTCAAGATATTTCTTTGCTATTTGGATAGGGCTTCCTATTACGATTTCAGCAATTGTTGCTACAAGTGGTATGCTTATCGTTATTCATTTTACTAAGATGTATATGCCACCGGTTGGCGCTATTACCATGCTGAGCATGATAATATCTGAAAGCGTACTAATCACATATCCGATTCAGATTTTTGTAGGAAGTAGCTTGATTCTTTTTCTGTCCCGGATGATTTTCATGAGACGGCAGGATAACAAGCTTTATGAAAAAGAACATGAACTTCATGCAGAATGAGTTATAGGTTGTATTTCCTCACATATTGCACGGATCTCTTCACTGAAAACAGTATCTTTGGGCCAGATGAAGGTAAAATCATGTTTTACCCTAAAGTCGTCAAGGGGGATTGTTTTCAGATATCCGGACTGCAGTCCTGATGCAACCGCTGCTTTATATAAAAAGGTGATGCCACAATCTTTTTCAACAAGGCTTATTATGGCATGCATGTTCTCCACCTGGGTAAAATTCCTAAAATCACTTGTGGAGTAATTGTTCAGGGCAAGAGCTCTTTCCAATATATTTCGCGTTCCTGAACCGGGTTCTCTTATAAGAATTCGCTCGGGAAAGAGATCTTTTATCACGCGTGGCTTCTGATTGAAAGAGTGCTTTGCCGAACAGACAGGAACGAACTCTTCTTTGCTAAAAAGCAGCGTTTCATAATCATTTTCAGGGAAATATCCTTCTACAAGTGCAAAATCTATAACACCGTCGGAGAGTTTTTTAAGAAGCTCCGATGTGTTGCCAAATGTAATCTTAAGATTAGTATCCGGGTGATTTTTTATGTAATCACTGATCGGATCAGCAATTATGTATTCTCCTATGGTCATGGTGACACCAAAAGAGATGTCTTTTAAGCCATGGTTATTCTTTGAAAGTATTTCTTTGAGACTTTCATCATCATTTTTTATCTGATTCATTTTTTTATACAGGAGTTTTCCGTTATCAGTTAGAAAAAGTTTTTTTCCATCCTGAGTAAACAGCTTTGTCCCGTATTCATTTTCAAGATGATGTATGTGCTGAGAAACAGCGGGCTGAGTAATATTCAGCTCCTTAGACGCCTTGGTGAAATTGAGGTGCCTGCAAACACATAGAAAAGTATCTATCCTGAAATCCAGCATAATCAGTCCTCCCTAACGATAAGAAATGTTTATGGATATATAATAATATATAATTTTATCTTTTTCAAAAGACAGAATAGAATAAGACCTGCGAAAGAACAGATTAAAAAGAGAGAGAGGTCTTGAGATGGATTTTTTGAAAAAGAATTACATGGGAGTAATAGTATGCTTCACTATTGCAGTTCCTTCATGGCTCCTGGGAAAGCGCTTCCCTGTCGTTGGCGGAGCGGTGATTGCAATCATTCTGGGCATGATAATAGCCCTGTTCTGGAATGACAAGGGGAAGGCGGCTGATGGAATAAAGTTTACATCAAAGATAATTCTGCAGGAGGCTGTTGTCCTCCTTGGATTTGGTATGAATCTTTCGGTCGTTCTTCAGACCGGGAAACAGTCACTTCCTATAATTATCTGCACGATTTCAACATCGCTTATCCTATCATGGATTCTTCATAAGGTTATGAATATCAAAGGAAACACAGCTACTCTTATCGGAGTTGGCTCATCAATATGCGGCGGCTCAGCAATAGCAGCTACGGCTCCTGTCATTGATGCGGATGATGATGAAGTGGCACAGGCAATTTCTGTGATATTTTTCTTTAACGTGCTGGCAGCACTTCTTTTTCCTTCGCTGGGAAAGCTTATAGGTTTTGATATCACAACAGGAGAGGCTTTCGGTATTTTTGCGGGAACTGCAGTTAATGATACTTCTTCCGTCACCGCAGCTGCATCAACCTGGGATAGTATGTGGAACCTGGGGAATCAGACTCTTGATAAGGCAGTTACGGTCAAGCTTACAAGAACACTGGCTATCATACCTATTACACTGGTACTTGCGTATCTGAGGGCAAGGGAAGCAAAAAAGGATGGAAGTTCGACAAATGGCTTTAGCTTTAGAAGAGCATTTCCGATGTTCATAGTCTTCTTTGTGATTGCTTCAATTATCACAACTATTTGCTTGAGAGCAGGTGTCCCTTCTTATGTTTTTAAGCCACTTAAGGAACTTAGCAAGTTCTTTATAATAATGGCCATGGCTGCTATTGGCTTGAACAGTAACATAATCAAACTAATTAAATCAGGTGGGAAGCCGATTTTGCTTGGCGGCTTTTGCTGGATCGGAATAACAGTTGTCAGCCTTTTGATGCAGTATGTAATGGGAATATGGTAAAAGAAAAGCACATAATAAATTTGACATATGTCAGTAATGATGATAAATTATAGCTGACATATGTCAAAAAAGTGGGAGGGTTCTATTGTGCCTAGATTACCAAAATGTAGAAAAATACGTGTATTTCCAGATTACTATAGCTTTGTTCCAGAGAATTCAGAGAATCCTCAGTTGGAGACAATCACCCTTACTCTAGATGAGTATGAGACTTTGAAACTTCTAGATGCTGAAGGTATGAATCAAGAGGATTGTGCAAATAGCATGGGTGTTGCAAGAACAACTGTTACAGCTATGTATGAGAGTGCTAGAAGAAAAATAGCAATTGCACTTGTAGAGGGAAAGCGAATTCGTATATCCGGTGGTAATGTAGAGATGGATAGAAACCAAGCTTTTTTTGATAATAACTTGAAATCAAAAGGAGTAAATACAATGAGAGTAGCAGTAACTTATGATAATGGAAATGTGTTTGGACACTTTGGAAGAACAGAGCAGTTCAAAGTATACGATATCGAAGATGGCAAGGTTGTTAACTCTGAGGTTGTAAGTACTAATGGTGAGGGCTGTGGCGCTCTTGCAGGTGTTCTTAATCTTGCTGAAGTAGATGTTCTTATCTGTGGTGGTATCGGCGGTGGCGCTGTAATGGCTCTTCAGGAGGCAGGCATTCAGTTATACGCAGGTGCAAGCGGGAACACTGATGAAGTCGTAAATGCATTCTTAGCCGGTACACTTGCAGCTTCAGGTGAAGCAAACTGTTCACATCATGATGAAGAACATGGTGACGGACATAGCTGCCATGGACACGGTCACGGAAGTTGCCACAATTAAATACATATAAAGTAGTAAAGGAGTTGGAGACATTATATATTCCAGCTCCTTTTATTTATGAGAGTGTCGGCAAAGTAAATGGGTGTCATTTGACACATAGTTTATAAAATAATAGCTATACATGAGCTCGCATTTGCGGGCTTTTTTGATGTCTTTTTATATTTTATGTGTCAATAGAATACTAATATTTGTGACACATAATGTATAAAAAGATGTCGTTTTGACACATAAAAAATAAAAAGCCGTCATTATGATATGCTCCCTGTCAAGTAGACAGGATAAATATCTAAAATGAGTGTTTAGAGAATGACCATACTTCGTATGAGGTATGGTCATTTTTCTATGCACACCATTTCTCTTTGTATTTATTGATTCGCTTGTTTTCTGGAATAGGATATTCTGTAGGATTTACAGCGGATAAAGCTTCCATTCTTACTTCAAGCGGAGTTTTACAGTTATAGCGTTCTTGTATGCGTTCTTCTGCATAAAACCTTAGATAATCTTTGATTGCAAATCTCAGAGAGGCTTCGTCTATGATTTCATATAAAGCATACATCTCAGATTTGATAATTCCCCAAAAACCTTCTGTTGGCCCGTTGTCAATGCAATGACCTACTCTCGACATTGATTGTTGCATACCTTGATTATCAAGTTTTCTTTGAAAGACTTTACTTGTATATTGAAAACCTCTATCGCTATGAAAGATAGGTTTTGCATCAGGATTTGTAATAATAGCTTTGTCAAATGTTTTAAATACCAATCTATTATCATTTCTAGAACTAATAATGTACGAAACAGGATATCTATCATATAAATCGATAATGGCACTTAAATATAGTTTTTTCTTTTCACCAGGTATTTTAAATTCGGTTACATCTGTTGCCCATTTTTGATTTGGTGCAGTTGCATAGAAATCTCTTTGAAGAATGTTTTCAGCTACAGCCTGTGGTGTTGAAGATATATATTTTTTCTTTTTCTTTCTGATAACAGAATGAACATTTAACTTCTTCATTATCCTGTGAACACGTTTTTTACTATAATTCGTGTGATTAAAATGATTGATCCAAGAGGTCATTCTTCGATAGCCTAAGATATGATTAAAACGCGCATCATACTCTTTAATAAGATTTGCTAGTTCAATATTTTCCTGTTCTTGAATAGGTATTTCTCTATGCAACCATTTATAATAAGCAGCTCTTGAAACAGATAACTGCTTACACATCCAGTTAATACTCCAGCCTTTGTTTTCATAAAAGTATTTAATTGCCATATACTTTGATTCATAGCGTTGTTTGCCGAGCCTCACATCCCTTCGAATTCTTTCACTTTTTTTAATAATTGTACCAACATGTCATTTTCTTCTAACTGACGCTTAAGTCGTTTGTTTTCTCTTCGAAGACGTTCTAATTCATCTACTTCATCATCAGTTTTATGACGACCACGTTTATCAGACAATCCTTCTTCACCAGTAGCATCATATTTTCTAACCCATGAATACACTTGACTATATGAGACATTATACAAGCTAGCCGTGTCTTTATAAGCTCTGTCATGCGATAAACAGTATTCAACGATTTCTTTGCGCTCTTCAATAGTGGTTTTTCTTCTTGCTTCTGCCATATAGACCTCCCGCATAGGATTATAATCCTTGAGTTCTCTATTAGCATTATATAATAAAATCCAATGATGTAGAGTTGAAGACGAAGGTATACCATGTTTAATGGCAATATCCTCTAGCGACCCTTGTCCTTCAAGATACTCTTCAATTATTTGTAGTTTTTCCGAGGCAGAATAGCATCTATTACCACTAGATTGAATAAATGCATTTTCGCCAAATGCAAGATATTTACGAACCCATCTTTCGAGCATTTTATAATGACTACTTTCGCCATGATTAATGCCATACTTATCATATATTTCTTGGCGTGATAAATTTCCTTCGAGATAGTCTCTACACGCGGCAATCTTTAATTCTGTAGAATATTTAGACATAAAAAACCCCCTTAAGTAGATTTGGTTATTTACCATGTCTACTTAAGGGGGAGCATATCATTAATTAGGTATCATTAATTTAGAAACTATCGTGAAAGCATCGATTCTTATAATTGATGCACCAATTGTATAGGTCCCTTTGTACCTTTTTATACGTTATGTGTCACACATTTTATATGTTATGTGTCAAATGACAAATCTTCATTTAAAGAGGGCACTGCCTCAGTTTAGATATTAATCTATGCGTATAATTTAAGTTATATTTGCAAATAAGATATAGATAATTTAAAATAGCTATAGAAAACATTATAAAGGTTATTCAGGAGAATTCATATGAATCAACATGGCAATGTTAAACCTAAATCAAATATAGATAAACTTGAAGAAATCAAGACAAAGTTACCTTCATGTATCCATGGATATTTTGATTTTGGTTCTCATGATAAAGCTATATTAACTAAGCTTAATTATGCTAGGGATTTATTGTATTTCTTTGAGTATACTGTAAATTTTTTGCCATATTTTTCCGAAAAAGAAACTTCAAATCTTACTATAGATGACCTTAAATCCATAACTCCAAACGACATCAACAAGTTTGTTACATGGATGAAGGATAAACAAGAATTGTCTGAGCGAACCTGCGCACGCCGTAGATCGTCGGTTTCCATAATTTATAATTACCTGATTAATACAGAACGAAAACTAGATTTTAATCCAGTTACTGGCTCTGAAGGTATTTCTATTGAGCGAAGTGATTATGTCACTTATTTAAATCTTGATGAACAAGCAAAACTACTAGATTGTATACAATATGGAACTGGACTAACTAGGCGAGAATTGGCTTTCCATGAAAAATATAAAAAGCGTGATTTAGCCATCATTTTCCTGTTTTTAGACACTGGACTTCGTATATCCGAATTACAGGCTCTTAATATAAATGATGTGGTTATCTATGATGATTTTATGCAGGATGAATCTAATGAGTGTTTCGTTCTTACCTTAAGAAAGGGTAAAAAAAGAAGCGGCAAAACACCTTCAAAAGTGTATTTTTCCGATGAATCAAAGGAATATATCCAAGATTACCTCAACTCTAGAGAGATTCATGGAGAGAAATTTGATAGCAACTCTCCTCTCTTCATAACCCTTGATGGAGACAGACTTTCAGTACGTCAGATTCAGCAGATGCTAAAAAAATATGTTAGAGCGTCGCTTCACCGCAGTGATATTAGTGTGCACAAGCTCCGCTCTAGCTTTGCTATGGAATTTTACAAAGCGGAGCATGACATTCTGGTCCTTCAAAATCGTATGGGGCACGCTTCCATCGCTGCTACTAATATCTATGCTAGAGCCAGCGATAAGGAGGAAGCTGTTAAAAGCTCTAGAAATTGGCGCCAGAAGTAATGGATTTTCTACAATTATATGGTGTAAATTGCAATTATAAGCGCACGCTCAAAAGACCTACATAAGACTTAGTTCATGTGCACGTGGTATGGCTGCTTGTGAGTGTCGCATATAGGTATTTTTGTAAACTAGCTAATACCATCAAGATAATCACATAAACTATTAGCTAACTTTTCATCGGGTAAACCATTTGCACCGTGTGCATTTGTAAATACAGCATTATTGTAAATAAAAATAGGATCACCATCACAGGTTGCAAACACAAACTTTCCATCTTCTAACTGGTAATCTTCTTGGTAATCACTTAACTCTTCAATTGGAATGAATCTAGTGTTTGCGCCTTTAATGTTTACCTCTACGTCAACAGGATTTCCTTCAATGTATAAAGCCGAAAGGACATCTGGCACATTCTTAACCGCTTGCCCCTTTTCAAAGACATTTCTGGAATCTTGTTCAATCGCTCTATCAATAAAATCTCTTGCTTGCATTAAATACCTCCGCCAAAACTAGGTTTACATTTATTAATCATATAACTTCGAATAGATTCAGAAGAAGTTCGTTGGTGTACTATATCACCAATTGAATAGGTAACAATAATAATTCCTATACTAGTTGATACAATAATACCCGCTGGCCCTCCACAAATTCCTTGAGCAGCAATCGATACTGCTAGTATAGACAAAGAAAATAGAGCTTGCTTTCCCACCTGAATAAGCGCATCTTTTGTTGCCACACCTAGAATTTTAAGCTTGACGAATTGGTATGCTGAAAAAATAGAAATCGTCAACACTCCAATGGTTGCCATAGTACACATTTTCGACAGATTCTCGGAAATTTGGATTCCAGCATTAGTTAACACTCCTTCAACTGCATTAGTTGCAGATTCTCCAATTGTTCTACCTATGCAGAATCCAGCAACTGATAAAATACCTGTTTCTATCCCAGACTTTGTTCCAGCAGCTAATGCACATTTCATAGAATTAGGTGTTACTCCAGATTTAGCCAATTCAACGGCAAAGCCAATAGTAAATCCAACACCAATCCCTATTTCTACAGCCATTTTTAAACCATGCCATTCGTTCTTATTTACACGTTTATTATTGGTATCTTTTAACATTTGATCTTTATCTCTCATCGGAGCATCTGTCTCATTCTGAAAATTCCCTTGATGACCTTTCATTTGATGTTCTTTATGGGATCTGTAGAACTTAATGTTATCTGGGTTAGCTTGGTGCTCTGGGTGGTCCGCAGCGTTTTTTTGGTGATGTCCTTCTGCACCGCGTACGCCGCTTCTACTATAATATTCATTATCCATATCAACATTGTTCATAATATCCTGTTGTTCTTGAAAACTCCAGTTTTCTGAGCCATTTCCTCCCATGGAGATATCAGCTTTTTCATATTGCCAAGCCCTGTATACACCTCTTTGTCTTGCAGCCTGATTTGCTTGGGTTAGATCTAAATTTGCAGCATCTGATGCCCTAACTTGCTGAAAATAGCTTAAATAGCCATTCAGTTCTGCATTAAATTGATTTGTCATAGTAGCTGTTCCATGAATAACTGTAGATATAGCATGTGCACCTAATCCTCCAGAATATGCTGATGAAAAATCAGTCTTTCTGGATATCGTTAATGGCTGATAGAATGTTAAACTCTTATTTCTTTTGATGTCAGACAACATATAATCACCCCAATTTTCTTTCACATTCAATAGAAAATCTTGTTAAAGCTAATTTACCATCATCATCAAGTTTACTAAAAATGTATGAATAAACATGGTTGTAATAAATTAATGATTCATTGAATAGCTTCCCTGCATCATATGCAAATAATGTGGTCGATACCAAGTTAAATAATTGAGATTGATTTTTATACTTTCCTTCATCGGCCTTAAATGAATGAAATGCCTTATTAAATGAATCGACAGCATCTTTGTTATATGCGATATTATTTTTCTTTTCAATTTCCCCCATTTTTTTACTAATCAATTCGGTATACTCTCTATTTAACATATCATAGTGATTTTTCTGTTCGTCAGTTAAGTATTCATGGTCTAACGCTGAATCAAGAGTACCAATTTCTATTAAGACTGCATCCAATTCATTCTGATTATTAGCTTTTTCAAGTTTTTCCTTTTCCTGGTATAATTTTTTGATTACATCAGTATTTTCAGCCTTGGTATTTTCATATTGAGCCTGCATAATTGACCTATCTTCTGCATCAATAGATTCAGCTACTATGCCTATCCTTTTTCTATATTTCATAATCAATTCAATTACTTCAGTCGATAGTTCTGCGTTTTCTTCAAAAAATGCTAAAGTAACACCAGCCTGATTAGCAAAATTTTTTCTTTCTTTAAGCGAAGGTAATTTTTCTGCAAGAGATAGTAGCAAATCTGTATATTTGCAGAATATTTCTTTATCACCGGGGTTTTTATTTAGCGAATTTCTACCTATCAACAGCGCTCCAGTCATATTATTACTTGCAATATATTCATCAAATAAAGTCATATTTTGACCTCCTAATATTATTCCCATTGAATTATAATTTTAGCCATAATTTTACAATGGGATATTTCCGAAAAAACTTTCTATATTTTTTAAAATTGTAATGTTTTCATTAATTTCATTAACATCGTAGGTATTTACCGTTTCCCGTAATGTATCTACATACTTTGACCATTCTTCATCAAGTTTTTCGGCTGCAGAACGGAATGCATCTTCAGTATTTCTCCAATACTCATTCATACTATCTCTGTAGTTATTTATTACATTATTATCCTCATATGCATTGACGATTTTTTTGGCAACGCTTTTTTCCCAACCGCCACCAAACAACTTAACTATACCAAGCACACCGGCAATTGCTAATCCTAAAAAAACACCTATCGGACCTAACGCTAATCCGCCTAATGCGAGATCTCCGCCTAAACCCGCAATAAAAGATATGCTTCCAAACCAGAAGGCAGCCTCTCCTGCTAAATAAGCGCCAAGACCGCCCACGATACCTAGCTTGGATAACGCAGATACGAATGCAAAACCTGCATCAAAGTCAGCTTTTACATTAGATTTTTCAAATGCGACAGCAATTCCCTCATTAAATTGACTAACAAACTTTTTGGTTTCTACTGATAGTAAATCCGCTTTTGCTCTAATTATTTCATTACATTTTTCACTTAATGTGTCCTGTAATTGGCTAGCAAAAATATCAATATCATCCTTTTTATTCTTTATGCCTTTCTTTTTTATCATTTCTGCAATTGCATCTGTATTTATTGTTGATGCACAATAAGAACTAAATTCATTCCTTGAATCAATACTAAGGCTGTTAATATAATCCAATATTTCCTTTTTATTAGCATTCGTTTCCTGTATTCTATTCAATTCATTTTCATCAATCTGATTCAGTAATGTGACATATTTTTCTCGTTCATTACAAATATCTTCATAATGTTTAATCTCTGCCTCCAAATTAGGTTTTCTACACGAAATATAATTTTTAACAATGTCTTTTGTTTTATTTTCAATTAATAATGGCAATGTCTCAGTTATAATCTTCAACTCTTCATCAAAATTCTTACATAAATCAGGAATGTCGGTAGTGTATGTGAAAAAACGAGTTGGTAAAAAAATATTACTATAATCTTCCTTATATCCAGATTCCTCGATTCTACTATCCCAGTATCCAATCCCTAGAGTTTTTGAGAAATTTTCACATCCTGTTTTTAAAATCATTTGTAGCTGTTCACGATTACCGTTATTTACAGTATGGGCTTGTGATGCCACCACAAAAAGGTTTGATAATGGTTTCAGCTCATTTTTTTCTTTTGACTCCCATACTGGTAGATTTCGAACATTCTCTTTTAAATAAGTGATATCCTCTATTCTCATAAAGCCATTAGCCTGAGATAGATAAATCAGAAGATCGGCACTCTGCGCAGCTTTCATTGTAATAAGATCGTCACTCTCTGTTTCTGTACCAAATCCAGGAAGATCAACAATGTCACAATTTTTAAGAATTGGTGCATCTAGGAATAAAACAGCAGCCCCAACTCGCTGAGAATAATTACATCCTTGTCTAGTTCCAAAATCTCTAAGAATATCTACGTGTCCACCTGCGATTAGCCATTTTTTACAGTAGTCTTCATCGTAAAGTTTCTTTACATCCCATAACTGTTCGTCACCAATATGATCTGTAAATACCCATGCATCATCAGTAATAAATGTTGGTCGATCATTAATATGTTTTATATAAACTGCAATTGAAGTTGTAGGAGTCCAAGACGTAGGCATTTTTTCTGTTCCCAATAAAGAGTTAATCAATGTACTCTTGCCTGTATCAGATCGTCCAACAATCGCAATGCTTGGTTTTACAAGCGTATTCTTAACACTCTGTGCTAAATCATCAATATACTTTTTCCGATACTCTTCAGATATGTCATAATTTTCGAGTGATGATTCAAAAAATTCAACTAAAGTTTTCTTAGTAAAATCTGTCTTTTTCCATGTATCTGTTGCTTCAAATGCTTTAGGTGTTGGCTTTTCATAGCCAAGTATTGTATTAAAATCAAGTGCTGTTTTACTAGCAATTGCTTGAATTGCTTCCATAGATAGTTGATTATTTTCATCCCATTCTTGTATTTGAGTTATAGACACCCCGGTGATTTGAGCCATTTCTTCTTGGCTTAAATGTAATTTATCTTCCCTTAGTGATTTAAAATTCATTTAGACCTCCTTTGTTTGTTACAACAGAACAACATCATTATCTTGAGACTTAATCCATCTATCTATTCCATCTCCATATACCTCGGTAGTAATTGTATAGATGATTCTTTCCAAGGATTCATCATATCGTTCACTCTTTATCTCTGCTGTTGGCAATCTATCAAGTACTGCTTCGACAGAATATCCTCTGTATTCAAACTTTACTTTCCTTAGCTTGCCAGGAAACATAAACTGAACACGTTTCCTAAATTCTCCCTCTTGGAACCTTTCAGAATATGGATTCTTAAAAGTCTCATCTAACACTTTGAAATCCTGCATTCTATCAATTCTATAGATTGTAGGATTTGCATCATTTATGATGTCAAAATTCTTCTTAACTTCCTCATCATCAATGAATGCTGCTAAATAGAAATAGTAATCAGAAAACATTATTGCTACAGGCTTTATCTTTCTAGTATGCCCATGTTTTCCTTGAACACCTTTATATTGAATTTCAATATAGTGATGTTGGTTTATTGCTTCACCAATCTTCCACATTCTATCTATAAAAACGGTTTTATGATGTGGTTCGATATAGTGAAATTCTTCGTTTCGTATTAAATTCCTAACTATCTCCTGATTCTCTTTAGGAACGCAGCTATCCACTAATTTTTCAAGCATTTGTTCCATCTCTTGTTTAGTAAGAGATCTGCTGGCAAGAAGAATCTTGCAAATAGCTAAAATCTCAGGATTTGTGAACTTCTGTTTATAAATTTCCTCTAGACGATATCCACCTATTTTTCTATCAAAAACAATTGTGTTAATGCAGCCATCTTCTGGACCAGATACATCTAAGTAATCACGAATGTCACTGATATCTCTTGAGATGCTCCTCTCATCCACACCATAATTTGCTGCAGCTTCAGCCTTATAAACTGTTCCGCCATTAATCAGCTTTGAATATAATCCAAGTACTCTCTCTATTTTGTCTGCTGCCATTTTCTTCATCCTTTCCATTAAGCAAAAAGCACCATAGTTAACCTACGGCGCTCTCCCAAAACCACATGCACCATAAGGCTTCTGTAGTCATAACAATATTTCCCCATTTACCACTTATACAATCTCAATTTTACTACCTAAATGACACGTTTTGTCTTTTTTCACAGTCTTTTTAGAAAGTGTTTTTACTTGGTTTGTTATATGATTTTTACCCCGTCCATAGAACATTCATTGTAATAATTGCAATTCAAGCAAAAGCATTTACACTGCTTATATTGCTTACGTTTAATGAAATGTAACCAGTACAGGACTTTTCTCACTACTAACCTCATTTTAAAAAACCTCTTAAATGAAATGGTCGACAACCAAATTATCTTTAGAAATCGACCATAACCAGTGTTAACCATACTATATTTCTACAGATTCTTTCTTATCTCTAATAACATCAACTATTGCTAGAGCAACAAGCTCTGTAGCAACGCAAAACACAACTCTACTTATGAACTTACACATATCTAACGCTCCTTATACAATATGAACCAAATGACATGCAACCTTTGCGGCCTTCCACGGTTGACGTACCGCTAAAAATACTCCTGTACCTGCAACAGCAGCTACACCAGCAACCGCAGCAACTTTCTTCCAGCCATCTTTCTTTTCATAAATATTAATAACTTCATCATCTTCTGTCTCTTCACTCTCTTTCTCATCTTCAAGGTCTAGTTCCTCTTCAAGTTGAGCCTCCTCTAGTTCCTTTATCTTTCTGTCAATCTTCTCCTGTGCAGCCTTAAGCTTTTCAATTCTTAAATTCTTATCTTCCATAAATATGTACCTCCTATGGACTAATGTGATTTAAATGCATTGATTCATCTGCCTTTATTTATCTGTAATATAACAAAGAAGAATGACACAACTTGTCATTTAGAATATATTTTTACATTTATATTCTGTTGAATGTATCCAGACAATAATCCACTTTATATACTTTTCGTGTTCGTATAACATATAGAATCTCCTTATAGCGAATCATCAGCCATCATTAACCTATCTATGTAATCTTGCATTGTGCTTTGTACAGAACGCTCGTTAACATCAACCACCTCACCGTCCTCAGATTCCTTTGCTTTCTTCTTTACCTTAGTCTTATCTTTGTCAGACTTATTTCCAATTGCATACTTCTCTGGACGGCTATATTTATCAAGATATTGTTTAATATGCATGCCATTCAAAATATTAATCGCCTCTATCTCAGTGACACCATACTTGTGTTGAAGCTCCATTCGTAACTCTCTCCTGGCTCCAGTATCTTCTATGCCACTAAGTTGACGTGCTCTTTCTAAATACTCGTTTGCCACCTGAAGCGTTAGAATTGGAGTCTCTTCCTTCTTCGGTTTATTTTCTTCCATCAAAAAACTTCCTTCAACTGTTGTTTCTCAAAGGAAGGATATCAAATGGCTATGTCACATCTTGTCAATATAAGGATTAAATCGCTAATTTTTTGACAAATCCTATCTAAAAGGTAAAGCTTCATCAATTTCTTTTAGATTATGGCGCTGGCAATATAATTTGAGCATCTCGCTATCACTCTCGTTTAGATCTCTGTTAAACCGATATCTAGCTTCAACGACAATATCGTCTTCAATCCTAATAGCAATATAAGGATATCTGTCACTGTTTCTATAAACAAAGACAATATCACATTCATGATATATATGCGGATATATATATCCAGTAAGGCAATTCTTCATATAGGCTGCAGCCTTACAAAATTCCTCAGCAGAATTAGGATATTTAAATATGAAACATTCATACTGTTCTTCTAATTCAGGGGTGCGATTAAGATTCGATTTTCCCAATCTATTATTTATGTTCTCATTCTCAGAAAAGAGATAGTAATTCAGTGAATCATATCTGTATGTGAGAGTCTCAATGTTACTTTCCGCTTCTTCCAGATATGGGACAAATACTGGATCAATATTTCCAAATCTTTCGTAGTTAGCTCTTTTTTCAATCAGCTTATTTTCATACTCTATGCGCATCTGATATTGCCCTCGTGTCCATACATTATTCAGTTTCCTAAGAGTATCTATATAGAATTTGTAGTTTTGATGGTAATTCTTCTTTTGTCTTAACCGTAGTAAATATTCGCATTGAAAATTATTCAATCCTGAATCCATAATCCAACTATTATTTTGAATAAAAGACTTGATGAATCTTCTATTCGGTTCACCAGATAATAATTCTGCACCATACTCACTATTCAAAACTCTTAGAATCCTATTATTGATACCGCCAAAAACTTTGCTAGGTGATGTTGCTAACAAATTCAAGTCTTCTATCTCACCTCTATATACTGCAAGCTCATCCATACCTGCCTTGTATAGAAGTTCCTTTACCGTGTTTCGCTTCATACAATTATAAATGTGATCTAACATCTTTACTGGATGCTTATAATATCTCTGAAGATGCCATTCATCGTGAAGCTGTGAATACTTGGCATGTATTTCATCTAAAAATGGACATATAAATATAGATGATTTATCTCTAACAAATTCATCAAATATATTTTCTAGCTTCCAATCCCAGGAATAGCCTTCATGAAACACATATCTTTTCTTATGGGCCATACAGCCATCCCGTTCAAATATGAACCAATACCCTACTATATATGGCTCATACTTCACTACCACAAAAAAAGGTACATCATAGGTTTCCATCCTATTTAGCGTTGTATGTTTAACTTCTATTAATTTGTAGTACTCATCAATCTCTGGACGCTCAGGCTCCCAGGTATTTTCTGTAAAACTAAAATCTAACATTACTTATGTAGAACACTTATTATGCTATCCCATATAGAATCAAAATTTTTATAATCGTACACTCTTTCAGTACGATACATAGCTTTATCAAAATCAGGTTGTGGCCCGATTAGAGTCTCCAAATTATCCATATCATCAATCCAACAACCGAATTCTGGGACCCACTCCTCGTTTGGTATCCATCGTTTAGCTCGTTTGTTTTCATAAAATAGCTCATCTGCGAAATCTACTTCATCACTATAATGAGATGACAAATCCTCAACTCTTCTACGATATTCAACAAAATCCACATTTGGGTCTCTGAATATTGTTATTAAATCTTTTTCTAAATACACAAGCATGTTCTCTCGATGCTTTAGTTTTCGGTACTCATTCCACTCATGATGGATTGCTGCACTAGATTGTTCGCTAGCGTCTTCAGCAATACGCGCTATTCTCCTATTTAGCAATGAACCAAATGCATTGGAAGCTGTTATTATTAATTCTTCTGTCTCATCAGAGGATTTTATTAACCACCAAAAAGCTGCCAATAAATCAAAGATACACTTTGCCTCTGGTAGCATTTCCTCCTCTTTTCTATATTTTCTCTTAGCAACCTTAATATTTTCTTCAACATATTCTATATATTCTTCTTTTAGCATTCTTCCTTTTCTCCTATCGCTTACACACAAAATCCAATCTTCTTATTCAAAGAATTCGTATCTATATGTGTAATTATCTCTTCATCAAAATCATCAGCGACTAACTCTTTCAGCTCACCGTCTGTAAACTCAGTTTGTTTCGATTTAATCAACCTTTGAGCCTGATTGAGCATTGCATCTTCAAGCAAGTTCCTCACAAATCGTCCATTCCCAAAATCATTAATCTGTACTGCTTGCTCAAATAATCTAAGGCACTTTGAATCTATTGAATTATTTGAAACATAGCTTCTATCTTCTATCATCAATTTCATTATTTGGAGAAGCTCTTCAGGTGTATAATCAGGAAAATCTATGTGAAACGCTATTCTACTACGTAGCCCTTCATTTCTTTGGATAAAATCTTTCATTTTATCTGGATATCCCGCGAAAATAACAATTACATCGCCCCTATGGTTTTCCATCTCTTGCACCAACGCATTAATTGCCTCGTCTCCATATAAACCAGATTTTCCATCAACAAGGGAATATGCCTCATCTATAAAAAGAATTCCACCCTCTGCTTCCCTAAACTTCTGTTGAACTAATGGAGCAGTCCATCCAACATATTTTCCTACTAGGTCACCACGTCCACACTCTACAAAAGCTCCCGAACTCAAAATACTTTTCTCTGCTAAAATATCTGCTAGTAGTCTTGCTACTGTTGTCTTTGCGCTACCTGGATTTCCTGTGAAAACCATATGCCGAGAAATGTCATAATTGTTAAGCCCCCTCGCATCCCTACAACTCATGATTTCATATGTAGCAATAACTTTATCCACTAGTTTCTTTACATCATTCAAACCGACCATCTTTTGGAGTCTATCATATGAATTTCCATCATATTCTTTTTTTATCTCAGCCTTGACCAGATTACACTTGCTATATGCACTATAAACTCTGTTTCTTAAAGCATTATTACTCCACTCATAGAAGGATTCTCTAACATCACAGTTACTATAAATATTCCTATCTGATGGAAGATACTTGATAAATTCGTCACTCAAAAATTCTGCATAATCAGATTCGTTTGCCAAACGGGTAAAATATTTAATGGCTTGCTCTTTATCTCCGCAACCTTCAGCAATGTCTAAAATATCAACACTCTTACTTGCTTCATTTACTAGAGATTTCGAGAAACCATATCCTTTTCCATCATCAATAAAGAAAAACAAAACCTTATTGCGATACTTAGTTACTATCTTGGCAATATACTTTATTACTCGAGAATAGCCATTTGCAAATATCCCTTTAAGATCCTCAGCAGCTTTACAATTGATTACAACTGTCAAACCCTCAGCTTGCTTTATAATCTGTTCAAAATTACGTTCCTCATAACAGAAACTAGATATATCAGTAATATATTCAACCCTGGTTCCATGGACTCTGTTTCTACTATTTAGCATTTGTACCATTAAATCGACAATCTCCATCGCTGTCGCTTCATCTCTAGCATCAATATTGTAATTAACAGGAAAGCCATAAAATTTATCTGGATGACTAGTACTATATATTCTTTCTATCTCGTCAATAAGTGATTTGTCGGCCAAAATTTCCCGCGCTCTACGAAGTGCTTCTTTTCTTGACAATAGATTTTTGGAAACAATTTTCTCATTAACTTTAAAACTTCTGTCCCCAAAATAATCAAAGTCGCTTGTCTTATCACTTATAAATGCGAAACTTCCAAGACAATGGTTTTTATCAGCTTCCTTCATTTTATTGATGTATTGTCCAGCAGTTATTTCCTCGCAATATACTAACTTCATATTTTTGAACAACAATACCTCACATAGGACCTTTTTTACCTTATCCAAATAATCATCAACACTATCCTTTGCTGGATTACACACCATAACCACACGCAACATACTAGCGTTCATATTATAAAGTGTACATTTATCTTCTCTTTCGTTTATTGAATCCAATGCTTCATTGAGCTTTTCAGCCAAATTTTCGCTAACGTCAAATATCGTCTTTTTTTCCTTTTGAGTTTCTATTTTATGAGGAAATTTGTATTCGACATCGTAACAAATCATGTATGACCTCCATTTATCCTAAAACACATTTATAATTCATCTGTTTTAGAAATATATCAAATGGAAATGACATGTTTTGTCATTACAAAAAAAGAGACACCTAAGTGTCTCAAAATATAAGATATTATTATGGCTATTTCCTTGCTCTATCATTGCACATATATATTCAGCAGGATTCTCAATTGGTGCTAGGCTCGTGTCAGCTATTCGTTGTAAATAGGCACTCATAATTTGTATCAGATATGCTCCATCAACTGAGTTTTGCTTGGCAACGTCAGAAATATTCCACAATTCTAATTCAGAAAAATCCAGCTTTGCAATTGTTCTTAGCATTTTTTACTCATTAGTCAAATCATTAGCTTTGTATTCAGAATATTTCAGATACTCCCAGTATATTGGTAACTTGTACTCTCTAATCATTATAGTGACAACTGCTTCCTTCTTGTTCGCACTCAACTCAGCCCAAGAACCAAAATCAAATTGAAACGGCATTTCATGTATTTTTTCCATATTCTCTTTTGCCGGTATCAAATAGTGCGCTTTTAGTGTTGAATAATGGATTGGATTATGATTAACATGTAAGATTTTTGCCAACTCACTTATCGTGCACTCAATAATTGGGGTATTGCAACGAATGGACCATTCAGCCTTAATTTTTCTATTAGACAAAAACCAATATAGTCTCCTGTCATATTTATTTGGAAGCTGAGCCAATATACGTTGTGTTCCATATGCACCAGGAATAATCGTTGCAGATAGTGCTAAAGCTTTCGTAAACATAGTGGGTGTAAAGGTAATATCTCCATATTTAGAAATGTTAATATCATCAAACAGTTTTATAGAATCGTAACAGGACGAACTGTTATCTCTTCCAAAATTGAAGTCAAATTTTTGGTCATTCAAACGTTCAACACCCAACCACATTATTCTCTCTATTTCATAATCCTTAATGCATAGATCGGAAAAATCAGGTAATCTGAGTTCATAACTATTACTCTCAGGATAAGAGGAAATCATACCTAAAGCTGCATCAAATACAAATTCTGCTTCATAATCCAATACCGTGGAGCAATACTCAAGCAAAAGACTGGATTTAAAAATAACCTTCGGGCCACCTTTCTTCAATGGACAATCGTCACTTTGAAGTTTCAGTAATTCTTCAACAACCTCATCCCATAGTTTCTTTCTATTGTCGTCGTCGAAATGACAAAAATAATCAGGGTTCATTTTTTCTTGGATACGAGCAATTAAAGCTGTCCTATTCTTAATAACTTCATACTGTGCGTGGGTCGCAATCTTATCCAAATCACCATTTAAATAGTCCCATGTGGTCTTAGCTAATGTCTCTTTTATCTCAAGTGGTAGTTTTTCAAAACAATCCATTTTCATTTCCTTTCATATCATATTACAATCGAAGAGTTCATTGTAAGACACACCTTATCAAACCGCTATGACAACATATGTCATTTCAAAAAAAGAGACACCTAAGTGTCTCAAAATATTAGTTATACATACCATTCGTATGATCCTTATTGGCAAACTTTGTGTACTCTGGAAGCCATGCAAGTTCTATTGTCGCAAGCTCACCACTTCTATGCTTACCAATAATAAGCTCTGTTGTATTTTTCTTTTCGCTGTCATGATTGTAATAATCATCTCTATATAAGAACATTATGATATCAGCGTCCTGTTCAATCGCGCCTGACTCACGAAGATCTGACATCATAGGGCGTTTATCAGTTCTGTCTTCTACATTTCTAGATAGCTGTGATAAAGCGATAATAGGAACATTGAGCTCTTTAGCTATCATCTTGAGACTTCTAGAAATTTGTGAAACCTCGACCTGTCTGTTATCAGCGTGTTTATCTCCATCCATCAACTGCAAATAATCAATTATGATAACTGCTAAATCACCATCCGATGCCAGCTTTCTACATTTACGTCTTAATTTTTGCGGAGTCAAACCGCCAATAGCATCATCAAGAACAATGTTTGAGCAACCTACCTTTGTTGCAGCTTGAATAAGTAACTCCCAATCAGTCTCAGTCAGATTTCCTGATTTCATCTTTTTAGAATCAACATGACCTTCCTGTGCCATCAATCTTCGAACTAATTGACCTTTTGGCATTTCAAGTGAAAATACAGCCACTTTTTTCTTTAATTTAATTCCTATATGAGCTGCTATATTAAGTACAAACGCTGTTTTCCCCATGGCAGGTCTTGCAGCAACAATAATTAAATCGCCCTTTTGGAAACCTTGAGTTACGCTATCCAAATCAATAAAGCCAGATGCTACACCTGTAAGCTCGCCTTTATTCTTAGAGGCCATTTCTATAGCAGTTAATTCCTCCAATACTACCTGCTTTATAGAGCTTTCATCAGTATCACCATGCTGTTGGTTCAAAGCAAATATCTCGGCTTCTGAATCAGCAAGAATGCTATCCACATTATCCCATTCCTCATAGCAGCGCTTTTCAAGTGTTTGCCCAACTCTGATTATGTTTCTTAGTATAGCTTTCTCCTTAACTACCTTTGCATAATCCTTTGCATTTACAGAAGTAGGAACCTCAATTATTAATTCTTTAATCAGTTCTTCTATATTAATTCCTAAATCTATTTCACCTATAGCAGCCATTATTGTTATCTCATCCACTGCCTGCTGTGAATTATGTAAATCAATTATAGTTTGGAATAGCACGCCGTATAGTTTCTGATAAAAGTCATTCTTTGTTAATATCTCTGAGCATACATTTATTGCCTCATCATCTATAATCATTGAGCCTATTACGGCTCTTTCTGCCGCTAGTGAATGTGGCACACTTCTTTTTAAAGAATCATCCATTTGTTATTACCTCTAGAAATTCATTGAAAATGAAAATAAACTACTACTATTGATAAATATTGTTACTACTTGGAATTCTTGCTACTTTTCCCCACGGCGGATCAACTACCTCATTATTAATAATCCATAATGTAGGAATTCCTTTGGTACATTCGACTTTTGGAAATGGTGCACCACCATCTGTCAAAATGACGATACTCAAAGGGGGCTCATCTTTCATTTCTTTATTAACGTAATCAAAAATGATATCAAACGCTGTTCCTCCACCTCCTTCAGGATGAATTGCTCTAAACTCATCTTCATCAATAAATGGCACAGGTGGAACAATCGCAGCATCAAAAAATCCCAGCCATCCTTCTATTTTTCCGTTAAACTGGTCGATTGCCCCTTTAATTTCTGAATAACATCTTCGAACTTCATCATCAGACATCGAGGCTGACGTATCGATCATAAATAGAATCTTCTCTACCTTATCATCTCTCTCATTAAAGTCTGGTAGGAAGAATGGACTATCGTCAAATCTCCTGTCTGGAGGACAAAAAGAATAATCGTTAATCTCGCTTTGAACAAACTCCTCAAGAACAGTTCGCCAATCTATTGTCGGTTCCTGTAATTCATCAACATGACGTTCTACAAAACCTGGTATACTTCCTGTAAGCTTTACAGTCTCCTCAAATTCCTTAGCTTGTTTTGCAGCCTGATATATTCTAAAATCCCACTCATCAGCTTCAGAGCTACTACCATCGGAACTATCAGTGTCCATATCATGCGAATCCCAGCCTTTTGATTTAGAGCCATTTCCCGAACCACTATCTTCTTGAGAATTTTCTTGTTCATTCCCAAATCCAAATTGCTCATCTTCTAAGCCACCATTATTTCCACTACTATTTGGCTGAGAAACATCTGAGTCCTCTAAGTCTTCCTGTTTACCATCATCTGATTCACAATCGGTCTCATCTTCACTAGAACCCTCAGCATTTTCTTCAGAATCTTCATCCCCATCTTGATTATCAGCAGCTTCCTGTTGCGTTAACAACATCAGATATAATTCCTCTAGAGAATGCGTCCATCCCTCTGTTCCATCTGGAGCTTGATGTATCTGCACCCCACCAAATTGTGATAGAGAAATTGATGTATCTCTAAAATTGTTCGCTCTAAGAATATTCGAGTTAACGATTATATCTGCTGCCTGATCTACTAGCTCGTTTGATTTATTAAATCTTTCCAAATGCTTCAAAACTATATGAAGCAATTCATGAGATAAAACATATTCGAGTTCACTGTCAGTAATCGAATTCAAAAAATCAGGATTTAAATATATTCTTTTACCATCGGTACTTGCAGTCTCTATATCCTCGCTAAGATTTATTTTCAAGTACATGAGTAGCAAACCATAAAAAGGATTTTTATGGAGCAATTTCATTCTGGTTTTTAAAATCCTAGCTGTATTTTTCCTAATAAGTTCATTAGAAAGTTCCATTCAATAGTGCTCCCTTTGTCTGCATCCATCTTGAAAACTCAGGTATTCTAAGTAATGTCTGAGTAAAGTTCTTTTCAATAGACATATAATCCTTCATAAGCATTACTGAAAAATCTGGTGGGAAAAGATTTGCATATAAAATCGAATTTCTCAAACCTTCTACATCATCTTTATGCTCGCTGGCATACTTTGTCATAGCTGATGTCAATGCGTAAAGCTCATCTGGTTCTTTAGGAACCTCATAAAATCTACCGCTAAATACGTCTTCCATAGATGGTAACTTTTCGTAGCACTTGCACCAGCTTATGAACTCTATTCCCGCAGACATTCCTATCAATCCATATATAAGAGAACTTATCTTCCAAGCGTCACCATTAACGTTATTAAGCAGATTACTAACCATTTCCCAAGATCTAGGAGTAGCAAAGGCAAGTTCTTCAGATGAAGAATCAAAACACATTAATGCTGTTTGTCTAAAACTCAAATAACTAACTACACTTGGATGAACACCTGCACTGATAGCCCAAGATTTCCATGAATCAAAATTAACTTGAACTTCTAAGTGAAGTAATCTGTTTGCAAGAGCCTTTGGCATTTTAAATGCTACCGACTTATCAGTGATTCTGTTTCCAGCCGCAATTACAATACAGTTATCTGGAAGCTTATGCTCTCCAACAACTCTGTCCAAAGTAATTTGGTAAGCTGCAGCCTGCACAGATTGTGGTGCTGCTGAAATCTCATCTAAAAACAACAGATTAATAACATCATCAGACTCATCCATCTGAAATATCTGAGGTTTGAGCCATACAGCCAAAGTCTTATCTGCGTTTGATGTGGGAATACCTCTTAAGTCTATTGGATTAAAAAGAAGTAATCTAACATCAGTAACGGCTGTCCTTTTGCCGGTGTTTGCTTCTATTTCCTTTGCAATCTGTCTAACGGCCTGAGATTTTCCTACACCAGGAGCGCCCCAAAGCATTACTGAAGGCATTAGCTTCATTGAACATCCATTATTAATCATAGAACAATATGCACTCGAAAGTGCCTCAACTAAACTACCAACATCCTTAACTGGAATATTTGATATTTTTACATCTGTATTACTCATAATTACTTTTCCTTATCTACTCCTAATTTAGAGTCAATTTCATCAAGCTTACGCTCTAATTCGTATAACTTAGAAGAATATGGATTCTCATTGTCTACCTGACTACAAGCATACTCATAGAATTCTCTTTTTTCCTTTACGGATTTCTCAAGGTCCATACGTCGTTTTGTCAATGTATTCAAACAACGATCTATAGCAAGCAGAGCAGAAACACGATTATCACTTATTTCCACCCTATACTTACCCGCTCTTTGAACGTAAACTACAGGGTGAATCCTTGAAACTTTAGCAGGTGCAATAATATCAAATCCCTGGTACTCCATTATTATTGAAGACTTTTCTAAAGGTTCCTCTACAAGAACTTTCTGCTGTATCAATTCTCTTATCTCCTGTCGTTCCTGCTCAGTGTACTTTCTTCCAAATCCAGCAAAATAATATTCATCTGCCATAGCTAACCTTCTAAGTCTATCAAGTCTTTCTATTTCTCCTGGGTAAGACATAGCTATACTAGAGAATTTCTCCATATCTTTGACAAACTTTAGGTTTAAGAGTCTCTGCTTCATCAGTTCATTATTTACTTCTATCCTCTTTTTTATAAGAGGATTCCCGACTGCAAGAGCTTTTACCTCAGCATAATTTAAGACCGTGTCATCAACATCCTGACCTTCTCGATCTTCGATAACACCACCTAAGATATCTGTAATAAAACGTTGCTTTGTTTCAAGTAATTGCCAAGAATAAGCATCAAAACTTCCTTCTGTTATATACCTATAGATTTCTATAGTGTCGTTTTGATTGCCTTGTCTTAAAATACGTCCCTCTCTTTGAACCATATCAGCTGGTCTCCAAGGAACATCTAAATGATGCAACGCTTCCATCCTGTTTTGAACATTAACGCCAAGACCAAGTTTAAATGTAGAACCAATAAGAACACGTATCCCCCCTGCTCTTACCTGCGAGAATATAGCTTGTCGCTTAGCCTCTGAAGTAGCATCATGAATAAACGCTATTTCATTGTCAGGTATCCCCATCCTTACTAGTAAAGACTTTAATTCATCGTATATATTGAACCCTTCCTTAGGTGTAGAGGTGTCACAAAAAATAAGCTGTGTTGTATTTCTTTGATTTCCACGTTTATATATCTGATATACGGTATCAGCACATTTAAATACTTTGGAATCAGTAGTAAAGGCTGCTTTTCCATCGACCAATCTCATATCTAAAGCTGCTTTTCTTCCATCCGTTGTTATGAGAAGCATATTATCTTCCGTTCTAGGAACCTGCCCTGTTCTCACTTGCTCAGCTCTTTCAGAAATCCTACTAAGATAGTCTCTAAACGGTGCAGTTTTTGGAATAAGCACATCCTTATAACCATTAAAATCTGGCAAATCTTCATTTCCAGCCATACTATGAAAATCAGCAAAGGCTGCAATCATATTCGTAAGCTCTGGTATGTTATGGAACTTTGCAAATCTTGTAGCCATACGATAGTTGCTGGTATCTACATCAATTTCAAATCCAGTATTCTTCTCCGCAAACATACCAACCCAGCTATCAAAATTTTGTAATCCAAGTAATTCAAGCTGAGACTCCTGTACATATCTTTGCATGATATATGCATCAGTAATTGAATTTGTAATTGGAGTGCCAGTAGCAAATATTATTCCTCGACCGTTGTTTTCCCTCTGGATTACATGAACCTTATCCATCATATCCTGACACTTCTTTGAGCCAACCTTGTTGATTCCCATTACCCTATCTATCTTTGTATCAATAGGAACGTTTTTAAAATTATGGGCTTCATCTACAAATAATGAAGTTATTCCTAAATCATTAAAATAGATTTCATCTGGGTCATCTGCTGTGAACAACAATTCCGACCGTAATTCTTTATTCTTTTTAGCTCTATTTTGAAGTTTAGATGTTGAGCCATGTTGTATTGCCTGTTCCTGTTTTTCAATCTCATCGTCAAGCATCACCATGTAATAAGCATTTGAAATAGTCAGCTTTTCAAAAGACGAGTATGTAATAATAATGGCATCATAATCTTTATCTCTAATATCAGTAAGCGTCCTTTTTCTATTGGCGGAATTCAAATCCTTCGCCTCTACGGTTTTTATGCATGCATGTGGATAAAGTTTTAAAAAGAGCTTCTTCCACTGCCCTAAGATATTATTCGGAACAACATACATATTCTTCTCTGAAACTCCAATACGTTTTAGTTCCATACCTGCAACTATCATTACATAGGTTTTTCCTGCCCCTACGTCATGCGCTAGCAACGTATTAGGTGAAAACATGATACGAGCCACAGCATCCTTTTGATATTTAAATAATTCAAACTTAGGATTTAAACCAGGTAGCTCAAGAAACGAACCATCAAAATGTCTTACCTTAGTACATGCATATCGTTCGTTGTAAATCTTTTCCAATCTTTCCTTACGCGTTGGTTGTGTCCACACCCATTTCTGAAATTCTTCTATCAATAAATTTTGTTTTTCTAATGTGATAGTTGTTTCTGTCTGATTAACTACCCTCTGTTTTCCGCTCTTACTATTTGTGGAAGAGATACTATCGTAAACTGCTATAGACTGCATATTTAAAGTCTTAATCAAAACATCATAAGGATTAAGTCTATCTGTTCCAAATCTATTAACAAAATCGTGAGAACACCATTTTTTAGGTCTTCCGCCAGACCATTGCCATGTGCCTGTAATTTCATCATGAATTAATGGATATGATTCAGTTGGAGAATCATAGTTACGTCTTGCATACTTCTTGCAAAATTTACTATATGCATCTTTATCATCGAATCTTCTAGAGAATATTGGTATATATTCCGTATAATCAATACCCTCATTTAAATACATTACAAACTCCGAAATCACATCCGTAGGAACCCAAGGTGAACCTAACGTAATATAAATTTGATCTGCTGAAACAGAATCAGGCAATACCTTTGTCAACGCCTCAACATTAGCATCAAAATAACCGTGATATTCTTCAGTAGCGCGCTTTGCAGTTTTTAGTTTTTCACCTATATTTCCAGAAAGGTATTCATCAGCAGGCATCCAGCCTTTAAAGAAACACTCTTCCCATTTGTCAGGATCTTGATATATTGAACCTTTCAAACGATTAATAATATTTTTATAATCTTCACCTGTAATAGACGCTATATACTCAATATCAACCCTTCCAAGATTGTTGAGACACTTGATATAACCATCAGAAATACTTTCAACAAATACGCCCTGTGTAGAAGGCTCAGTATCATAGATATTTGTCCAATCCAAAGGAAGATCCATGGATGTTACTTCCAAAATGTGTGCTTCTTGAGCAGCTTTCCTTGCCTGTTCTTCGGCTATACGCCTCTCTTCTTCTTGTTTTCTTAGAATATTTAATTGCTCAAGTCTCTTTTCAGCTCGCTCTTTCTGTTCAGCTACACGGATTTCTCCTTTTTTGTTTTTGGCTATATCAATAAGATTATCTATAGCTTGAATTGAGCCATTATAATCATTAGATTCTAATTGCCTTAAAACGCTCTCCAAAGCAGCCGAAAGAGATGAAACCGTAGGAATCATTATTACTACCTCTCATTCCTCTAAATACAACAATGACCTAGCAATAATACCAATTAGGTATGACACACATTGTCATTCTTTAAATATTTTTCAAAATCATAGAAATCTAGGGAAATCTAGGCATAAATATAGCACCCTCGATATACAAAAAAACGTACATCAGGGTGCTGAATAAAGTGCTGAATAAAGCTTCACTATGATTCTACTAGCAATATTTTTCTAGAAAAGACATTCCATGAGCACGTGGAAACAAATATACAACCTTCGTGCACGATTCAGTAAACCAAACAGGAACATTTGCACTATTCATTGCCTGAATCATTTCAGGTTGCCAACCCTTCTTTCTCACTATTCCTTTTCTTACGTAATCAGCGATTACATAAGCCATTTCTCTGTCCACCCCATATTGTAATAACAGTTCAAATACATCTTCTCGATAAGCTATAACATCCTTCAAAGAAACAATTCCCTTTTCAATTAGAATTTCAGCGTTATCTTCCCATACTCCAGTACTGTGAGTTAAACCGTAGCATTTTACATTGTCTTCAAATGTCTCAGGTTTAATCAGTTCAAAGGCAATGCCTTTTTTTAGAGTTACGTGCAACTTTTCTCTATCTACTGGTAAAAAACAAAAGTAAAAAACATCTGTAGGTAGATTCCCAGAACCATTTCCATAATAATCCCTAGTTTGTCCATCACCAATGTATACACCATACTGAAGACCTTCTTCAAAAAATCTTCGCGATACATTCTCTTTGCTTGAATATTCTTCAAAATATGCAACTAGCTTCTTATTTATATCTGAGGTTACATTAGCTTCAAATGACATGAGTCTTTCCTTTTTATCATCAAGCGCAAATTCAGGATAAAGTTTTGGCTGACATGTAAGAGGGTCTATTGCTGTAAAATCAAGTAAAAAAGATACAACAAGTGCTGTTAGTGTTCCCCTAAAACAATAATCTTTCTCTTCAGCTCCAACAGCCTTTAAAGCATCATATACAGTTAACCATGCTGAGGAAGCCTCATACTTTTCAATCAAAGAGAGCTCCCAGTCAAGCCTCTGTCTAGCAGTCTTTAATAGTTCCTCTTCATATTTAACTTCTAATCTATTCGCACATAAGTTGCGAAGTTTTGTATCTGCATCTTTAATATATGGATATTTCATTTATCATAACCTCGTTTAGTTTGGATTAATTTTCTTCTTAATGGCCTCAACCTGCTTCTTAAGCTCTTGATCCATATCCATCTCATCTTCAATCTTTTTGGCACCGTTTGAAATAGTCGCGTGGTCCTTGCCTCCCAGTAGCTTTCCAATTGCCGTTAATGAACAACTCGTCATCGTCTTACAAAGGTACATTGCTATATGTCTAGGTCTAACTATAGTTTGATATCTATTCTTAGAGGCTAACTGGTCGACACTTACATTAAAATGCTCTGCCACAACCTCTATAATTAACTGAGGAGTTATCTCTCGTGGCATATCTGGAGTGATTAAATTCTGTAGTTCATCAATAGCTACTTCAATAGTCACAGGTTTCTTCTGAAGCTTTGAATATGCAATAAGTTTATTTAATGCCCCTTCAATCTTCCTTACATTAGACTTGAAATTAGCAGCAATATATTCTTGAACTTCAGGTGCTAAATCATAATCGTTTTCTTCTAACTTTCTCGTAATAATAGCCTTACGAGTCTCATAATCAGGTAGTCCAATATCCGCCATAAGTCCCATTTCAAAACGAGATGTAAATCGTTCATCAAGTTTTTGAATGTCTTTTGGTGGCTTATCGGATGTAATAATAATCTGCTTACCAGCTTCATACAATGAATTGAACGTATTAAAGAATTCTTCTTGCGTTGCGTGTTTATCAACGATGAACTGTATATCATCTATCATAAATACATCAACAGACCTATACTTTTCACGAAACTGCCTCATTGCGGTAGCATTTTGCGTTGTTCTCAGATTATCAATCAGCTCGTTAGTGTAGCTTTCAGAAGTAACATATAAAATGTTTAAATCACTTCTAGTTTCATTAATATAATTTCCAATAGCCTGCATCAAATGGGTTTTTCCAAGTCCAGGTCCTCCATATATATAAAGCGGATTATATGACGTCCCCGGTCTCTCTGCTATAGCAAAGGCAGCAGTCTGAGCAAATCTATTGTTCCTACCCACTATAAAACTATCAAAAGTATACTTTGGATTAAGAGATATATTTTTCATAGTAGTAGAGGCTAAATTTCTTTGTTGTACAAATTCCCTCTTCTTGCCTGTATACGCTCTAGCTTCAACCGGTGAGAAAAAGTTTATCTCATACTCCTCATCCATTGCTTCACTTATAAAGGCAGATAACGCTTTTTTAAAGTGCTTATCGAGATATTTAATTCCTAACTCTGCACCTTCATTGTCATCGTATAGTAGTAATACTGTGTTTCCTTCAATACCAAACACAACCAAAGGTTTTAGCCATTGATTAAACGATACATTTGTGATGTTAAACTCAATTCTTATGTCATTAAGAATTCCATTCCATTTCTCTTTAAGCAAATCTTCCATGATTAAACACCCTTCATAATTCCTTGGCCAAATTATACAGAGTGACTATGTCACATTCTGTCTCCTTGAAACAAGTTTTTCTCCCTTTGTTGTGAAAGGAATTATAACAAATCATTCCTTCAAATCAAAGGTCATCAAAATTCACAAAGCCTTGAGTTTACACAGTTTTTGACCTGTGAATAGTGTGAATAAAATCCCGCATCTAGCATTTTTTCAACATTCTTTATTCACAGCTTATCACCCCTATTTTTTTGAGCTATTTTGTGAATACTGTGAATAACTACAAAAGCCCTCTTACAACTCCCGATTTTCAATACTTCTTTATCAAGAGTTATAAAAGGGCTTTGTTGAAAAATATTTTTTGTTTTTTCTGAAGAACACTAACTCAACACATCAATGTATTTCTTCTGAAATTTCAAATAATAATCTCTTAATTCGGGAACATCATCTATTATTGCCATCAGTGCCTTTACCAATTCTTCCCAATAGATGTTTCTAATATTTGGATACTTCTCCGTTATTGAATCAATATAATTCCTTCCTCGATCTATACCGCATGCATTATTCGCTTTAGGTGTAAGAAACAAAACTACATCGCCTTTGCGTGCATAACAGATATTTCTATTTATCTGATAATATTTTTTTCTAGGATTGCCATAAAATTCATCTTTACTACAATTAAGGAAAGGGCACTCATCAACCAAAGAACTATAGATTTCCTTCCATTTTCTATCATATTTGGTAGGATCATTTTTATCTGGGTTAAGTCCACCAAAATCGGGCTCTGTAAACTTTATTTCAAATGATATATGTGAACCATCTTCCATTTCCATATAGAAATCAAAATTAGTCCCTTCCTTATGACAAGGTTCAAATTCAAAGGTAGCATTTTCTATTTGATTACTCCCCATTTGAACCCCAATCTTTCTAAGTGCAGTAAGTAAATATTCTTCCCATTCAGTCTTTTCAAAGAATTTTTTGAAAAAATTCATGCACATTATTTGAGAAGAATTAACATGATTAGCTCCAACATGGTACTTTCCCTTCATATCAGAACCAGAAAGATTTCCTTTTAAATCACACTTAATGGGTTCCTTGCCGTCAATAAAATTATCTTCGATTTTTAGATAAATGTGGGAATATGCTATTCCTTTCCACTTTCCACCTGTTAAATAATTAGGGATTTGATTTCCCATTGCTTCACGGACTCGTTTATCAAATGCTTTCTTTCCCATAATTTACGCCTCCAACAATTTATAGACACAACTTGATACCGCCCTATCGTCTATATAAAAATCGCAACTTACTTTCCTACTATTACCACCGTATTTTTCAATAACATCCGGCAAATTATCATTTACTGCATCAAAATTCAGTCCTTTATTTTGACACCACTCTACAGCTAGGTCTAAATTTGCACCCTCTCTACAAGTCCAAAGAATAATCTTATCGCCAAGCTGTCGTCTTTTATTAAGAAAGTCTATTAATCCTTCATTAGCTGGACCACACTCGGGCCACTTGCCAAAACTTAATGTCCCATCAAAATCTACTGCAAAAACCATGTACTTTACCTCCACTGTCTTAATAGTAGCAAAGACTATGTACATTTTTTTGCACATTACTAATCCATATATTTATTTACCATCACTTTAACATCATCCTTCAGTTGCCTTCTTAGTGCTTGAGGCTCCAAAACTTCTACATAAGGGCCATACTGCAGTGCCCAAAATCTTATTGCCCTTTCATTTGTATAAACTCTTATTTCAAGGGTATTTTCTTCCTCTTTTAGTATCTGAAAATCTTTACCAAACCAGTCCACTAAATCAGACATCAAAAACTTCTCAACGGACATCTTCACATAAGCTGAATCACCGCTAAACATATATGTATGTTCAGCCATGTGCTTAGGAAGATTAAATCCATTCTCAAGTCCATGTACCATTTTCATAGGCTTCACTTTAGAATCAAGCATCTTCACGTCTGTAATCTTGTCTACTCTAAAGTGAATCACGTTATCATGCTTATCCACGTTGGCAACTAGATAAAACTTTCCATTATTAGCAATCATTTGATAAGGATTTACAATATAGGGCTCTTTTCGTTTAGGATGAAGCTTAAAATCTGTTCCATAAACATTATAAATAAAAGATATTTGACGCTTGGCAGATATAGCATCGTTGATTACATCGAGAGCATACACTGCCTGTTTATTGTCTGTATGCTGCAATTCAGGTAAATTACTTACATGTGTCACCTTAGCATTAAAGTATTTGCTGGACATCCCTCTAAGTTTACCTATCAGATTTTTTGCTTGCTTAGTAGAAATCGACTTAGAAAACAGAACACTATCTATAAGAATCCTTAGTTCAGCATCATCAAATTCTCGAGAGACAAGCCGATACCCGTTTTCCATAGATATGTCATATCCCATTTCTTTCAGAGATAACACATTTGCCTTAACGGAACGACGATCGCACTGAACATCATAGTTTTGCTCAAGCAACTTCAATATCTCTTGCTGCGTAAGTCCATGATTCTCATCCGTATACTGCTTTAGGATTTCTAATATAAGCATATTGAGCATTTTCTTGTTTGCTGTAGTGTACATAACCTCTACCTCTCCAATATATGTTTTAGTTTTCTGAAATAACTATCTATATCAGAACATATACCCTCAATATACTTTGTGAAATCTTCTTCATCATACAAAGAATAATATTCATCATTGTTGGTGTATCTAAAATTAACAGCGGTTTCTTCGTTTAAGTATTTCCACCAATACCAGTTACCATTTTCTTTTTCGTGAGCTCCTGCCAAACTTAAATCGTTGTCGTCAATTATTCTTTGAATAATATCTTCTTTATGAACATCCCAATTATTGCATCCAGACCAAGGCGTAAGTCCCATATATATCTTCCATTCAATTTCAATTCTGAATGAAATGTTTTTATCTATCCCCCACTTAGATAATGGAATAATGTAGTTAAGACTTGGCCAAGACCTCCGGTTATTCTCATAGAATTCATTTGTTTGGTCCTCATATAATGCCACAAGCTTAAGTCCCATATCATTATATCGTTCCATATGTTTTTCTATAGCCCGAAAAACTTCTTTCATCTTCTCTATTTTTACGTATTTTATAGCTTGTTCTATTGTCGATGCAGCATTAAATAAATCTGAAGATTTTGAAATTTCTTTAACTAAATCCTTTTGTTCTTTCTCACTCATTTTATTCCAAGTACCTTCTCGCTTAGACCAACCTTGAATCACATCCAAATACTGTCTTACTATACTTTTAACATCAGCGTTTTCTGTTAAATCTATGCATGATTTTAACCAATTTGAAATATCACTTTCAAAGGATATACAACATAATTGTTCATTAGGCCTCAGTTCGCCCTTACTACTTTCACTCGGCTCATGACCATCAATTGTTAAGTAAAAAATTCTAGTGTCTTCATCCTTATCTTTGGCATACACATAATAATCCCTACATTGATTATCTTGATCATCTGCATATATCTTTACCTCAATTGGAATAAATTTTCTTCCTACTATTATGCATAGGTCAATTCTTCTTAATCCATCGATAGGATATTCTGCAACAACACTTGCATTACTATAATCAGAATCACCAATCCCCGAATAGTTAAGTACATTTTCAACAAACAGCTTTAAAAAAGTATCCCCATGCCCATGACTTCCTTTTGGATCTAACAACTCTCGAAGAAAGCGGCACATTAGGACTTCTTTATTATCTATCCGTTCGATTCTAAAGATATTAAAATCATTTTTCCTTAGCTCGTTAACAGATTGGTACTCTGTAACATATTTACTAGCCTTTTTAAGCAAATTAGTAAATGTATCCATAGCTGCTCTCCTACCTATACCTAATTATGAATAATTCGTACATGCATCAATTCCCCATATAGTACATATTATGAACACTAGCTGTGACTATTCTATGTACATTATTTTGCATATCACACCGCAAATCCAATAATCTCACCTTGCTTCTTATCTAAGCTTTCTATTATGGTTTCATCAAAATCGTCGGCAACTAGTTTCACTATTTGCCCCCTAGTTGGAGTAGCATTCTTACGTTTCATCAAGCGTTGAGCCTGTTTCAGAACAGCTCGTTCCACAAGATTCCTTACAAACCTTCCGTTGCCATACTCTTCAATTTGATAAGCCTGTTCAAAGATTCCTAGGCATTTCTGTTCAGCTTCTTTATCAGCCTTTAAGCCTCTCTCCTTAAGCATGAGCCTCATTATATCTAGGAGTTCCTCTGGTTTATAATCAGGGAAGTCCAAATGAAATGCTATTCTGCTTCTCAAACCCTCATTTTTATCAAGAAATTGTTTCATCTTATCTGGATAGCCAGCAAATATAACAATCACATCAGCTCGATGATTCTCCATCTCTTGAACAATAGTATTAATAGCTTCGTCACCATATAATCCATCTTTTTCTACTAACGAATAAGCTTCATCAATGAATAAAACTCCACCAGCTGCTTCCTTAAACTTGTCTACAACTGCAGGCGCGGTCCAACCAACATACTGTCCAACCAAATCACTTCGTCCACATTCGACGTATGCACCAGACTTAAGAACCCCTTCTTCTGTCAAAACATCAGTCAGCAACCTTGCAACCGTAGTCTTTGCACATCCAGGATTTCCTGTAAATACCATATGTTTAGCCATATTAGTCTTTCCAAGTCCATATTTTTCTCGGTACGTCTGTACCTTATAAGCCGCTATAATACTGTCAATCAAGCTCTTCACTTCGGATAAACCTATCATATTCTGTAGTTCTTCATAGGCAGTTCCCTTCTTCTTTTCAACCACCTTAGTCATTTTACAAGTGCTGTAAGAACTATAAACTTTAGACTTCAATATCTCCTTAGCCCATTTGTTGTATGATTTTTGCACGTCAAAACACTTAAAAACCTTCTTACTACTAGAAAGATATTCTTCTATCGAATCATCAACTAATTCTGCAAACTCAGTTTTCTGTGATAGTAATTTAAAATACGAAATTGCTTCTTCGCGGGAGCCTGACCCCTCAGAGATGCTTATAATATCTATATCCTCTGACACCCTAGCTAATAATTCCCTTGAAAAACCTGGATTTTCAATGTCCTCTAAAAAGAAAAACAACGTATTCTTATGGTACTGTGCAGTCAATTCTCCTAGGAACTTCACAAGCCTCTTATAACTATTTGCAAAATTACCAACAAAAGAACCTTCTCCACGAGCATCAATAACTAGAATACCCCCACCAGATTGCCTAAACACCTTCTTCAGGTCCGTTTCGTCAAAGGCTCTATCACTTAAGTCACTAATAACATTCATTCTAACGCCTAAAGTTCTATGTCTTGTATGAAGCATTCTGACCATTAAATCGATGATAACAAGCGCCGTCTCCTGATCTCCAGCCTGAATTTTATAATGAACTGGATGACCATAGAACTTAAGCGCATTTTCATCAGAATAAATGCGTTCTATCTCATCTAATAAGGTCTTATCTGCCATTATACTTTTGGCTTCTTCTATAGCCTTCTTCTTTGAAACATTTTCTGAGTTTGCAATATATTCATTTATCTTAAAGTAGGAATTATCGAAATAATCAAGCTGCAAATCATATTCCGAACGTCTTATTCCATGATCAAAATAGCCCCTATTATCAGCCTCTTCTTGTATATGAACGAAATATTTTGCAGTAATTTCCTGTTCAGACTCTACATTGCCAAATACATATCCCCTAGTTTTATTTGGAGCTTTTTGAATTTTCTTATTAACATCCCCAAGAGAAACTTTGTCTGGCCATAAGGATATTGCTATATCAACAAACTCATCATTACTTCGATATGCGAAGCAATAGTATTCTCCGTTCAACGCAAGCCCATTTATGCATTGATTAATTTTTTTTATGATTCTATCCGACGTATTTCTACTAGACTTTCGATCATCATCCTTTTCTAACTCTTCGGGAATTGGTGTTAATCCAAATTTTACAGTGTAACAAAGCATAAAACTCATACCTCCGATTAAGAAAAACTAACTACTTAACCTACTTTGTATGAAAATTTTAGCAAAGAGCATGTGCATTATTTTGTACATAGACTATAGTACTCTTTAACCTAAAGAAACCAACAACACCAATAGATACAAGCTTATTGTTTTGAGGAAGAGATGAGTAAATGCGATTTTTGTAGTAAAGACTTTTCTATTAATACAGCACGAAATGATTTTGAATTAGAATTTATTTCAGAGTCACTTATATATAGTAATCTATCAAAATGTCTATGTGGTAGATGTGCCATAGAGGGAATAAACAGATATGAACAAGATATTTATTATGAGAAATGCGAGTCTTGCGGTAAAAAATTTGATTTAATGTTAGATACTACGAAATTTAGTAAACTACCTACTTTGCCGACCGGCTATGAGCTCAGAGATTTTTGGGATGCATCTATTCTATGTTGCGATTGCGCTATTGAAATGCTACAGGATGATTTTGAGTTTATGGTTTTCTAAGCCAAATAATCCCTGCAAAACCGCAGAGACAACATATAATTCTGACTCTCTATAAATGGCACTTAATCGGATACTATTACTATTCCAGCTTCCTGCATCTCAGGAAGCTCTTTTATATAGAAATTGTCATTAGTGGCAGCAACAGCATCTAAATATAGCCTTACCTCATATCACTTCTTCTTTGCATCCAAGACGCTTCGAGCGACACAGCATCTACCATCAACACCATCAACACCAACCATATTGGCACTAAATAAATTTTATAATTTGTTCGGGTTTACAAAAAAACGTGTTAGGGTGTATTATCTACTTACAAAAAACAAACATATTTTCGGAAAGTATGTTCGTGGTTTATCAAGGAGGTAAGACAACTGGATATGTCTAAGCATTTACTAATCCCCAAATGCTACATAGCTATAGATATGAAGTCATTCTATGCATCTGTAGAATGCGTTGCCAGAGGTCTTGATCCACTTAAAGCTAACCTTCTAGTCGCTGATGGAAGTAGAACCGACCAAACCATCTGCTTGGCAGTCTCTCCTGCCCTTAAAGCTATAGGCGTTCCAAGTAGACCTAGACTATTTGAGGCAAAACAGGCCATAGAGAAGTACGAGCGAATCCACCATACTAAGGTTCTTTATATTACTGCAGTCCCTCGTATGCTTGAATATGAAAAAGTATCAGCCAAGATTTACGGTATTTTTCTTAAATATGTAGCCCCAGAAGACATCCATGTTTACAGCATCGATGAGAGTTTCATTGATTGCACACCATACTTACATCTATATGAACCCGCATCTATAAAATCTGGCCAAAGCCCGGCTCACATCATGGCTATGACAATGATTAGAGATGTACTCAAGCAAACTGGCATTACAGCCACAGTTGGAATTGGAACTAATCTATATCTTGCAAAAGTAGCTATGGATATTGTTGCTAAGAAGGCTCCTGCCGATAAAGATGGCGTCCGCATAGCTGCTCTTACTGAAGATTCATATAAATCTTTATTATGGCCACATAAGCCTCTCACAGACTTTTGGCAGATAGGAAATGGTAAAGCTCGTCGTCTCGAACGAAATATGATGTTCACCATGGGCGATGTTGCAGAACGTTCTCAACTAGATGAGGAGTGGTTTTATAAAACCTTTGGCATCGATGCAGAGATACTAATAGATCATGCCTGGGGAATCGAACCTGTTACAATGCATGATATTAAAAACTACAAATCCGATAACCACTCTCTTTCCAATGGACAAGTATTGCCTAGACCATATAAGTACGAAGAAGCATGTATTGTCCTAAAAGAGATGATTGATATCCTCTGTTGTGACATGTACAAGAAGAATCTGGTATCGTCAAAGTTTACCTGGTGGGTAAGCTACGACTACAAAAGTCTTGAATACTGCCCTCACTACGATGGGCCACTAGCTATAGATTGGTATGGTAGACTCCATCCAGCACATTCTAATGGCACAGTAAACCTTCGTAATGCGACAAACACTTCTAAGCTTGTAATTGAAGCAATCATGAATGATGTGATAAAGAAAACTGACCATAGAATACTATTCCGCCGACTTGGCATTTGTGCTTGTAATGTTCAAAACAATGGTGGCTACTTTCAAATGGATCTATTCACTGACTATGATGCGCTTAACAAAGAACAGCTCATTCATTCAGCTCTTTTAGAAGTAAGAACTAGGTATGGAGCAAATGCGATATTAAAAGGCATTAACCTTTTAGAAGGAGCCACTACAAGAGAAAGAAATCAACAGATAGGTGGTCACAAACGATAGCACGACATCCTATTTCTGTTAATACAACAGAGGAAATGATATGATTACAGATAGATACAAAAAAGTGTATGAAAGAGGCAAACCAAAGCACTTTCCTTTTGATGATTTTTCAATCAAACATCCGGCTATGGATTTATCCAGACGCGCCAAAATATTCAGCCCCTTCGATGCACTAAAAGGATTTAATGAAGAAATCGCAAGTACAGAGCAATCTTTTGAAGCAAATTACTCTGACTTAGAACATGTACCTGCAGAAGAATATCCATAGGAGATTCACCATGTGTACTAGATATGCACTTGATATAACTCAACCTGAATTGAAAGAAATCATAGATATTGCAAAGAACTCACGTCTCACTACTAAATTTGTAGACACTCATGCAAGACCACTTGTCACTGATGGCGAAGTCCGCCCTACAGATATTGTTCCAGTAATAGCTCCTAATTCCAAAGGAGAAAAATGTGTATTTCCAATGCAATGGGGATTCACTGCCAGGGATAATAAAAGATCTTTGTTCAATGCCAGACTTGAAACTGCTGGTGAAAAGCCTACATTTAAGGATGCATTTCAATCTCATAGATGTATTATTCCAGCTGCTTATTACTATGAATGGGAGCACTTTAAAAGTCCTGATGGAAAAGTAAAAACAGGAGATAAATATGCCATTCAGCCAGCTGGTTGCACTGTAACCTGGCTCTGTGGCCTATATCGTATCGAAGAAGGCTATCCTGTATTTGTAATTCTTACAAAAGAACCTACCATAGAGCTTAGTAAAATTCATGACCGGATGCCTATGATGATACCGAAAGATAAAATTGAAGACTGGATTAATCCTTCAAAAAATCCCAAAGAATTGATATCATATGCCTTACTTGATATGGTTACAGAAAAAGCAGAAAGATAAAAACATATTTATGGGAAAAGTAATACAAGAAGTAGATGTTATAGCTCAATTCAAGTACGATGGTGAAATCATACCCCTGCGATTTCAGCTAATAAATGAAGATGGAAAACCTGAAGCCTACTCTATAAAAGGTTACAAACGAATAAGACATAAAAGCCCATATAAAAGTGTAGATGACATCTTAGTCATAAGCACAACCATTGTTTTTGAATGCCAAGTCAATGTACAAGATAAACTCAGTATTGTGAGGCTCTACTTTCAACCAGAAGGCCATATTTGGCTACTTGGAATAGATTAATAGTTTAAGGTACAGAAAGGTTTTATCGATGTCTAGATTTATTGTTTTTGACGTGGAAACTCCAAATAGATATAACAATCGTATGAGTGCTATCGGAATCAGCGTTATCGAGGATGACAAAATCATCGACGAGTTCTACTCGTTAGTAAATCCAGAGACTCATTTTGACTATTTTAATGTTAAGCTTACAGGAATTAACGAAGAAAAAGTTGCTAATGCTCCAACCTTTCCAGAACTATGGGAACAAATTGAACCTATTATGAGCAGTGGAATGCTTGTGGCTCACAATGCATCTTTTGATATGAATGTTTTAAAGAAATGCCTAAATGATTACTGTATCGAATGGAAGCCATATGCTAGGTATGTCTGTACTGTCCTAATGGGAAGACAATTACTTCCTAACATCAGCCATAAACTTAATGATTTATGCTGCTATTATGGAATAGCCCTAGACCACCATCAGGCAGATAGCGATAGTCACGCCTGCGCCGAAATACTTTTAAGATACTTTCAAGATGGTGGTGATATAAAAGGAGCAATTAGAACCTGTTCTTTTAAGAAAAAATAGGCTCGTCTTACAGTGCTTGCTGCAATACCAAGTGCCAGGATTATATGGATCTTCATAACTAGCTGCGCCATCACATATTCCACATGAATGAGAGCCGCTAGAAGAACTACTAGAGTAACTACCTGAAAAATAATCAGAACTGCTATATCCCATAATCTCATCCGCAAAATCAGACATCCACTGATAGTGTTCATCGCAGTAATATTCTAATTATTAAATGAAGAATTTATCTAGACTTTTACACTTCTAATAGGTTCAACAAGTCTAGTTGACTTCTTCACTAGTTGTAATGTAGGTCTATTCATTTAAGTTCCACAATTACACACACAATTGCAATCATTTAATCGTTTCTGGGGGAATACCCCGATTTTAACGCATTTTATAAAAGTTTCCCCCTCTTAAAGAACCAGGTAAAAAATGCCATAGATATAAGAAAATAGCCGGTAGGTTCAAGAATACTTCCTTGGATACATTGTCTAGGATTTTCTCCATTAATTTTAATCATAAAACGCTCACTTTCATGATTAAAATATCTTCTTTTCTCAAGAAAATACAATCTTCTTTGAGAGCTAGACGTATAATTGATTCCTTCATATTCATAAGTAAAAACAGGATAATACATATAATGTTTATAACGATCATTTGGACTATCCACTTTATCTATGTATCTTAGAACCGCTTCTACTTTTACATTACATTCTCGTAATGCAGCTAAACCTTTTGCAAATTCTACTGCTGAACCATAGCAAAATGCAGCTAGACACATAGCTGCCAGCAACATAAAAACTATATTATCGTCAATCACAACTAAATCTTTCCTTTTCCTATAATAAAATGCCAGTTCCATCGCTTCTTCAAACATCTCCGCGGTAAAACCAGCACTAAAACATCTTTATATAAATCACTTGTCTGGAACTCAATTACAGCTCAAACTCTACATGAGTTCTTCTATCAACAAAAGGAACTACAACATCTTTTGTGACCGCATTATAGTCTTCATTTACCTTGAAGTTCTTAAGTGCATCCTCATTTTCAAAGAAAATCTCTACAAACACATCTGCATTTGATGTTGTAAGGTAATCTGCTTTTACCTCTATGCTCTTCATCCCATCAATTTGTCCGTTTAGGGATTCTAGTCTTGTTTTCATATTACTCTTAATGGTCTCCAAGTTAGGTCCAAAACATTTATCCTGAAGATTCATTACTATTACTTGTTTAATCATAGGTGTTATTCTCTCTTCTACCTCTTTTTATCTGAAACAGTTTAGTACGGATATAGTACCGCTGCAAATCCCATTCGTGCCATTAGTTGACCAATTATACAGTAGTGCGAGAAAAAACGCCTCCCATGTAGGAAGACGCTTTAATCTTAAGGAATAATATTTACTTCATAAAAGCTCCAGCCAAATCTTTGTTTCCGTCAGGCTACTTAACGAATTAATACATACAGTTAAACCCTCATTAATCGCTATATTTCAAGCTGAAATAATTCATATATGCTTTGAAATGATCCTGACAAAAGAGAATTGTATCTTTAAGATAACCTTTTTCGTTTTTCCATTCCTTCAGCCCTCTATAATAAAACTCCTTTATATCATCTTCTATTATAAAAGGCGTAATTCCATTTCTTAGACATTCCTTAAACATTATAAGTCTTCCAATTCGACCATTGCCATCTTGAAAAGGATGTATTTTCTCAAATTTATAATGAAATTCTATTATGTCATCTATGCTTTTAACTTTATCTTTATTATATTCACGGATAAGTTCTTTCATGGAAATCGCCACTTCTTCTGGTGCTGTCGTCTCTAATCCGCCAACTTCATTGGCAAGCCTTTTATAATCTCCTACAGCAAACCATGGTTTTCTACTGTCAGAGGTACCTGATTTTAATACAAAATGAAGCTGCTTAATAAAACTTTCACTCAAAGCATAATTTGCATGGTCTATAACAAGATCAACGCAGCGAAAATGATTAACAGTCTCCACAATATCATCAACATTAATAGTATCATTTTCTACACCAATAGTGTTTGTTTCGTAAATATATCTTGTCTCGTCATGTGTAAGACGACTTCCCTCAATATGATTGGAATTATAAGTAAGCTCGATTTGAACTTTGTGATAAATTCCTCCATTCATTCCAGCATCTTTTTCCATCTTGAGTCGTTTAAGAATATCATTTGGCAGTTTTCCTGCTCTCTGCTTCCTTGCAGGTTTTTCTGTATCTGAAGGAATGGACCATGAGCCATTTTTCATCACAGCCCCCAAAATTCGTCCTTCGCTGCAATAATTTCTTACACTTCTCTCAGATATGTTCCACTTTTCCGCAGCACTTGCAACATCCATATAATTCATAGCTAGTCTCCATTGATCTTAATCTACTTATGACACGGAATAATTATATCATAATTGGCAATGTAAATCATTATTCCTATACACATATTCACATTTTATATTGCCGCCAAAGTTGTCTTGTGTATTAATATTTTTATAAGAAAATCCACCCTTCTCTCAATTGAAATTAGGGTGGTCTAAAAGGAACGATATTCAACTTAAATACTTTTATTATCTCCAATCATTCTGAAGCGGGATTTCTTCCATCTGGAACTCCCCGAAATCATCATCGTTATAAATATTCCTTAAACTAATTACTTCGAGTCACCAAATCCTGATAGTGTAACAACCTATACACCCCTATAAAATCCAGTCTATTAATATTGACATATATTTAGACATATATTATGATGTCCATAAATTAATGCATATTATTAGACACGGAGGTTAACAACATGGACGGACAGTTATCATTATTTGATGGTGACAACAATAGTTTTAAGGTAATTGATGGGGCTATAGACTCATCTCCTAACGAAAAACTCAAATGCTTTAAATCAGAATTACAATCAGTAGAGTTTCATTCACTAGAAGACCTTTTCATTGGATTTAATTCAATGAAGGCAATCACCTTCTCCTATGACATTGGATTCATAGATTCTATTATGGAAAACTTTGATTACGCCGAGATTTTACTAGGCGCCGATTTCTTGGTACAAAAAGACAATAAGCTTAATAATTTCTTGGCTGAAGTATTTACCAATGCATACGAAGCAGGACAAGTAATTAAATCGCATAAACGACTAGCAGCAATGCTTGAAGCTGGGGATATAGAATTCCACACTCCTACTTTCGTTTTGGATCATCGAAAAATATACTTACTAAAAGCTGATGACGGTAGAACCCGTGTTATTACTGCTTCTGCCAACATGACTAATCGTGCTTGGAACAACGATCACATGGAGTTCTATACTTTTGATGACTCACTATACTGTTACGAGGAATTTGAAAAAGACTTTGAAACTGCTTGGATTAACTCACAGGAAATACCTTATTCGGTTGTTTCATCTAAAAAGGCAGATGACTTAGTAGAAGGAAATGTGATTCTAAAAGGTGTAAAGGAAACTGGTCAAACAATTGTCCTTCAGCAGCCAGAAGACGTGGTTTCTTACGATAATATCAAATATGCCATTGATCATGAAAGAATCAAAGAGGACTATAAAGCTCTCATTGATGGCCTAAATACAAAAGGCAAGAACGGCATATTTGAGTTAATACCTAAAGCAATTGAAAAAATCGAACATAATAATAAGAAACATCTGCAAAAAAAAGTTAAGGTAAACAATATTACTGAACCATATCCTACTCTTGAATTTGACTATGGAGATAGAACTGCCGCTATTAATGGTAAACAGCTTGATTTAAAACCTTCTAAGCAAGAAATCACAGAGGATATAGAAGAGCTTCTTGGTATGTTTTCAAACTTTGATGATTTCGTTGGAGATAGCGAACGCCTCAAGGAAACACACTTTAAAATGCTTAATGCTATCTTCTGCTCTCCTTTCAATGCGAAATTACGTTGTGCAGCTAAGATACGTGGCATAGGCACCTCTAGTCTCCCACTATTCCTTCTAGCTGCTTCAAGTGAAGCTGATAGTGGAAAGACACTGTCCGTGCGTGCTGCTCTAAAGATGATGACTGGACGTGATTTACCAGTTACTAATAAAGCCAACACTAAAAAGGATGATATCCGCGATGTTCAAATTGGCTGCAAATGTGTCCCTTTCTTTGTTGATGAGTTAGATAATAGTTTCTTATCAAGAATCAAAGACCTCATTAAATTCCCTGAGCGATGCGAGGAGCACCAATTAGAAGAACAGCCTATGATTCTCTTTGCCAGCAACGATGTTACTGAACCAGATGAGATTCTTCGAAAGCGAATGGTATTCTTACGATTCGAAGGCGGTCTTCCTAGCGATACTGATTTAAGTGCAGCAAAGGGTAAGGGAGAGGCTATAATCCGTCGTCTCGGAACAGGTTTCTATCGTGAATACCTTCGTAGAATGCTAGATGATGTTTGCAATGAACTTAATTACATTATTTGTAGCGATGATATTCCAGACACATATTATCCAGATTTAATGAAGCTTTCATCAGATAATCTTGTTCAAATACTAGAAGATTACGGGTTCACACCTCCATCATATTTTAAGCACTTAACCTGGAATGACGATTACTCAGTAAATGCTAATTTCATCTCTGATAATTCTATTGATGAGATTGATAAGTTATATAAGAGAGAACGCCGCGTATTCACTATTGATAAGGAAATTGTCACTATCGAATTAGGTACTGACAAGAATAGTCAAAAGAAATGTGAGAACTGGAAGAACACTCTCCCACCTGAAATGAGAGCTCAATACCAATTTACTCGCGATTGTAGTAAAATAATGCTCGATAGAAAAGAACTTGAAAAACGTCTCGGTTATAAACTAGGCGGATTCAATATATTCAGGAGATAATATGTTTATACATCAATATGCTGACTCAACTGAAGATCTAACAACTTTTTTGGAACCGGTAGGCTTTCTTCAAATGATGGAATCAATTCCCAAAAATCCTCTTTTAGATGGAACAAAGAGTCTCTCGGCACCATTCTCTCCTGGAATAATGACTACTCATACGATCGAAAATAGACGTAGCTTCAGGAACTTTGAAATACTAAAAAATAATTGCGGTAGTGAAGATGCTATTGCTGTCACATCAGTAAAAGCCCTAGGCCTCAATGATACTGATATTGTTAACCAACTCGATTGGTTTATTAGTAATAAGAAGCTCCTAATCATTTGTGATATGCCATCAACCTACCAATATGGCTTATCAAAAGATGTTAATCGAGCTGTGCTTGCCACTATTAGGCAGTCCCTTGTGGCGGTAAATAATATATCGTTAAAGCCAAGCCGTAATAACGCAGGTCGAAAAGCTATCGAGTATCCTGATAATTGGGAAGACTTATACGATCAGTGGGTTAGCAAAGAGATATCTTCTAAAGAATTCATAGAAAAAAGTGGCCTGAAAAAGGCCACCTTCTATAATCTTCTTACTGAGTATAAAGAGCTTTTAGCTCAACAGGATGAGCTGGATATACGTGAAGCATAATGTAACAAAGACACCGTAGTATCATTACGGTGTCTTCTTTTATTATTCAAATAGTCCTAGCTACCTTACTCTATCGGTGTGGTTTTACCGGTCTAAATTCTGATAACTCTTCATCTGTAAGTTCAGGTGCGTCCTCCGTATATTGTATAGGCCTCCTGGAAGCTTCTTCTATCTCTGTCGCTTGCTCCTTAGTTGGTTGATCACTAGGATTCAAAGCTATCCAGTGAATATTTGATGGAAGCTTGCATTCTCTTAACTCTACTGTATTATCATCGAAGACTATGCAAGTAGCATAGACATCCCATTCATCTAAATTGCTTGAAAGTGTTAATGTACGCTCATTAGCATGTAGATCGAAACCTAAAAAGCAATATAACCCCTCCGGAACCTCTTCAGTGCTGAAGCAAGATACATCTTTGTATTGTAAGCAAAAGTCTTTTCCAATCGTTTCAGTTAACTTATTAAAACCGACCTGTTCTCTTCTCATCATACAACCTTCCATTATCCTCAACATCTATAGTAACAACAATATTATAGCATTATATGGCTGATATTACTGATTACATTTCTGGATAAATAGAAGCTTTTATGATAAGCGCAACCTTAAATATGAGCATTTAGGTAGCAGTATGTCTATCTAATCATAATGATGTGTGCTTCGTATTTGGGTTTATGCTATATGAACACTTAATATCTTTTTATGGCCAATAATGCCAATAAATCCTAGATATCTCAACTAATCGTCTACTGTATATAGATATAATAATATATTAGATTTACCTTACTTATACGACATAAGAAGGCTTATTCTCGACTTCAGACTGTCTATCCTCCTTATAAACCTTATAACCTACAGTATCTTGACTCAATCTATTATGTTAAACACACGATAAATAGGCCTATGGATTTTTAATCCAGAGACCATCTGTACAACGTCCACTACGACCGTATTAATTTATATTGAGGATTTCTTCTAGGTATAATCTAGATTAGGTTCAACCTGAGAAGCTCTTCTTTAACACCTTTAGTGTTAACAACAAGCTCATTACCCTTTCTGAAGATTAGTTCAGATTCTACTGGTACAATAAGATTATTCATCTCCTTGTATCTAAATATATCATCTTCGTGCTTAAATGCTTTATAGAAATCATCTAACAGTGTGATTTTGTTATGAATCAAAACGCCATTAATATCTGTTGAGGCTACACCAACACATTTGTATACTGGCTTACCACCTAAATCTCGTAATTTAGCCACATATACCGTGTAATACTCACTAAGATTGAGGAATTCACAATTAGCTGATAATTTCTCTAAATCATAATATCTTTTCCCAGAAGGTTCCTCTACTATATATTTATTAACGTCAATACGTCTCTCAAGCTCAACAGCATCTTCCCTAAGATCCATTGGAATACTCTCATACCCCTGTTTCTTTTTGTAGTTAGCAGCATTGAAGAATGTAAGCATTATAGGATCTAGTGACTGAATGCTCTTTCTCTCACCATATATATAGATAGCTGTTGAATCCTTAGTATAGCTTTCACATTTACCATTATTGCATTTGATTGTTACCTGAACCTGCTTTTCCTTATAAGTAAACATGTAACCATACAACTTCAGAATCATTCGTCTGATGTAATCATCAGACTTTTTAATATCATAGTGATGATAAATTTTCATTGCCTCCCTTAATTTAGGTATAGCAATAGAGCACTTATTATAATCAATAAGTACATTCTTCCAATTATAGTTACCATCTATATACTGAGCACCAAACAACTCGGCAAACTCTTTACTCTTCAGAATTGCTGCCATCTGGCAGATTCTATAAGGGCTATCTTCGCTACAGTCATTAAATACACGAATATAGTTTGTAAGCTCTGAAATCATTTCTCCCGTAAAGCTCTCACCAATAGAACATAAGCGCTTCCATGAAATCATACGTCCACTCTGCTTAAGAGTAGCTCCAAACATCATAATCCAGTTATTGAACAATCTACTCATAAATATAGCTTGGTAATATCTATAAGCAGCCTCTTCTTGTAATTGCTTTAAATCGTTATTCGAAACTGTATGGTCCTTTATATCTTCTCTTCCATACACAGCCTTGCTTATAGTTTTACGAATGTCGGCCCTTCCAAAACTGTTTTCATTAAGAACAACATAATCTCTAATAGCCATAGCTACAGTTTGATTAGTTTTGGCCATTCTAAAGAATAACTTCTCATAGAACTTTTCTAAGTCTTTTAAGTATTTAGTTATAGTCTTATACTCCATATTCGCAAGTTCAAAGGCCATTCTGAGATTATCTATAAATATAGACATGTCAAAAGAACCTGTACTCATGTGATACAGGAGAAGTAACTTTGCTATTGGTTTTGCTATGGCTGCGTCAACAGCTTTAATTTGCTCTCTAATATTATTCGTTCCATTAATGTCTACATTCCAAGCTATAAATTTGTAGAATGTCTCTTTATTGTTAATGGAGGATGCTATCGCATTACATATTAGATTTATGTCATCTTCGGTATAGGTCCAGTTGCCTGAAGCATATATATCTGTGCTATCTGCAACTACATTGGCTATTGTAGTTTCAACTCCTAGTTCCTGAGCGACTTTCTTCTCTAATAGATTCCAATTAGATAGCATGTACTGACAGTATGCCTCATTCGCTCTTTTGGTCATGCTGTTGGACAAACTTACACCAGTATTTGCCTTTCTGTAGTTGTTTTCTGATCCAAAAATATAAGCCCTTAAGAAGTCCTCATAATTCTTGTACTCCACTTCCCTTTCGTCAACTAAGCTTTCTGGAAGAACAATCATGTTGCTATGGTGACTAAATCTAATACGTAAGAAGAACTGCTCAATATTATTCAAATTGAACTCTTCTTTCTTATTACAAACGTAGATACACTTAACCATGTTGTGATTACGATAATCAATAAGCGGATCTTCATCACGATAGACAAGCTCATCAATTGACGTACCATTGTTAAGAAGCGATGTTGTAAAAATAACCTGATAGCCTAATCCAATAGGCCCCAGATTAATCTTTCCTTCACTGATAATGTCGTTGTACGCACTATTAGAATAAATTTCATCCACCTTACTGTAATTAATATCATCCGAAGAAATAGCAGCTGCGCTTATACCCTGTTCTTCTAAGAACTTTACCGCTCTCAGATTGTATTCTTTGTCATTGTTATGTACCAAGAAATAGCCGCCTTCCTTCACTTCATCTGCAAGTCTTGCAAGCTCATAAGGTAAATGACGAACATTCTTATAAGGTACGATATTGCAATATTTATAATTTCTATATACTTCTGGCTTACCATTAATACCGACCTTCTCGCAAACAATATGAGCCTTGTATTCACTACAAAGCGGGTTATTATCAGGCGGAGTTAGAAGGATACTCATCGGCGTGCCTGTTAAATAAACAACTCGACCTCCAGCATTAGCCACCTTTCTACAAGCAAGCTTAACATCGTTAATGGCTTCTTTACGATAGTCAATAGCATCAACTAATAGATGTGCCTCGTCTATTACAAGAAACACATCTTTAAGATCATTTTCCATTTCAATTTTCTTTATTTCAGTAAGAAGCTTGTCGTAGATTACGTTTGTCGCTACGTAATCCTCGACGTTTCTATTTATCACCGCATTTTTACCAGCTACAGCCTTGAACGCATACTTTTTAGAATTCTGGCTGACCTGAGAAACGTTTGGTGATGCCAAAATATTTATATGATTCTTTCTAGTCTTAAGGAAGATATCTTTAGCAAAAGCATATGTCTTACCAGCAGAGCAATCCGCAGTCATTAGATATTCTCCATTTTTAAAGGCAGGGTCTGGCTGTTCTCTGAATATAGATATATTCATGCACTCCTTAAGCATCCTATTTATATCCCTACTATTCTCAGCAATATACTGGCTATATTTAATTGTATAGATACAGGTCTTTGTCACTTCTCTATAGTCTTTGTTCATAAAATCCTACATCCTTTCTCAATGTCTTTCTGAGTCTGATATAGGTTTTTTTCACTGTATTAGAAATTTCTAGTGTCTGTTTTAATCACTTTTTCAATTTTTTTCTAAATTCTTTTTTCAACTAAGAGTTGAATGCCACGAATGAATAAAATATGTATAATATTTATATAGCTTTTGGAAAGGAATCATATAATTATGATAGATATGCTTCAAGAAATTCACAGTGCGATTATAGAGATAATACTGGATCACTTACGTTTGACCGAGGATGATCTAAAGGTAATAGACTTCAAACGATATTGTAAATACAGAGCAAAAAAGTCCTCTAAGCAGAAAAAATGTAAAATAGAACTTTTATAATATTACTGTAGTTTTTATCCTAAGGCATAAAAAAAGGCACTATATCGTGATAATATAGCGCCTTTATCTTTATAATTGCTTCAAATAAACATTTATATGTTCTGTAGCATATTCCACCAATTCATCAGTAAATCCGCTTTTTGAATACAAAACATAATACTCTTTTCGATTATCTTTATTCCAGTTAACAGTCTTCGCCTTTTCCTGGAGATCATTTAGGACACTAAGTCCTTTCTTGTTCTTAGAATACTTGCATTCGCCAAAGACAATATCTGCTCCTGTAGAATCATACGCAACAATGTCTATCTCAACATCTTTTGACCACCATCTTCCAGCTCGATTGAATGTTATACCTTCAGATAATAGCTTCCAAATATCTCCACGACAAACATCTTCATAGATATATGAAACATGATTGTCGATGAAGTTGTTTTTTATCTTATCTTCTACGTATTCAGGATGTCCTGATTCAAGCATGCTTCGGTTTGGATATACAAATTTGAACCAGAAAGCTATGAAATTATCCTTAATTCTGTATAGGCCCATCTTGCTCTTCTCTGGATTCTCTTCTGTAACAGGGACTTCCCTCTCAATAATATCTAAATCGATAAGCGTCTTCAGATAATTCGTTAAGTTCGATTGAGATACCCCCAGGGCAGTTGCAATCTTGCTAAGTTTATGGTTACCTGCAGCAATTGCCTTCAATATGGAGAAATAACTCCCAATCTCAGAAACCTCTTTTTGCAACAAGAACTCAGGCTCAGCATATAGAAACGAACTTGTAGACAAGATGTTTTCCTTGATTGATTTATAGATATCTTTCTTTTTATCAAAAAGCTCAATATACTTTGGAACTCCTCCAGTTACAGCATATTGTTCAATCTGTTCCTCTAATGACAATGTTTCATCAAACTCATGATAATATGAGAAATCAATCTGCTTTAGCTTTATCTGTGCAGTTCTACGTCCATAAAGAGGCGAATCATAGTTAAGGACCTGTGAAGTCATCATATTGATAAGTGATCCGCAAAGAATCAGCATAACATTTGACTTCGATAAGATCTCATCCCAAATCTTCTGCATCACAGATGGAAACGCCTTATTAGCCTTACCTAGATTCTGAAACTCGTCCATGACAAGTACAATTCTCTCGCCTCTGGATTCATCAGCTATTATTTTGAAGATAGGTGTCCAGGAATCAAGTATTGCACTTGCTAGTAAGGAATTATCAAAAGTTTCTGCAACAAGCTCCTTGAAAGCATTTCGATTCTCTGACTCATTCTCTTCTGTCGCTAAGAAATATATTGCTTTTTTATTTTCGCAAAAATGATTTATGAGAGTAGTTTTACCAACTCTTCTTCTTCCATAAATAACAACAAAGGATGCTGAATCTCTGGCATATTCATTTTCAAGAGAAGCCATCTCATCGATTCTATCTATAAATGCTGACATATATTCCTCCTGTGTTTTTATATTTGAGATTATTATAATTCAGATTATTATAATTGTAAATATATCTATTTTACTATTTGTATTACAACAACAGGTATGTCTTTATCTAGTATGTTGTTGTTTATATATAAATAATAATACAACAATTATTTTATTATTAGTAAAGCAGAGTCCTTATAAATTAAGGCTTTACAAACTCATTTCGGATATAAAATTGGGACAAGATGGATACAAAAACAGGAGAAGTTGGATACAAAATCAGTAAAAGATGGGTATAAAATTAGGATTTGGAAGATGGATACAAAAATAGGAGAAGTTGGATACAAAATCAGTAAAAGATGGGTATAAAAATAGGATTAGAAGCTTTACTTGGCTACAAAATTGGGATCTATAAAACTATGATTTTTCTTCTCAAGTTTCTAAATCGGCTATATTACTTGGTTTTCTCTTTTTTCAAGAAAATCTCTTGACATTGTTTCATCCTGTTTTTGTATCCATCTTTACATTGCAAATCCCATTTTTATATCCATCTTTGCATAATCGCGCAAAAAAAGAAGGCCTATAGCCTTCTTTTGAAAATTTTTCTATTATCTCGTCATCAGTATGTTTGTTTATTAAATCCTCTATGCTTGCTTCATACAAGCACATAAGAGCAAACATAGACTCTACCTGAGGATATCCGGTTCCAGACTCATATTTATATATAGCCTGAACGCTAGAAAAGCCTAAATATTCAGTTACTTCCTTAACTGATAGGTTTTTAGCCTTTCTGATTTTTCTTAAATTCTCTCCTACTATTTCCATGTTAAAAGTTGGTCTTTCCTGCATCGATTAATGCCTCCTTACTAAATATTATTTGACAATTGAGTAAAAAAATATGAAAGCATACACTCCTAGCGTGCAAAGCTTCCATTCTCATCTTCAATCAATATTTAGTTGCTCAACCATACAGGTAATGCGAGCATCCTTCCTATGTTCAACCAAATGATGCTCATATACTGCTCATTTTAAAAAAAATAAAAGGTTGTCTGGTTTTATCTCCGGACACTTGTAATAATACCACATGAATTTAAGAATATAAATCCCTATTTTGTATATAAATCAAATCAGATTTATTTCCCTTTACGTTCAGACCTAACAACTGCTATTTCTGCATTAATGTCATCTAAGGACATATCTGGCAAGCTAGCTGCGTCTTCTCGTAGTGAATAAAAAGATTGCTTGAAATCTTCTCTTTCTTTAGTCTTGAGATAATTAATGAAATCTATCACTTCCAACTGATGATATTCAGAGAGCCCTTTTGCAGCCTGTATTAATTCATCATACACCATTTCTAACACCCCGCTAATATATGTAATTACCAACTAGTATTATATATAAGATTCTTGTCTTACTCAATGTATTTCCAATATTTGTATACCCTCTGTTATCACTTTCCTATGGCCATTTATATCTACAACACTCTCTTTATTCAACTATACGTTGAATGCCAATCTTAACAACGCCTGATAAACTTTATCTGTAGTTGTAACAAGGAAACATGATACATATTGTGTTTATCGCTTTGACAGAAAGGAGTATATCATGTCAAACAAGAAACAGATTAAAACAGATGAGCCAGAGCTCATTACAAAGTCAACCGTAAAGTCCGAATATGGATTCAATGAAAAGATGATTGATACCTTATTACCAGAACCTATATTAAAGACGAATCCTCGCTATCACAGTGCTGCACCAATGCAGTTGTTTAATAAGGAAGATGTTTTAAAAGCTATGGAAACTGATGAATATAAGGATATGCATGCAAAACATCTAAAGCGCTCAAAGACAGCCACAGAAGTTGCAGAACGAAAAAGACAGGAAATACAGGCTGCTGTTAATGAAATCATCGATTCAATTACGATTCCTAATATACCATTAGACGATATTTACGAAGAAGCATGTGAATGTGGTCTAGCTCACATGGAAGAAAAAGCCTTCAACAGAGGTGATTTTGACTTTAACATCTACGATTATTCAAATGTCGATGACAAAACTCGAGACCGATGGGCTGTTAATTTTATACGTCATGAACTCACCGATTACGATTATTATCTTCATAAACTAGAAGGTAAAATTGGTAAGGAGGATGCCTATATTCAATTAAATCAAACCATCTTTGATAAAATAGTTTCTCTCTATCCAACACTTAAAACTGCTTGTGAAGATCAAAGAAATAGAATGTTTACAAGGATAGCAAATTCACATTTAAGGTAATGCCTTTATGCCTATTCTTGTTTTAACATAAAATTTATCTCTTATGAATCGTTTTGGAATTGAAATACTAATACTTATTTCATATGTTTCAACTTATTAAAACTACATTATTTATGATTGCCAACCTAAAACGTATTTCGTTAAAGGTTGGCATTTTAACTATTATGATGATTAGCATAATAGTTTATTATGTACGTTTATAATTTTGATTTTTTATATGTAAAACTATACAATAAAAGTAAAAATTGATTTTTTTGGTCGTAATTATTGGTTTTCATTTTCTCTGAATCGATTCTGTTGGTTCCAGCGTGTTTCTATGGCTCATATTCGCCTGATTAACGAGAGTTTTATTCTTTGGCATGCAAATGTCCGTTTTTGATTTCTTTTGCGCTATCTGTCGAATTTCGAGGCTATTTAACATTATTAACATTTCATACATTTATATTATTTATAACATCTGTATTATTTTTAATATTTTTCATATGTATAACATACCTAATATTCTCATTATTTGTAATACTGTGTATGTTATGTACATTATATATATTGTTTATATAGTTCATAATGTTATTATTTCTGTTATGTTGAATATTTTTCTTATGTATGATATGATTCTTCTTGTATATATTTTCAATATCATTTATAATATTCATATAATCAATATTATTAATATTGATTAGATTATTCATATTAAATATATGATTTGTATTTCCCATATAATACATATATTTAATATCTATCATATAATTAATATTGTACATGATAAACATATGGCAAAGAATAAGGATATGAGGTAAACTTTGATGAAAGTAATTTGTATAACAACAACTAAGGGTGGAGCAGCAAAAACAACTAACACTGTCGAGATTGCCGGTGCACTCTCAACATATGGTAAGAAAGTCCTTTGTATTGACGTAGATCAGACAAGTGGTCTTTCAAAGTACTTGGGCGTAAGACTTACTCCAGAAGAGCGTGAAAACTACGGAATTAAGACATCTCTTGAGGTTTTAACAGGAAATGGCTCAATCGAAGAGTCGATCATAGAGCTTGATAATATGGACATCATCTGCGGAGACGCTAGATTTGAGAAGGCATCACAGTTTTTCCAAGATGAAGACGAAGATAAGTATTTACTTAAGGATTTATGCGATGAAATCGCTAAATCAGGCAAATATGACTACATCTTCATCGACCATGGTCCACAGAACGATATAGTAAAGAAAATGGCTTTAATTGCTGCTGATGAGTTCTATATCACATCAATGATTTCAGACGTAGACAGAGACGAGGCAAAGAGATCCATTGATAACATCGTAAAGCTCCAGCATACAAGAGATAAGCTGGTAAGTGGTCAGATTAAGGGCGTTATCTTAAGTTCTACATCCGGAAAAGCACTTAAAGAGATGGCATTAGAGGATATTGAAGGAAAAATCAACCAGCTCGAAGATGGCGAAAACCTTGAATATAATGTGCATATCTTTGATATACCTCAGTCAATGGCCATTAAAGAAGCTCAGACATATCAGGTACCAAATACTATAAAGCACAAGAGTAGCAGTGTTTCAAGAAACTATTATGAAATAGCAGATTATATCATGGAGGGTGAAGCATAATGGCAAAATTAGACAGCTTAAAGAACGGTCAGGCCAGAGGAGGCTTTAAACCTAAAAAAGTTGATATCGGAATCCCATCAGATACACCAATGGCTGAAGAATCTGTAAAACCAGTGGCGTTGAAGGATGTGTCAACTATTGCAGAAGATATAATTGTGAAGCCAGCAGAAAAGAAAGCGCCTGTTAAAAAAACAGAAACAAAGCCTGAAATAAAAGAAGAGAAGACTCCTAAGGCTGCATCTAAAAAGCATACAAGCAAATCTTCTGTAGATATAAGTAAATATGAAATAGGAGAGGACACAAAAACTAAGAGATTAAACCTTGGTATCCAGCATGATATTTTAAATTACATTAAGTTCAAGGCTTTAAGAACAGGTACTCCTCAGTATCAGTTGGTAACAAATATAGTTGCTGAGGCCCTTGTAAATGCTCAGAAAAAGAATTTCAAATATAACACACCTGAGCTTGAACCATACAAAATTAAGCAATCATCACCATCACATATAGGTTTAGATCTTCCAGAGGTACTCCTTAATGATGTTAAGGAATACTCAAGAGAACTTCTTATGACACCAACACAGTTTTATGGATATGCATTAACAGAAGCAAGAAAAGCAGATGTTGATTTTGAATTTTAAATTATTGAAGGATTTCATCATAAATGAGATCCTTCTTTTTTTTCTCTGTCTGGAAAGAGTATATATAAAGTATAGTTAAGTATAGATTGTATAGCAGGAATGAAAATATGCAGTATTTATAAGGCTTTTGAGATTTAGACCAAGACAAATTCGTGACTAAATTCGACAAAATGATGTCTACCACTTGTCACTATCATGACGAGACTTGACGAAATGATGACTCACTTGACATAATAATGACTAAACTCGACATTTTAACGTCTTGTCAAGTTTTGAGATTGAAATTATGATAAATAAAGACTTCTTGAAACTCAAAGAGAAGCATATTTAAAGGAATTAGCGGATTAAACGAGTAAAGTACTCGACAAAATGGTGACTAGATTCGACAAATTAACTACTTGTCAAAATTCGACAGTTTGACGACCGTAAATTCATGAGTTTTATTGGATTAATAAATACTATAATTCCGTAGTTTATAAGATAAAAACTGGCATAAATTAAGTTCAAAAAGCCTAATTTTCGACAAAATAATGACTAAACTTGACAAGATGGTGACTTGTCGACTCGACATAATGATGACTATAAATGAAACTAACTCGACAAAATGATGACTTCAAATAAAAGCATATATTTAAAGGATTTTACAGAGTAAAAAAGGAATAAAAACTCGACAAATATATGACAAAATCGAGTCGACAAGCGAATCAAGTTGTCAAGAAATGTATTGAAAAGGTGTGACAGTTAATCTATAATTTTTGACAGAAGATTTAAATGTCGAGGTGGGAGAATAATAATGGCTATTAAAAAGCAAGATGAATATGGTAATTATCGAACTGTAGATCCAACCACTGGACAGTTTATTGATGAGTATCCTCTTACCAATAATTTGGGAGGAATGGAGCATCAGACTGTAGCCACTAACATGGGTAATGTCGTAGATCTTGATGAGCAAAGATACGATGTCGTAGATGTTGATGGCAATCCAGTTTTAAGTGAAGATGAGACACAGATTCGAGAATATATAAAAGCGGCAATATCTGTAGATAACCTCGTTGAAACATTTTCAACTAATTCCCACGCAGCATTATTAAAGCTTCTAGCTCTACAGGATAACAAACATCCTTTAAAAAAGGGTGGTGTAGGAATTGCTTATAGAACAGATGCTTTGATTATGCATTGTAAAATGGAGTTTACAGCAGAAGAGAATGTAGTATTTGATGCTATTCTTGGAACTATGTCTTCTTTTCCGGAAAATGTTGCTTACAGAATTGAACCATCAAACTTCGTTCAGTTTTCAAGATTCCAGAATGATAAAACACTTTATAATGTATTTAGAAAAGGAACAGAAAAGCTTAAGGAACGACATTTGAAATTTGAAGAACTAGGACCTGATGGAGAGGACGACATAATTGTTCCATGGTTTGATATTCTTCGCTATCATAAAAAGAAAAATGATGAGCTTTCTTATATCGAATTTAAGCCATCTGACTTTTTCAAGGATTTAGCGCTTTGTTCTCAGTTGGTACACGGAGCTTATGGATCACTTGAGGTAACAACTCAATTACGAGGTAAGTATACAATAGCTTTGTATTGGTTCCTGGAAAATAAAAAGAGATATAAGGAATATCCAAATGCAACGCCTGGTGTGTTTGATTTAGAGCTTGAAGAATTTAAACATCAGTTTTCTATTCCGGATAAGTATTACAAGTCGGATATTGAAAGACGAGTACTTAGACCTGCATATGAAAGTATTAATGAAGTCGATGAATGTGATTTCACTTTTGAATACCAGGAGCAGCTTAAGGGTAGCAAGCTTGTAGGCTATAGATTTATTGTCAAAGAAAAGAACTATATCGATGCTGTTGAAACAAAAGCTCTACCACAAAAGGAAGATGCTCAGGACAATCCATTAACAGAAAAGATTGCATTGTTTATCAATGCATATGATTTAAGCTTTTCAAGTGATGAGATTAATCGTATTTCAGCTTGTGCTAGTAGAAATAATAGAGATGCTATTTTTGTTTCTCAGATTCTTTTAACATTTAAGCAGAGAATCGATAATACTGAACTTGCTCCAGTAGAAGATAAACTTGGATATGTTTGTAGAATGATTGAACAGGGAGCAACACCAAAAGTTTCTGCTAATGATGGAAAGAAAGCAAAGAACTCATTTCATAACTTCAGCCAAAGAGATGTAGATATGGATGAATTAGAAAAAGCCTTATTTAGCAAATAAACTTTGACCTATCAGAGTTCAATCTGGTAGGTCATTTCTTTTTAGTGTAAATGAGGGTAGCTAATAGAGTTTTAGAGATAATTATGATAGACTAAGGCAAAAGTAAAGATAATAGAGAGAGGACAATATGAGCATCTCGAACATTGATTACTCTATATGGCACGACAAAATTGATAAGATAAAGGAATATATGATACAAAGAGGAAGGCTTGATTATTTTGTCATACTCACTTTGTATGATTATTCTTATGCGGAATTAAATACAATTTTAGACATTAAATTAAAAGATATAGAAGTTACTAGTGGGAAGAGAGTTTATTTCACTCCTGAGACTATTATATTTATTCCTGAATATGAGTTTCGATTACCAGAAGAGCATCATAAATTAGTAGTACGCTGTCTCACTAAGCTGGCAGAAGGAAAAAAAGACGATGATTATATTTTCCTTAATAATAACGGAAAGAGAGTTTCACAAAAAAACTTCTCATTATTCATTTCTAGGGCAAAAAAAGAGTTAAATATTGATGATTTTTCATTAAGAAAGTATAGAAACATATGCAGATCTGAGGATATAGTGAATGTTAATGTAAATAATGATTTTAATGATGCAATTAATGAAATTATAATGCTTAATGATTCGATTAATAAAATCGTGAATGAAAATGAATCTATATTTGAGAATGATGATTTAAAAATTTTAAAAGACGCATGCAACATTATAAAAGAAACAGGTGAAAGATATAAAAAGTAGTACTTAAGGTGCTACTTTTTTTTATTGACAGAAATAGAAAAAATAACTATTGTAGTATTTAGGTATCGCTAGGTATCACGGGGTATCTAAAGGTATCATTGAAAGTTAAATTATAGGAGAAAATACTATGAGAGTTGTGCTGATAGGTAATATACTTGGAGGACAGGGCAAATCGGTTATTGCTCATAATTTTGCGGCTTTGCTAAATAAAAAAGGCTTTCGAACATTGATGATTGATGGAGATGGACTGGCCTCGTTAGATTGTTATATTGATGATGATAACAAATCAACAATTAAGGATGTAATATATGAGAAAAAAACAATTGTAGAAACCATTCAACGAGGAGAATATTTTGACTATGTAAGGGGGAGTTCAAATTGCAGAGTGGACGGAATAGATACAGCCAAAGTAATTTTATTGTTGCAGAAGCAATTTGAAACTATAAACCTATTTTACGATTATGGCGTAATAGATTTACCAGCTGGAAACTTAGTAAAGAATCGTTTATTTGCTACAGTAGCCGATGAGCTTATTATTCCAGTTACTAATTATCTTCATGAGAGTTGTATTCATGATTATATAGATGAGATGTTGGAGATGAAGCAGTTTAATGAAAAATTTGCTATTAGAGGTATTTTGCTAAATAGAATAGATGAGAGACATAATGACGTAAATCTTTTGTATAAAAGAGTATATGAAAAATTGAATCCAGATAAGATCAATAGAATATTTTCTACGACTCTTAGAGAGTCATATTTAATGCCGTATTCCATATATGAAAAAAAATTCATATGTGAGTATGAAAGATATGTGGGAATTCGTCAGGATTTTGAGAATTTTGTTGATGAATATCTTGCAGGATAGATTATTAAGGGAGAATAAGGACCTTCTAAAATAGTTACTGTCTCAGTTATTTGAATGCACACTGGAAGAAATTATCGTATTCAAAAGAGATTAAGATGTAATTAGCTGATAGAGGTGTATATCAATGACTAGGTCAGATGAAGATATAATATATGAACTATTATTAAAGCTGGGCAATTCTGTAAAGGCTACAAAGGCCAAAGGAAAGCTCAAATCGGATACTGAGTATATTCAATCCTTAAGAGGGAGAATCGATTCGGAAATATATTATCTAGAGGACGCCAATTTATTACAGTCAGAACTGAATAAATATATGTGTAAATCAAAGAATGACTTTATGTTGTATAACGCCATAAAGAAGCGACATCCGGACTTAATTAAACCCAATTTGGCTAGGAGGATAGATAGACTTGTTCATGCTATAGCAAAGCAAGAAGCTATTATACTACAAAAATTTAGAATACAAGAACCTAGTGGTAACAGAATAGATTTAGAGGATCTTCTTGCTGGAACCAACTCTTACAAAAAGATTTTGACATGTAATATAGTACAAGTCGTAAAAGAGCTTCTTTACGATTCAACAAGCACTGCTGTTGGAAATATACAAAATGAGCTTTATATTACGGAAACTGGTAAGAAGTATCACATAAAGGATTGTCCTTATTGCAAGGGAAAGCAATTAATCATTGCTCCGATGAAAATGATAAAAAACCTTAATCTTGACCCTTGTAAATGTGTCAATGATAGAGCGGAAAGGACAAAAAAAGAGGATTCATACAGAACGATATTTATTGATGAATCAATCCATAATGTGAGTTGGGATTTAGCAGGTTATGGAGGAAGGTTTTCGAGTTTTAGTTATATTGTCTGCAGAGGGAATCTTGCTAATGAATCGGAAATAACAGAAGAAAATACTCTTGCCATAGATGTTGAGTATACACAAGAACGGTATCGGACAGACAGTATTGCAAAAAATGCTATTGGTGCAACGATGATATTATTGGCGTTTGAATATAATTTTAAAGGAAATGTAAAAATATTTACTGATAATTTGGGTGCAATGAAAAGCTGGCATATTGGGACAAAGAATGAAAAACTTGCTCAGATGTTTGAATCAGTAACAGTACAGTTTGTACCAAGAACAGAAAACAAAAAAGCAGATCAGCTGGGACGTACTCAAATGTGCTTGAAGCTTCCTATGCCAATATATAAACAGATAGGGGACATACTAAAGGATTATACTGAATTAAAACAAGAAAATGAACGCTTAAAAGAAAAAGAAAGAGAGCTAGAAGATTTCTTAAACATCGAGAGAGAACATTCATTAAAACTATCACACGAAAACAATCGCATAAAGAATATGTCTATGATTTCTCTTATTATAGAGCGAATAAAGTATTTATTTCAGAAAGAACATTTACCAGTAATGGCAGTTGATGAGTAGAAACTGCGAAGAATATTCAACTATACGTTGAATGACATAGGGTAAATATACTTATATCCTATTAGTAGAAAGAAAATAATATCTTGAGGAGGTGAATACGCAAATGGGATTGTTTGACACTTTTTGGGGAGACTTTAAATGTCAGAACTGCGGTGAAGTATTTAGGTTTGAAGAACAGACAAAAGAATATGATCGGAGCTTAAATAATTATTATATAGGGGACTATGTTGATAAAGGAAATAAGAATTACTTCTTTGATTTTGTTCAGGAATGCCCAAAATGCAAGGTAAATAATGATATTAGCGTTGCAATTAGGCGTGGTCAGTATGTAGGAGTTTATCCTTCAAAAGAGGCTAGAAATATTAACATTCTTGAGTTAGATAATATCAGCAAAAGGACGGGAGGAAAAGGAGACAAAATGATGAAACAATTATTAGGAGATTTTTTGAATATTACAACTGCAGATGACCACTTTTTTATCAATGTACAGAAGAAGAGAGAGCAAATATATTTTGGTTACAACAACGAAATTCCAGAAGAAGTAAAAGAAAAATACTATATAGAGGGTATTTATCTTGATTTTGCCAGTGAGGCACTTGGAATAGAAGTATCTGATAAAGCTGGTGAATAAATGAAAAAAGAAATAGAAATAAAATTGGATAATAACCGGTATCCATTATTGGTAAAAGATAGTAATGGTGTTTGTCTCGAGAATACAGGAATCGCTACTGTAAATAATGACTTTTTTATTCAAAAGTGGAGTGAAGAGGCAACGGAGTTATATTCGTCTCTCTATGGCGAGAATAATCTATTCAATAAAGAAAAATATGAAGAAATGAAGCCGAAGCTTTCGGCCACTCTTTGGAAAATTGTTGCTAGACTAGAAGAGATTAATGATGGTTCTTTTATTGTTATAAACAAGGAACAAGACCTGTTGAAAATTAATAATCCAATTGCTTATGCGTTGGAAGAATCAAACGAAGATGAATACCCTGAGGTGATAGATGGAGAGCTGGTAGTATGGCCAAAGCCAGAAACCCCAACAAGTAATATATTTATTGGGGGTATTTATTCATCATTAATCAATATGATAGAAGAAGCAAAACTTGAATATGAGGTGTTTAGTCACGTTGGATTGTGTTGTTATGATATTTTAGAGGAAAATCCTGCAGAGAATTTTTTTATTCCTGCTATTACTGTTGTTCAGAAAGGGTTTAAAGAATATTGTGAACGTATTGCGTCAGCACCTTCTTTTGTTGTAGAGGTAGTGAAAAGCAGATTACAAAAGGAATACACATTAAAGAAGATTCCATCATATAAAAAGATGGGGACAGAGGTTTGGATAATTGATTATGTAAATAATAGGTTATCTCTTTTTGATACTAACAATAATTATATAGAAGAATACAAAGAATATGAATTCAATCAACCTGAGGAGTGTGCAGACCTAATTTTCGCTGAGATATTGATAAAAACAAGAAAAACGATGATTTAATCAAAGATGAGCTGGGTGGATGGAAACAAGAAACATAGACAATAAATATCTTAAGCATATGTTGAGAGTCTTAGATAGATATGGGGTTTCTTACATGGTGGATGAAAATAAGGATGAAGAGTACTCGCAAATAACGACTGGTCTTTCATACCAAGATTTCAATAGATATGTCGAAAGAGCTATGTGCGAGTTTGAAAGTGAAACCATGCACAATGGACGTTTCGTGATATCATTCAACGAATTGCTAAATAATAAGGATGAGTTACAGAGAGAGTTCTTTCCAGATAAGAAAGGAATGGCTTATCATATCCTTTCAAGGGATCAAGCCAAGTTGAAGCATTTGGAATAACAGGGGAACGTAAATTATTAGGAGAATTCACAGATGAAATATGCTTTTTTAAGTGAGGATGGAAAAAAAGAATTAATAGAAATAATCAATATGTTATTGCGTGAGTATGAACGTAATGAAGAAGAGACAGAAGACTGTTGTCGCTGTTATCGCTTGCCATACAGAAATGAAGAATTTGAAGCATTTGTTACGGAAGGAGAAAAGAATAAGGTTATAGACTTAGCTATTGCATTAATGGAAGAGCTGAAATCGTTGGCAAATAGTACATATACAAAAGAAGATTTAAACCAGCTTCTAAGCCAGGTTAATGGTGAGCCTAGTGCAATCAAGTCAACCTTATTAATGGAATCCATACAGACTCCAAACATTAAGGCGCTTGTAGCAGAGGCAGCAGAGACCGTTCGTGTAGGGGGCGCCTACCTAATGTTTGTAGCTAGACCCGAGATTGCTCAGCTACTGTTTGTTACCCTCTATGGTATGATTGACAAGTTTGATGATGAGATTATGTATGATAGTTCCACTTTCTTGATTACAAGAGGAATTCTTAATATGCATAAATGCCCTGTTACAGAAGATGAAATGGAGAAAGAAAAGAATGCATAGAGCTTTAAATGTAACAGCAATGGCTAACAATATGTTACTAATTGAGTTTGATACAGGAGAAAAGAAGAGATTTGATTGTTCAAAGCTGATTGAGAAATCCAGTCTTTATAAGGACTTATCTGATGAGACATATTTTCAGGGGGTGTACGTTGATGAGATGGGAATAATCTCTTGGGAAGATGCAGTCAATTTAGATCCATATATGGTTTATGAGGAGTCAATAGCAACAAATGAGATAAATTGTGACAAGTAGGTTATATCATATATAGCTAGGTGTAAAAATGGGAGGGTATGTTAGGTGGATTATTGCAGTAAAATAGTATCAGGATATCCTGCTTACGAAATTGATACTAGGGGACAAATTTTTAGTTATAAATCAGGAAAAAAGAAACAGTTAAAGCCAACTCTTGATTCAAAGCAACGTTATTATGCTATTACATTATGTTCTCAATCCGGTAATCATAAGAAATTTTTGATTCATAGACTAGTAGCCTTAGCTTTTATTCCTAATCCAAATGATTATGGTGAAGTCAATCATATTGATGGTAATCCTCAAAATAATAATGTAGAAAATTTAGAATGGTGTGACCGAAAACACAATCTTGCTGAAAGTTATAAGACTATGTCTCCTGTGAGAAACAAAAATGCATCTAGGTTATATAAAGGAGATGAATATATTGGGGACTTTGAATCTATTTCTGCCGCTATTCGATATGCAAAGGAAAAGTTTAAAATTGTGAGTGTTTCATCATTACATAAATATCTTCAATATGGAGATATTAGAGTAATTCCTGAGAAACAAGGGCGAAAGCATGTGGCAAAGAGAGTCGAAACTAGAACACAAAATAAGGGGATACTCATCTTAGAAGGTGAGGGTATAACAATAAAAAGAAATACAGTGAAAGAAATAGCAGATGATGTTTATAGATTAACAGGAAGAAGATATCCCCCACGATCATTATGTGCTGATTACAATGGGGGATATAAAATTGCTCATAGATTTTCGCTTAAAAGAGTTTATGAAGAAAATTACGTAGGAGAAACATAGTGGGAAAAAGTATTTATATTGATGAATTACCAAAAGATGCAGTTCAGATAAAAGATTCATTTGATTATATCGATCCGAGAGGAAATATCTACGGACTTGAAAAAAGAAACAATCATCATAGTGGAGAATTCTTTATTAAGAAGCAAAGTTTGAGTAATGGATATTTGTATTGCGGGATAAATAAAGTTAATGGTAGTAGAGTCAGCTGCAGAGTGAATAGATTAGTAGCAAACACGTTTATCCCAAATCCTGAAAACTATCCAGTTGTTCTCCATAAAGATAATAATAAAGCTAATAATAATGTGGATAATTTAAAGTGGGGAACAGTGTCAGAAAACACAAAACAAGCTTTTGATGACGGGCTGGCTGTTAATAGAAAAGGTTTTAATGATGAACAATCGATTCCAGTTGATTGTTATGATACTTTATATAATCAATTTATTGGATCTTATGGCTCGATTTCTATAGCTGCGCGAGAAGTAGGAATGACTAAGAAGGGAATAACGTATCAGCTAGAGAATCCGGATAATCCCATAAGAAAGAATGTATATTTTGTAAAATATAATGCTTCTAAGAGAATTCATACTGTTATAGGACAGTTTGATATTCATACAGATGAAGAAATAGCTAGGTACATAAATATAGGTCATGCATGTGTTGCAACAGGAATCTCTGACTCTGTAATTAGCAGTCAAGTAGTACTAGATAGAAAACCTAAATGGACGAAAACAGGAACCTATTTTAAGGAAATAGAAGTATCATAGTGTCCTATTTTTTTTAATCTTTCTGGCCAAAAAACGTTATAAAATAAAGTCTTTCGTGGGCTTATTTTAAGCACTTTTAAAATGCGATAAACAGCGTAAATTAAACATTTTTTAATTTTTGCTGGGCTAAAATGCCTATGTTTTTGTGGGCATTTTTAATGTAAAATAAGCCTTTTTGTGGGCTGAAATTGATGCAAAATGATGTTACTGGGCAAAAATTCGATATTTTGCTGGGCTAAATTTGATAAGAAAAAAATGGAAAAAACAGCGAAAATAAAGGAAAGTACCTATTTTTAGTGGGCTAAAATCAGCATTTTTTTATAGTGTTTGTGGGCAAAAATCCTTATGTTTTAGTGACCTCAAATTAATGGTTAGCGTCGCCCTATTCACCGACTAGGATGAAGGCTTGCGCGTGGCAGGGAAGTTGCTAAACGCATCTTTTCCTGCTCTTTTCCAGGTTTTCTTCTTCTTTTTTTAAAGCTATAAGTAAAGGCCTATTGTTTGAAGTGATTTTTTTGAAAAACATAGGAAAAAATGGGGAAAACCCTGGATTGAACAATATATACAGCTGTAGACTTTATTTTAAAAGGGAATGTAAAATAAGTTGTAAACTCAAGAATTTCTTAGATTGTCAAAATCTAAATCCCCTCATAAAAAAATTTATATCTATTAGAATTTCATATTTATAAATCCATAAAAGGCATTCAAAACAAGTACATATGCGCTAATACATATACTCCGTAGACAATTGACGCAAATTTGAGAAACGCTGGGTGAAGCAAATATCAAAGAATCTTGATTTTCCGAGGGTTTCAGGCATGTAAAGAATATGTTCTAAGGAATCAAATTATCCAATATAGATATTATTACGTTTAAAATATTATCTTCAATTAGCAGTTCTTTAATTCAAAAACATTAAATTTCACTATAAATTTCTTTTAAAAAGTATCTGAAACATCGTTTTAAGAGCGATTTTCTTATCCTACATCCATATTAGACACGAATAGAACATTCAAGATCAAATTATCTATGTTTGGATAATTTGAAATAACAAGAAAGGATAAATAATAATGGGATATTCGATGTTTAAGATTTCTTCCTTAAAGACAGAAGCGGACTTTAAGGAGATTATTACGGAGGTCAATCAGGGTAGTTTTGCTTACTTCACATGTAAGGATTATTTGCTAAAGCAATCATATTATTCAACGCATCAGCTTCGAAAAAACGGCGTTATAGCTATTGGAATCCAATTTAAGTTATGTATTGGTGAAAGTGATGTTATTGATGAAAACCGCTGGAAGAAAGTGGCATTACTTTTTTGTAGAGATTATTTGGATATTAATATTGCTGAGTTGAAAGATTCATCTACGGAAGAAGCGTGCGCTGATAAAACTAAAATATTGTTTTGTGATTTTGATAGCAAAAAGCAAAAAGGAACATATACGATTGTTTTTTCAAAGACGCGTGCAGATGGAAAGCTTTTCCTGACTAAGTATTCATGTGCTAAACGAGGTTGGTTCAAGAGTATATTAAGGAATTATGAAAAGATAATGAGGAATACTTTTTACCTTGATACAGCACCCAAAGAAGTATTCTACGACTTTTTATACAACAAGGATAGAGAAGCTGTTTTAACATCAGATTATTCTCAATTAAAGAAGTTGCCATTTCCAATGGAGGGTGAAACTACAACGCAATATTATATGAGAATAACGCCTTTTGTTGAAAGGATAAAAAAACAAAGGGATGAAGATGAAGAAAAAAAGTATAGCAGGCTTAACCAATCATATAAAAATCTTAAAATTAAGTATGATGTTTTGAAAGAGCAGGAAGTGAGACAGAGAGTATATTTAGCTAGAGCTGGTAAGGTAATGCAGATTATAGATGAATATCAAGATTTTAGGGTACTCCGTTCTGATTTACTACAAGGGCAACGTATTAAGGCAGCATTAAAATTTTTTGATTTGCTAGGAGATGAACGAGGAGAACAGTCAATAAAATTTATTGAATATGCTTTGGACCAAGGCAAATCATTTTTAGAAGATTTAGAAAGAAAGGACTTAATTATAGATGAAAGTAACTTGTAGAAATAAACGTGCCGGCTGCTTAGCAAATCATAATGATAGAAATTTTGATATACAAAAAGCAGACCATATAGATATCTCTAAATCTATCAACAATATCTATGGAAACATCTATGAGGATGAAGGTTTAAAATTCAAGGATGTTGAACTCAAGTATTACAAAGAACAATATGGTGAGCGAATAAAACATATTAATGAAACCTACATAAAAGCACGTCACAAAGAACGTTGCATGACGATAGAGAAATATTATATAAAGCATCCTCCGGAAGAAACCATTCTTCAAATAGGAACAATGACGGACAATATAAATCCAGAAATCTTTAAAGATTGTGTGATGGAGTATTTGAAACAGCTGGAGAAATATAACTCTAATTGCCATGTTTTAGACTGGGCCATTCATGTTGATGAGAAAAGTCCGCATGCTCATATAAGGAAATGTTGGGATTATATTAATGAAAATGGTGACTTAGCGATTTCAAAAGAAAATGCTCTTGAAAAACTGGGCATTAGCAGAGTAGATGAGCACCTACCTCAAGGACGTAGAAACAATAGAACCGTAGCTTTTGATACGATGATGCGAGAAAAATGGACAGAGATTGTAGAAGCAAGAGGTTTTACTATTGAACGAAAAACTGAAAGAGAACTCAATCCTGAAAGAGAAGATATGGATATTCATCAGTTTAAGGAGCAGAAGCTTAAAGAAAATCTTGAGATTATAAGAGAGTATCAGGTTAAAGTGCAAGAACTTGAAAATAAAATAACAGAGCAAGATTCTCAAAAAAGAGAAATTGAAACGAGAGCTGAAGCAGAGAGAATAGAAAAAGAAAGAGAATTTCAAAATACGGTCGTCCAGCTTAATCAATTAATAATTGAACAGCAAAAGCAAATTAAGATGCTTGAGCAGGAAATTCAAAGGAACAAACATAAGAGTAAGGATGAAGAAATAGAATTATAACGATATTTATAGAAGACGAGTTCTAAAATATCTTTTCCAATTATACTTTTCCCAAGGGAGTCATAATACATTACGTTCTTGCACGATGTCTTCTTTCAACCAAATCGGCTATTAAGTCGAAAGCTTTATCTGCAGGTAATTCTCTACCATTATCAACATCATCAAGGCCTTTATCTAAAATAGATGTAAGATTCTTTGGAATAGAAATATTCTTTCCTTTTTTACTATCCATAATTAATATTTCTTCCATAAAGGCCGAGTTCCTTTCTCCTGTGTTTCAAGTAAAAGAGAATCTTGAAGATTCTCAGTATTTCTTTGCAAAAATCCTTCTTGACAACAATATTATAACATGAAAATCTTGCTTTTTCTTTACTTTTGTACCTCCATGCGTAAATATAACAACGGAAAAACAAAACACATGAAGACCACAGACATCACGTTTGTGGTCTTTTTGCGTTGAGAAATATTTGTTTTCTTAATATAATATTATTAGATTTATAGTTTATTGTAAGGAATGATTGTTTCCGTGCGAACTTGCATCGGGGCTCCGCTTTACGGGATGATAATATGCTCCGCCCCGATTATATCAGGAACCCCCCGAAGGACTCCCCACAATGCGAGCAGAGGAAAGATTGCATTGTTCGCCCGGTTCCCGAACCTTCCCCAAGCACAGTTTTTATATGGTAACTATTAAAAGGTTCTCTAATAGCCGATATAAAAAGTACCCATAATAATTCAGTAGAGATACTGAAGGAATTAAGCTATCACATCAACCTCTGTGATGGCTTTTTTTATAATTAGTAAGATGATATATTAAAGCCATGAGAATGTAGTTCAAAGGGGCTTTGAAAATGATGAGGTATCTATCTGAAAGCGAAGCTGCTAAGAGTCGCAGCACAACAGATATAGCAAAAACACTTCCTGCATCTGTGCAGGGATATTGTTATTATGCGGAAAATACTAAGGGAAAATCCATTGGTGGTATCTATATTGAGGTGTGCCAAATTAGACGTTTTTATGATGTGATTGCAGAATCACTAGCAAAATCAAGGGATGAGCTGGTGGAAGATGATCTAAATTCTGTTTCAGATGAAATGATTGAAGAGTATTTATCAATTCCATTTCAGCCCAAATTTGAAGGTGCAAAGCAACGAACAGTAAGTGAGGCGGAGCGGAGCCGTCGCATCAATGCCTTATATAATTACTGTGAGTATCTTATATTAGAAGGAATTCTTTCTCGCAATTTGATTACTAAGCCTGAATCAAAAAGAAAGAAGGGCAGAGTAATCAAGAACTCATCAGAAGTAAAGTTTACAGGTACCGCAAAAGTAAAAACCACAGTGGATGGAAAATATAGCCTCATCAAAGAAAAATATGGTAACAAGCCAAATGAATATCATTATTGTATTAGAGATGAGAAATCAGGACTTTTCTTTTTAGATGATAAAGGTGAAAAGCTTGTTATAAAGTCATATTCTGATGCCAGAAATTATGTAAAGAAACTATATTAAGACGGAGAATAATTGGACTTATAAGCTTGTTGATGAAGCAGAATCCATGAGTGAACTTATTCGTAAAAAGAAAATGTATGGATTAAAGTAAATTTTATTTAAATACATATCAAATCGCAGGAACAACCTCTATCAATGAGGTTGTTTTTTATGGATAAGACCGAAAATTATACGATACTCGGTTGAATTACGGTTATAGTCCTGGAGTTATACCGAGGATTTTTACGCTTGATGATGGTGTTATGACGACACAGGATTAACAATATTCTTTGGTACACTAACTCTATCTGTAAATAAATGCTATATGTAGAGCTATTAAAAGTATAGGTTGCATTGCTGTTATAAAAAGTTATAAAAAGGTATTATGCTGTACGATTTTTCGTACTTATAACATGATATTTTATATTCAGGATATAAAAGTAACCATTTGCAGAGAGGGGCGGGTTTATGAAACAAAGATTGATTGTTAATATCACATTTTCTTTATTAATCTCTATTTTTTCGCTTGCTTATTTTATTAAGCCAACACCTGTATTTGCTGAGTCTCTTAATATTGATGGTGTAGAGTATCAGTTTGATGAGGATACTGACTATGTGCTGAAAAATGCCCAGTCAAATAAAGCTATAAATGGTAAGACTAAATTTGGTATATTATCACTTGATGGCGATATCAAAAAGATAAATGATGTAAACAAAGTTCAAGCCTTTGAAGTAAATAGTGGCATTGTAGAAATTAAGTACAACATTGATACTGCTACAGATAAAATCTCAGAGGACAATACAAAAAAGGTCTCTACGGCTACACTTGATGAAAAAGTAAAGAAAGGTGCTATTATTGTTCAAACATCATTAGATGGAGAAAACTGGTTTATAGATAAACAGCTTACAGATGTATTGGGCGAAGAGAGCGAATTTGAAGAGAAAGTATATGAGTCAAATTATGTGCAACAAGCAAATGGATGTTTTTATAGAGTTTTAGTAGCGTATAAAACAAAAACATTAGTTGAGAAGAATAGTTTTTTGGTGTTTGATACATCAGATTACAATGTAACAAGATGGGCAGAAGTCTATAAATTTTATTTGATTGATAAGGATTTAGGTAATGTTGAATCTGTAGACACAACGCCACGTACTATATTCCAAGATAAAGAATATCGATTTAAAGTAGAAAATGATTCAGGTTATAGTGTGATAGTTGATATTCCTGATGATGATCCTCATAGAGGCTGGAATCTTGGAGATTTTACTATAAATGGATACACCGATGCTATTAAAGATGAAGACGATGTGCCGATGTTTTTAAAAAATGTTGGTGATCAAGTAACATTATGGTTCACATTGGATTCAGGAATTAAAGATATAAATAAGTTGAATGGTAATGAGGACTTATCCATCAATGATGTCAAAGATGGTTGGGATGACCAGTTTGATATAAAACATACAGCATTTAGAAAAGGAACTTTAATTATCCAACAAACTGATGCTGAGGGGAAAGCAAAAGACCCAGTTGTTTTCACCAATTATCTTGAAGCCAATGTTCGTACTGGCGCTGATACAAAAGTTAAATTGTTTGAAGAAGGCGACTATGTAGTTGCATTAGATTATGAAATAAAGGATTCATCGGGGATACTTGATGACATCTCAAGTTATTCGCTATTTTTTGAATTCAAGATTAGAAATGGCAATTGTAACATATTCCCATTTGATTTGGCGACAAATAATCAACTTGTAGATCATTCTATCTCTATGGAAGGGTTCAGATTAGACTATGCAAATTCGAAGTATTTAACAGTTTCAGTTGAACATAAAGCAATTAATTTCAATGGCACATCTTATTCTGAGGACACTAAAGGAAATAAGCCAGCAAAAGATGGCTCAGAATATAAAGATGAAGGTATTTATATTATTAGTGTAGAGCATGATTATGATAGTAACCGTAAAACAGATAAGACAATTTATGTTGGAGATTCTCCAATTATAAAAGCGTTATCGAAGAATAATCTTTCTGTTAATGATGTAAATAATCTACTAGCCCAGGGATATAAACTAAAAGATGATGGTAGTCTTGTATCGAAGTCTGGCGAGGCGGTAACTGAAGATGAGAATATAGAAGATGCAAACGATACAACTGAGGTAGTAGATAATTCTAGCAGTACTGAGATAGCCAAAAATGTAACAGAAAAAAGTGAGCCAGATAAAAGTGATGGAAGTAGTGGGTCAAGCGTTAATTCCACAAAACAGGAATCATCGCCTATAGGATATATTGGTATCGCTGTAGTAATAGTTGTTGGAGGCTTCTGGGTCTTAAAGAATAGGAAAAAGAAGCTAGTTCAAAATATAAATGAAACAAATGAAGGAACTAGAAACGAGGAACGAGGAAATGTTGATGTAAGCGAAGAGGAGGAGAAGTAATGGTAAAAAAGATAATTGCAATAACTTTATCATTGGCTTTAACTCTTTGTGGCTGTGGTCAAAGCGCATCAGTTAGTAACACGACAGAGAGTAGTGAAGATACACAAACAAAAGTAGAAGAAAGTGTAGCACAGGACGAAAGTGCCACTACAGAAGATGATGAATTAGGCGATATTGATTTATCCAATACATCAATGCAAGATGAAGAATTAATTCAGTATGTGGAGGATACAGTTTATTCTGATCTAGAGTCAACGCTTGATTCCGAAGACTATATTATTGAAAATGTTTCAGCTGTTTATGTTTCTAAAGAGTACTTGGAAGAATTAGAATATAATTCCAAATCTAATATTTTCTTTGGGTATTCTTTGGAAGAAGTCGAAAAGCAATTTGATGATGAACAGTACGTTTTTACAACAAATGATGAAGGAAAAACAGTAGTAGCAAAATTTGAGGATTATGATGATACTTATGACCAGATTATTAGAAATGTAGCTATAGGTGGAGGCGTAATTCTTGTATGTGTTACTGTTACCGTTGTATCAGCGGGGCTAGGTGCGCCAGCAGTTAGTATGATTTTTGCAACAGCTGCATCTACTGGAACAGAATTTGCTATTTCGGGAGCTGTGATTAGCGGTGCAGTATCGGCTGCAGTTACAGGATATGAAACTAAGGATTTAGAATCTACTGTAAAAGCAAGTGCTTTGGCTGCTAGCGAAGGTTTTAAGTGGGGTGCTATTTCCGGAGTTGTATTAGGTGGTGTTTCTGCAACAATAGATTTGGCAGCTGCTAATCTGTCGCCTAAAACAATCCCAACACCAAGAGAGTCTGAAGAATATGTTTTAAAGATTAAGGGCGGAAGAGAACAGGTTTCTTATATAGGTGGAAAAGAAGTTCCATTTAACACACCAGGTGCAACAAGGCCAGATGTGGTTGTACAGAATCCGAATGGTACTATAGAAGCTATAGAGGTAAAAAACTACAATTTGGCAAGTGCCAAAAGTAGACAAACTTTGTACAGTGAACTGGAAAGACAAATAACAGCTCGTGTACAAAATCTTCCAGCTGATTCAACTCAACGAATTATTCTTGATACAAGAAATAGAGAGTATACTACTGAGATAATTGAAACAGTTACTAGAAATATACATCTTAGATTAGATAGTGTTTATCCTAATATACCAATTGAAATTCTTTAGTGGAGGTTTTTCATGGAATTATTTACAGAGGATAGAAAAAGATACGTAGATGTAGGTGGAAGCTGGATTTTACATTCTGTTTATTCGACTGCACAGGTTCGATTAGGTGGAATGAAAAGAAAAATTCCTCTAGCAATGGATTTTCTTCAAACAGGGAAATGTGAACCTAATAATGCAATAGAGACTGCACGACAAATTAATCTGCTAAGAGATGAATTTTCAAAGATTAAACCAGAAAAGGCTGTATATGATTGTGATAATCCTAAAGTAAAAGCTCCGTGGGATGGAAATCTAAGCTATGTAACTACATCGTGTGCAAATTTATACACAACTGCTGATGGAAAGGATTTACTATTTGAATTAGTATCAATTCTTACCTACGCAGATATTATGAAGAAAGCAGTAGATATGTCGGAATGAATTCCCATCCAGGAGTCCTAGGCAGATAACTTGATATCATACAAACAACCTCTATCCCATGATGAATGGATGGAGGTTGTTTTTTTCTTACGGTTATAGTCGCGGAGTTATACCGAGGATTTTATGGTTATAGGAAACATTAAATAATGTAAGTCTCATTTTACCCCCCCCCCCCGAATAATGAACATAAAAAAATATATCAAAAATACTATTGACAAAATGTTTTTAGCGTGGTAAATTATACTTACAAGATGAACATACAAAAACATATCATTTTTGTATGGAGATATAACTTTAAAATGAACGGCTATGAATGGCTATTTTTTTTACAAGTCAATAATGAACATAAAAAAATATATCATCGAAAGGGACAGGAAACATAAATGGAAAGAATATCAGGAATTGCACAGACAATAGGAGGACAAATAACAAGTAGAATCCAAGCAGATCAAAGAAAAAATGAACTTGTTAAAGGTAAAATAAAAGTTTTAGCTCCGAAAGCTATATCTGGTGGACAGATTAACAATGATGATTTATACGAATTGGAGTATAAAACTGAGCCTGACGAGAAGAAAACTACACAACAGGGGGATATTGTTTTAAAGCTTTCTACTCCATATGATGCAGTATATATAGATGAGAAGAACGCGGGACTATTAGTAACATCTTTTTGTGCAATTGTTAGATGTAATCAGAAACAAGTAAATCCAAAGTTTTTAACTGCATTTTTTAACTCAGAAAGCTATAGAAACCAAGTACTTAAGGAGGTAAGTGGTGCGACAGTACCAATGTTAACCATTGGTAAAATAAATGAAGTAGAGCTAAATATGTATGACCCAAAAGAGCAAGAGCAGATTGCAGAATATTATGAATGTATAGTTGAAAAGGAAGCTTTATATAAAAAGACTATTAGTCTTGAAAAGGAGAAATTGGATACTGTTTTTGGATATCATTAAATATTGGTTGGAGGATGTACTAATGGAAAAGAATAATGAGACATTAAGTGAAAAAATAATAAGCATTTGTAAGGAGAATGGGTATACATTACCTGCTTTCTTAGAACAAATATTATATGTCATGAATATTTTTAGTGATGTAAATCTTGAACATAATAGATTTTTTAAATATTTTGTTGGTCTCACAGCAATTAAACATGATGAGATTTTAACTTCTAAACTTTTTGATACAGAGGTAATAAGCAGGATTGAAAAACAATGTGGTTGTATTGAGGGATTATTAAGTAATATAAATGCTCCATATAGATCCCAAGAGGAAGGATGGATGCATACATTTGCAAATATTCTTGAAACAATCGCTACTCAGCCCTTGGACAAGGAAGGTGCTAAGAATTTAGCCTATCAATTGATGAAAACTGTATGTGATGGTTCACATGCAAAATCTATGGTTACGAATACTATTATTGCAGAGTTAGAGAGTGCAGTTGCGGATATTAAGGATGGAGAAGAAGTTTGCGATGGAACTGTAGGATTAGGTTATTCACTTGGAGTGTGTGCAGATAATAAGAAGTGTCAACTTACAATTAACGATATTGATGATAGAAATGTTAGAGATGCTGCACTTTATTTAAATCTTATAGGGGATTATGAACTTGACGCGAAGGTAGGAGATTTTACTATTCGTAAGTCAGAAAAGAAATTTGACAAAGTTGTAATGAATATACCTTTTGGTACAAAAGTCAAAGAACTCAATGGGCATCAAGTAGATATTTTAATTAAATACATGAACACTGATTATTGCAAGGACGGTGATGTTCTGTTTACAGCAGCAGGACTTGATGCGCTAAAAGATAAAGGAAGACTTGTGCTTGTTGTACCACAGAGCTTTTTATTCAAGCAAGGTCTAAATGCAGTATGTCGTGAACGTTTACGTAGTCTTAATCTACTTAGAGCTGTTATTGATCTTCCTGCAGGATTGGATAATACCAGAGTGAAAACATCAATGTTAGTCTTCGAAAAAGGAAATGATGACGTAATCTACGTGGATGCATCAAAGCTCATAAATAGAGGTCGTAGATCAGAAGCTAGCATTACATTAGAAAATAAAAGGCTTCTTACAGATATTATAAACGAAAAGAAGGAGGTAGAAGGAATTTCGCATAAGGTTTCTATAGGCGAAATTAAGGAAATAGGAGATTGGTCATATTCTCGCTATTTTAAGGAAGAGACTGAGGTGATTTATCGTTCTATTGAGGATATAAATAAGGATATAAATGAATGTATGGAACAGATATCAGCCATTGATAATAAAATTGGAAAAATGCAGCTATTCAACTAGAAATGTTACAAAGGAACGAAAGGATTAGAAGTATACAAGATGAAGAGATATTTTATAACAGATGCTAAATATTTTGAAGATGAAAATGATTGGGTGGGAGGAGAACATGCTACGGTAAGATTTATTGATGATTCAGGAAAGGAAAGATGGATTACTTTGTCCTATATTTGTGGTTTTGCAGAATTCTCTTTATCAGAGGATAATCCACAAAAAATAATGACTGAATTATCTTATGAGAATATTGGTAAAATTATCAGTTATCGTATAGATGAATTCAATGGCATTAGTCTTAAGAACCGTGTAGGTGGACCAGTTGATTTATTTTATTTCAAGGACAATGATGCATATAGCTTGTTAAATGTATTGTTTACACTGCTAGAAAATAGAGGCAATGAAGAATTTATTCATAGTGTAATTGGGAAAGATGCTAAAGACATTGACATAGAGACATCAATGTTAATGGTGGATTAACCGCAAAGCACTATAGGCATCCATGTTCTATGCAAGATGAATAAAGATTGGAGCATTAGAATGTATGACAATATTGGATGAATACATAAAGCTTGCATTATATGCTTTGAATCTTAGGGGACAGTATTGCAAAACTAAAGCCAATACTGAGATAGAAAATGAAATCAGAGCCCTGATTGGACTACTTAGGAAGTATTCTCTACGTATGATGCAGCTGAATGTACATTTTTTATATGAGTTGGATTTAAATAGTCTGCGTGAGGCGAAATCTAATTTTTTTGGCTATCAAGATATTCAAAGGAGACATCCTGAGATAGTAACTAAGGAAGTCGAAATAATGATGAATAATCTTGCTAGGAGGGTTTCATATTGGGAAGGGCAGTTGCTTTATGAAAATACTCGCACCATTATTGATTATGAGAATTTCCGTGAGTATTTGCAGAATCCCATTCAGGCAAATAGAATTGCTAAGGATTTTTTATATGAAATAGCAGAATCTTATTTATGCGATAGTGCATTGCAAGAGGGTGGCTCAAAATCAAATCAGCGAGTGGAAAGCGTGACGATTTTCATTGATGAAACTAACAAAAAGCATCCACTGCATCCAAAAGGAGGGCTCGTCAGTAATTACAGCTTCATAATAGCAAAGGGCAAAATCAAGAAAGAATCTGAACTTAATTATGCAAATATTGTTTGTGAGAAAGTAGGACAGGTTCGAAGTACTAATCATGTTGAAGATATTACCCTAGAAGCCATAGGAAATGCGTTGTTTACGCTTCTTTATGATTATAACTACACTCAAGATGTGCACATTTGGATTGATAATCTGACCGCAAAACATCATTGGAACAAGAAGAAGAAAGAACTTGCATTATATAAGTGTTTCAATTCTGTCAATGTTAGCCATGTAAGCAGGGGATATAATACTAAGGCAGATGCCTTATCTAGGCAAAATGTGGTTGTTACTTTTTCAAAAGCTGAATTTGATAAGTTGGAGCAATTTGATTTGGCAAATCAGCTGAAGAACTATTTTAAAAATGAAGCGGTATAAGAATAATTTTTATGGGAGGTAATTTTTGAAAAAATATTTGAAAAAGCATCTTATAAGGGGAAGCATATTAACATTAGCATTGTTAATATGGGCATTTAAACCATACCATCTGGATAACAGTAAGAAATATCCAATCTACATGAAATATGAGGTGACATGTGGAACAGAAAGTGGTACGTGGCATTTACAAAGAATAGACCCAAATAAGTATAGTGGTTATCAGATAGCCACCAACCCATCGATGAGTTTAGAATCTACAGTAGAAGCTCATATGGTGACGGACGGTGTAGATGTTCATTTGAACGAAGGAGAGTATTTGAAACTGGTTAATTGTTCCGGGATATTAATAGATAGCGAATAATACTTTATAGGTTGTTAAAGTGTTATTTCAAATACATGGCAAGAATATATATGCTATAATTACTATGTGTTTTTACATGCTTTTAATTCATATAGGAGATGTGTCTATGGCGGTAATACATAATGAAGATTCTAGAGTAAAGATTCCAGCACTTGTTCATTTTACAAGACTAGGATACACGTATAAGTCATTAAAAGAATCTGATGGAAAATATGATGAGGATACCAATATTTTTATTGGTTCTTTTCGTGATGGAATAAATAATATTAATGGAACTAATATTTCTGAGCAAGAAGCAAAAGATATAATAGCAGATTTAAAAGATACATTAAATCAAGAGGATTTGGGACAGGGCTTTTATACTTATCTAAAGAAAGGTTATAAGGGACTCAAGTTAATAGATTTTGATTCTATTGATGGTTTTAAAAATATATATGAGGTAGTCACTGAATTTACTTGTAAAAATGGAAGTGAAGAGTTTAGACCGGATATTACAGTTTTGGTTAATGGAATGCCGCTTGTTTTTATAGAGGTAAAGAAACCGAATAATAAAAATGGAATACAAGCTGAATATGAAAGAATTAATAAACGTTTTGCAAACAAGAAATTCCGCCGGTTTGCAAATATTACACAGTTTATGATTTTCTCAAATAATAGTGAATATGATGATACTGAGGTCATTCCGTTAGAAGGAGCATTTTATTCGACCACAGATTATAAAAAATTATTCTTTAGTCATTTTAGGGAAGAAGACAGTTCTATATTTGACAACATCTCTGAAATAGATGTTGATGTGGAAAAGAAAATTTTAAAGGATAATAATCTGTTTTCTATAAAGGGAAGTGGTGAGTATGATACTAATATGTCTTCAACTACTCCTACAAATAGAATTATTACATCTATGCTTTCGCATGAGCGATTCATGATGCTTTTAAAATATGCAATATGCTTTGTCGATAAAGTAGATCCTGATACAGGGATTAGAAGATTAGAAAAGCATATTATGAGATATCCTCAGCTATTTGCCACAAAAGCAATTGAGAAAAAATTAGATGATGGTGTAAAGAAAGGGGTAATTTGGCACACGCAAGGAAGCGGTAAGACTGAACTTGCATTTTACAATACACATTATTTGAAGGATTATTATCAAAAGCAAGGGATAATAGCGAAGTTTTATTTTATTGTAGATAGATTAGATTTACTTCGACAGGCTGCAGACGAGTTTCGTTCTCGAGGACTTGTTGTTGATGAGGTCAAAAACAAAGCTGAATTTGAAAAAGTATTTACGAAACCAGGCGAAAAAAATAATACCGGTGAACTATCTATTACTGTTATTAATATTCAAAAGCTATCTGCAAATGCTATTTCTAAATCTTTAGATTACGATTTGAATATACAGAGGATTTATTTTTTAGATGAGGCACATAGAAGCTATAATCCGACAGGGTCATTTCTTGCAAATTTAATAGCTTCAGATAGAAATGCAGTAATGATTGCGTTAACTGGAACGCCTCTGATTAGTGGAGACTATAATACAACAGATGTATTTGGGCACTATATTCATAAGTACTTTTATAACAGCTCAATTGCGGATAGGTATACTCTTAGATTAATAAGAGAAGGAATTAAGACTGAGTATAGAATGAGCCTAATGGCAGCTTTAAAAGAACTCAAAGCTATTAAAGGCTCATTGCCTACGAAAGATATATATGCGCACAAAGCTTATGTTAGACCATTGGTAAAGTATATAATTGACGATTTTACAAGGAGTAGACTCAGGCTTAATGATGATAGCATCGGAGGTATGATAGTTTGCGAATCGGAATCACAAGCTAGAGCTGTTTTCGAGGAAATAAAGTCTAAGAATTACAAAGTGGCACTGGCAGATGAGCAGGATGATAGCGAACTTTTATTAGATAAAGATTATTCTTGTGCCTTAATATTGCATGATGAAGATGATAAAGATACAAGAGCTCACGAGCAAAATGAATTTAAGCAAGGACAAATAGATTTTCTGGTGGTTTATCGCATGTTACTTACTGGATTTGATGCGAATAGACTCAAAAAGCTTTATCTTTGCAGAAAGATTACTGAACATAATTTACTTCAGGCTTTAACCAGGGTTAACAGACCATATAAAAATTATAGATATGGTTATGTTGTTGATTTTGCTGATATTAGAAAAGAATTTGATAAGACAAATAAGGCCTATTTCGAAGAACTTCAGCAAGAGTTAGGAGATGCCTTTGAGGAATATAACAACATTCTAAAAGGCGAAGATGAGATTAAAAAAGAGTTAGATTATATTTCCGAAAAGCTTTTTTTATTTGATACAGAGAATGCAGAAATATTCTCACAGCAAATTTCAGAATTAGAAAAAAGTGAATTGATAGAAGTTCGTAAAGCTATAGAACTATATAAGGAATTGGCTAATTTATCAAAGCTATATGGTTATGATGATTTAGCAAATAGATTTACCCTTGATAATATAAAGTCTCTATACAATGAAGTAACAAATCGAATCAATATAGTAAATCAAAAGGAAGCATTGGCTAATGCGGAGGACATGTCTGCCATTTTAAATATGGCTTTGGATGGAATAGACTTCAGGTTCCATAAGGTGTCAGAAAGTGAAATGGTTATTGCAGATAAATTCCGAGAATCATTAGAGCATACACGGGCAGAACTGCAGCGTAATAATGATCCCAAAGATCCAGAATATGTCTTATTAGTTGATGAATTACAAAGATTATTTGCAAAGAAAAATATTGAGGAATTAACAGCAGAAGAGATGGATTCTCATATTAAGGAACTAAATAGAATAGAAGACGCAGCGAAAAAAAAGAATCTTGCGGATGCAATGCTAGCTAGAAAATATAATGGTGATCTGAAGTATATGAGAACGCATAAAAGATTACGTGAGGGCATTAGTCCAGTTGCAACTGATATTGTGCTAAACAGAATATTACTTTCAGTAAAAAATTCTGTTGATAAGCAAGTGTATGATAATGAAAACGTTCTTGATAATGAACCGTATTTTCAAAAAAGTATGTACCGTTTAATATTAAAAGAATTTAACAATAATGATATTCGGCTAAATGCTCAGAATGTAAAAGAAATCGGAAATTGTATTTCCGAAGAATACTTTCATGAAAGGACCTGGAAATAAAAATGAATATTTCAGAAATAAAACAAGAAACATATGCCATGATTGATGATTTAAAGTCAGCATGTAATTTGGCCGGAGCAGGCAATAGTCCAGGGGAATACAAGATTATAACTCAATCATTTCTTTATAAATTTTTGAACGATAAATTTATATATGATTTAGGAAAAAATGTTCCAGAGTTTCAAGGAAAAAGTAATAAAGAAATTGAAAGCTTACTAAAGAGCAAAAGTGATGAAGAATATGAAATTATGTTACTTAGTCTAGATGCAGGAACCGCTGTTCTTGGTAAAGAGCAGCTGATATCTACAATATTTAGTCGCAAGGGCGAAGAGGATTTTCATAACATATTCGATAAGGCACTTGAAGAAATTTCAAAAAAGAACATGGAGATTTTTTCTGTGCATACTGGTGGAAAAGCTCAAATAAAACTATTTTCACCAATATCTAGAGAAATCGCAGACGATGAGAAGAAGGATTCACTATGTAGTGCAATTATACAAAAACTAGCAACAAGTAGTTTTGAGAATGTTTTTGAACAGAAATATGATTTTTTTGCGGATATTTTTGAATATTTAATAAAGGACTACAATAAAGATTCTGGACGATATGCAGAGTATTACACTCCGCACGTTATTGCAGGAATTATTGCAAAGATTATGGCTCCTGAAGGCGCAACAAATGTGACAGTATATGATCCTTCTGCTGGTACAGGAACGCTAGTGTTAGCTATGGCACATCAGATAGGAGAAGAACATTGTACTATTTATACTCAGGATATTACACAAAAGTCTAACGAATTTATGAGATTAAATTTGATTCTAAATAATCTTGTGCATTCGTTGCCCAATGTAATTCAAGACGATACGTTGCTTTATCCTAGACATTTAAATAAGAAAAAAACAGATATTGAGCATTTTGATTTTATTGTATCGAATCCGCCTTTTAATGTTGATTTTAGTGAGACTAGAGATGAATTGGCTGGTAGTAAGTATAATAAACGGTTTTGGGCAGGAGTGCCAAACGTTCCAAATAAAGATAAATCTAAGATGGCCATATATCTTATGTTTTTACAACATATTATTGATTCAATGAAAGAGGACGGTAAAGCAGCGATTGTTGTTCCAACCGGATTTTTGACTGCCGGAAGTGGTATTCAAAAGAAAATCCGCGATAGAATAATTCGTGAGAGAATGCTAAAAGGTGTTATATCAATGCCTTCTAATATTTTTGCAACTACTGGAACGAATGTATCAATTATCTTTTTAGATAAATCAAATAAAGATGGAGATGTCGTATTGATGGATGCTTCAAATCTTGGTACTAAAGAAAAGATTGATGGCAAATATCAAAAGACAGTTCTTAGTGATAGTGAAATAAGAAGAATAATTGATATCTTTATTAAGAAGGAGCCGGTTGATGATTTCAGTGTGGTTGTAAAATACGAAGATATAGAAAAGAAAAAATTGTCATTTTCAGCTGGACAGTATTTTGAGGTAAAGATAGATTATGTAGAACTAACACCTCAGGAGTTTACCGATAAAATGAATAACTATATGGTTGAGTTACAGGAATTATTTGATGAAGGGGCGAAACTGCAAAAGGAAATAATAGAACAGTTAAAAAAGGTTAATTATGAGCAAAATAATAACGTCTAAACTTGAAAATATATGTATAAAAGAGAAAGGTTCACTGATATCTGGACCATTTGGTTCAAATATTTCCAGTAAATATTTTGTTGATAAAGGCGTCCCAGTAATAAGGGGTAACAATTTAAATTTATCATATGAGAAATTTAATGATGAGGGATTTGTTTTTGTCACTAAGGAAAAAGCTGATGAGCTTAATTGCTATGCATACAGTGATGATTTGATTTTCACTGCTGCTGGAACAATAGGGCAAGTAGGATTAATTCCTAGAGATTCAAAATATAAGGAATATGTTATATCTAATAAACAAATACGTGCAAGAATAAATCAATCACTAGTTGATGTAAAGTATGCATATTATTGGTTTTGTAGCCCGTGGATGAAAAAATGTTTGATGAACAATAATAAAGGGAGTACGGTGCCTCTTCTTACATTAGGAGAGGTTAGAGATTTGCAAATATCTTATCCAGAAAGCCTAGAAGCGCAGAAGAAAATTGTTGAGTGTGTAGAATGTGTATCACAGAAGATAGAATTAAATAATAGGATATACGACAATTTATACAAGCAGGTTTGTAGCATATATGACTATTGGTTCACTCAGTATGACTATCCTAATGAGGAACGCAAACCTTATAAAGCGTCGGGGGGTAAACTTATATACAGTGAATCTTTAGGCAAAAGCATTCCTGCGACTTGGAATACAACTACAGTTGGGGAGATTACAACATGTCTTGATTCAGAAAGGATACCCTTATCTGCAAATGAAAGGTTATCTATGCAAGGGGCCTATCCTTATTATGGAGCAACTGAAATAATGGATTATGTGAACAAATATATCTTTGATGGTGATTATATCCTTCTTGCTGAAGATGGTTCGGTCATGGATAAAAACGGTCATCCTGTCCTACAAAGAATTCATGGCAAATGCTGGATTAATAATCACGCGCATGTGTTAAAACCTGCAAGCGGATATTCTTGTCTACTTCTACAAATGATTTTAAAAGACATACCAGTTGTAAAAATCAAAACAGGATCTATTCAGTATAAGATTAATCAAGAGAATATGAATAGTTTTGTCTTGCCAGAAATACCAAGTTCGCTCCGTGAAAAGTTCATTAGTATAACCGAACCTCTTGACATAAAAATGTTGGCTATTAGATCAGAAATAGATCAATTGAATAAATTAAGAGATTGGCTCTTGCCAATCTTCATGAATGGACAAGCATCAATTTCAGAGTAAGTTACGAATTCATTGTGCTTGCATCGTTAAATTACATGAGTTCTCGCTTTATTCTAAAGCCTGTATTTATCGAAAATCTTGAAAAAGTGGTAAAGCATTTTACTAACAAACATGGTTGGCTAAGCATTGCTTAAATTGAATATTCATAATTCATTAATCAAGATGAGGGATTAATGCAATCCCTCATCTGATGCAAGCTATATAGTTGGTGTATTAACATAAATAATCACTTCACTTGAAGGTTCAACCCAAGTTTTAGCATCAAATTTCTCGAGTCCATTAATGCTAATCTTAGCCACTTTATTATTTTTGTTTTTCAGATAAAGTTAGTTTAACAAAGAATGTTGTTTATCTTGTGTCGACACAACAAACTCATCAAATTATCCTTTTATATAACTAAATAAGCATATCTTGTATTATAATAAAATCCGTATAAACGATATCACGGTTGAGTATCAGCCGGATGTACGGAAGATGTGGGAGTAGAATATGATTTTTCGCAAGAAGAAAAATGAGATAGCAGTTGTTGAATTAAAAGAATTGGTTACTACCGATGAATTTAATGAACTTTCATTGGTTGAAATTAAGGATGAGAAGGTAATCAGTCGTATTGTAAGTGCTGTGCCAGGTGCAGCTCAAGTTGTTGGAAATACGGTTGTAGCTGCGGAAGCTGCTGGTTTAGCCAATAGTGGAGTTTATCAAGCAATATTGCCTAGTGGTGCAAAACTCGTTAACTCTAAAGCTACTGAAGGCGCAGTTAGAGGTATGTTTAGAGAGGGTGGTAAAATTGCAGGTAATGCAGACTTTGTGTCTGTTGATGGTGCTATGAAAAATATTGCGGCTGTAAATGTTGCCAATGCCGCTATGGGAGCAGCATCTCTTGTCGTGGGACAATATTACATGCAACAGATTAATGCTGAGCTTAATGCAATTAGTGATGGAATATCAAGACTTCAGGATTATCAAAAGAACGAATATAAGAGCAAAGTACTAACACTTGTAACACAGGTTAAACGTGCTGCTGATTTCCAAGCTGAAATACTAGAAGATGTCACCCTTAGGGCTGAAGAAATAAGTAGACTTCAATCATTAGAAACTACTTGTATGAATTTACTTAATCAGGCGAATATAGAAGTAGAGCAGATTAGTTTTAGAAAGTATGATACATTTGATAAGTATTCTCAAGCTACAAAAGATATTTCTGAATGGCAGAAGTATCAGATGATGCTTGTTAATGTATTGTTTACGATTGCAGATTTAAATTATACATTTCATATAGGTGCTTTATCACCTGAACAATGTTATTCGACTTATGACAGTAGTTTTAAGTACACTGACAAGACGATTGAAAAAACAAAGAAATGGCATTTGATGCATGAAGAAACGCTAGGTATAGATATTGATCAGGCTATTTTTGAGCGAAAGGGCTTAGATGCAATTGTACATAAGCCATTATCGTTGATTAACGATGATTTTCAGTATAGGTCTATGAAAAAACAAGAGGTTGAAAAAATCCGTATTCAAAAAGGTGCTGAAATTGTTAATCGTCGTGAAGAGAATAAGAATCTGTATATGGAAGACGCTAAAATAGTATTTAAAAATGGAAAAGTATTCTATGTGTCAGTTTAACATTTTAACAATATGATTTTGAAATACTGTCAGTTTAACTTGAAATATAGTTATTCTGACAGTATTATTTTTATATAATTAAACTATAGTTATTTTGATTCTTATACTGATAAGTAGCTATAGAAATGCATATGTCTTTCTTTGTTTATAAGTAAATTTTCTAATACCAAAGCTCTAGGGTATATATATCTCTAGGGCTATTTTTCTATCATCCAGACGTAAAAACTGATAAAATTACAATATACGATGACTTGAAAGTGAGCCACATACCTATTCTTCAATTGTCCTTATAGGACACGAGGTATTCTTATGAAAGAGTATTTAGATGAAAAAGAAGCTCAAATCAGCAGAACAGTCACTAATATTACTGACACACTACCAAGTTCAGTTGCTGCCTTTGCTCATAGCTTAGAGTATGACAATATTAAATCTATTGCTTCTATATATCAGTACATATTAGATATCCGCTTGTTCTATTCTGTATTAGCAGAACAGTGGGAAATAGATCCTAAAGATATTGATGATAAGAAACTCTATAAAGTTACCCCTGAGATTATTAAGTCATATGTAAATGCTTTATATAAACCAAATAGGATAACAGCTGGACTAACATCTCCAGATCAAAAAAGAAAAGATAAGCGCTATAAAAGCCTTTGGTATTACTTTGATTACTTGGAAAGAACAGGTTTCCTTGATGAAAATATAATGCAAAAACCTGAAGATAAAAGGAAAGGCAAACCAGCTAAACCTAAGGTAATTAAGTCTCCTGAAGATGTATCTTTTAAAATGAATGGCTGGACCAAAACCACTGTTGATGGTAAGTATAGTATCATCAAAGAAAAAGACCCTAATGGTGGCTATGGAAAGTATCGTTTTTACGTTAAAGATGAAGAAAGAAACGTACTCTTTACTGATGACAAAGGAGAAACACTCTATTTAAATGGCAATGAAGCTAGAGATTTTGTAAAAAGACTCTATGTTAACCTCAAGAAAGAGAGACATAAATGAATAAAAAAGACCAAATGACAGTAGAAAACTTTGTGAGCACAGGGATGGATCTAGAAACCCTCTATGCCTCCTTCCCAGACTTTTCAAAGGAAGAAATAGCAGAGATTTACAATAACTATAAAGACAACGAAGTACCAACAAATAATCCTACAAACATGAGCATTAACTGTTCTTAACAAATATGAAGAGGGGAAGAGTATGACTTTATTTATTAATACATGTGTAAGAGAAGAATCAAGAACTAAGATTTTATCAGATGCGTTACTTTCTAAACTTGGGGATTATGAAGAACTAAAGCTCGAAAACATAGATTTTCCAAAGACCGATGAAGCTTTCTTAAAGAAAAGAGATTCCCTTATAGCTTCACAAAGCTTTGATAATCCAATGTTTACCTTGGCTCGCCAGTTCGCTAAGGCAGATATAATAGTGATTGCTGCACCATATTGGGATTTATCTTTTCCTGCTGTACTTAAACAGTATATTGAGCATATTAATGTACTGGGCATTACATTTGAGTACACACCAGAAGGTTTTCCCAAAGGGTTATGTAAAGCCAATAAGCTTTATTATGTGATGACAGCTGGTGGCACCTACGTTCCAGAAGAATATGGATTCGGATACATAAAGTCCTTAGCAGAAAACTTCTATGGAATAAAAGATGTAGAGCTAATCAAAGCAACAGGGTTAGATATCTACGGAACTGATGAAAAAGCTGTTCTTAATGATGTAATTACAAGAATAGAAAAGATTTGATACTACAACCATTATACGAAAAGGAACTTCTTACAAACAGTTAAATATTGGCGATACTTGGCCTGAGGAGGACTAAATTGAATAGAGCAGACGTACTAAAGAAAGAATATAACCTTGAAAAACATCCTGAAGGCGGCTGGTTCGTAGAAGTCTACACAGCTCCTTTTGAAAAGGAAGGTAGACCTCTTGCAGGTAGCATTTATTTCCTTTTAGATAAAGGTGAGCTTTCTCACTTCCACCAGATAGACTGTGATGAAATCTGGTATTTCCACGAGGGCTGTGGAATGAAGGTAACAATGCTTACAGACACTGGCAAAGAAGAACTTTTATTAGGAAACGATGTAGAAAGCGGTCAGAGAGCTATGGTTCTTATCCCAAAGGGCGCTATCTTTGCTGCAGAAAATCTTGAACCAGATGGCTTCACTTTTGTATCCTGCGCTACTACACCAAACTTTACTTATGAAGGCTTTAGACTCGTTGAAAAGCAGGAGATTAAGGAGAAGTTCCCAGAGATTGCTGAGAATATTGAGTATTTAGCCTATTAGATTTCAGTTACATTTCACATTATTTCCAGTACATATTCATATTAGGAGAGTAATATACAACCATCGCAAGAGCGATAATAAAAACTTTTTCATATATCATTCTCCCAAAAAAGGCTGCCGATAAGGCAGCCCATTTTACTTCTTAGCATTTTCAAAGATTTTTGATGTAGCTTTATAAACTACACTAGTCTTATCATTGCCAAGTGATTTTTGAAGTTTATTATTGTAAGTTGATGCATTTTCGCAAGATGCAAATGCATCATACACTTTCTTATAGTCTGGAGCACTTAACTCAGCACCTTTAAGTGCAGCTCTGATTTCAGCTTTTTGCTTATCAGTAACAGTAGGTCGAGTAGTAGTTCTAGGCTTCTTTGGCTGAGGTTTTGTTACTACCTTTTGTCTTACGGTTCTTGTGGTCGTTCTTCCAGAATTACCAGCCCGTCTTGTGTAAGTTCTTCTAGGTCTAGCCTTTGGCTGCTCTTCAGATATTTCTTCAACCACTTTTTCTTTTATTACAATGGATTCCTGACGCTTTATTGAGTATCCCTTTTCAGTCCAAAAATCCACCACGGCATCAAATCCAGAATCTCTACTGATAACGAATATTGCATCATAAGAATTCTGTCCCAACTTATATCCAAGATATGTTGTTAGTTGGAAATCCAAATAATTCTTTGCAGTCTTTTCGGCTTTTACATGCTCTATATTTGCTGTGGAGCTAGTTATAGCTATAAGCGATTCATATGCAACTGTTTTCACCTTTGAACCATAAAAAATTACAACAATATCGTTGCTAGATAATTGATTAACACCAACAAGTCCGGCATCTGATACATTTTCATAGTCTACAAGATATAATCTCTTAATTACTCTTGATTCTCCTGTTGCAGCGCTTATATCTGATACTTTATTTTCGTTCTTTACATTCTTATTAAATAATCCCATATTAACCTCACATATTTCTATAGTTAACAGACCTATTGTATCACAGGTTTGTGTAAAAATTTTTTGTATAATCGCATACTCATACCAATAATATTTACAATTCCATCTGTTATAGTAAATATTTATAGGCTGGTATACTAGGTGGAACAAAATTCACTTAAGTGATAAACTAATAGCCATTAGAGATAGAAATTGGAGAGAATTATTTAAATGATAAAACAGGTCATAATCTGGAAGTTACAGGACAAGTGCTTTGGCCCAAACTTAGGAGCAATCAAGGCAAACATAAAGACAAAGCTTGAGGGATTAAATGGTAATATTCCAGGACTTGAAAACATTGTAGTGTGCACAGAATGTCTTAGCTCATCAAATGGCGATGTAACAGCAGAAGCCATCTTTGAGAGTGAAGAGGCTTTAAAACAATATCAAAAGCATGAGCTTCGTCTTGCTGCCACAAAGGATGCTATTGTGCCTTTCGTGGATACAACAACTCATGTAGAATATGAACTATAAAATCATTTTAAAAAGGGGGTTTTTGAAATGGATGTTAAGGATATTATTACTAAGGTAGCAGGTAACAAGGACCTTTTAGACAAGCTTAAGTCTGCAGATGTTAATCAGGCAAAAGAGCTATTAGACAAAGCTGGTGTAAAGGTTGATGAAGCAGACGTAAAAAAAGTAAAAGATGCTCTAGCAGATGGAAAGATTGATTTGAAAGAAATCAAGGATATCGCTGGAGGAATATTTAAGTAATAGGAACATGACAAGAGAAGAGAGGTTTGCTCAGCTGTTTACACGGCTGGGCAATTCTAAATTTAGGACAAGTTTTCATTTAAAACAAAAGGATTTAGACTATATAGAAGAAAAGGGACTAGAAACTATTAGGGAACATGCAGCTGATTTTATTGCTAAAAGAGAGGCTCTAGCTATTATTCCTAATGATGGAAAACAAACACCGACTAAGGAGGAATCGCGATCATCACATTGATTGCATGTTTTTTATAGAATATGTATAGAGTCAAGAGAATAATACCATACGCTTGTACAGTTCTGTTAGTAGCGCTGATGACACTATTTGCAGAAACTTTAAATGAGAAGGAGATTATATTTCCTGAGATAACAGCATTAGCAGTTGGATATATGGTGGCAAAAAATAGAAGCTGGAAGGTTAATGGAAAGCGTATGCTTTCACTGATAACAGGCTGTGCGATAATAGGAGTGTGCATTGTAAGATTTGTTCCGTTTGATACGTATATCGAAGTGATTTTGGCATTCACAATCGCTCAGGTAATCTTTATGTTTTCAGGAACCACGTTTGCACCATTTGTCTCAGCAATAGTGCTCCCGGTGATGATGCATACTACAAGTATAGTGTATCCTATAGCTGCATTTGTACTGACATTACTTGTAATATTGTTTCATAAACTTTTTCTATTTCAGGGAATCCGAGCAGATGAGGAATATGTTCCTGTGATGCTGAATTCCAGGGACGATATGATAGATACTTCCATTAGAATCCTTTGTGTGACAGTAATAGCCGGTGTTGCATTCAGAACGGGTTATAGATTTGTTGTGGCGCCTCCGTTACTTGTGGCATTTACTGAGTTTTCCAGGCCAAGGAACAAAACAAGAAATATGCCAGTCAAAACGGTGGCAGTGATAACTGTGTGTGCCATAATTGGTGTGATTTCAAGATATTTCTTTGCTATTTGGATAGGGCTTCCTATTACGATTTCAGCAATTGTTGCTACAAGTGGTATGCTTATCGTTATTCATTTTACTAAGATGTATATGCCACCGGTTGGCGCTATTACCATGCTGAGCATGATAATATCTGAAAGCGTACTAATCACATATCCGATTCAGATTTTTGTAGGAAGTAGCTTGATTCTTTTTCTGTCCCGGATGATTTTCATGAGACGGCAGGATAACAAGCTTTATGAAAAAGAACATGAACTTCATGCAGAATGAGTTATAGGTTGTATTTCCTCACATATTGCACGGATCTCTTCACTGAAAACAGTATCTTTGGGCCAGATGAAGGTAAAATCATGTTTTACCCTAAAGTCGTCAAGGGGGATTGTTTTCAGATATCCGGACTGCAGTCCTGATGCAACCGCTGCTTTATATAAAAAGGTGATGCCACAATCTTTTTCAACAAGGCTTATTATGGCATGCATGTTCTCCACCTGGGTAAAATTCCTAAAATCACTTGTGGAGTAATTGTTCAGGGCAAGAGCTCTTTCCAATATATTTCGCGTTCCTGAACCGGGTTCTCTTATAAGAATTCGCTCGGGAAAGAGATCTTTTATCACGCGTGGCTTCTGATTGAAAGAGTGCTTTGCCGAACAGACAGGAACGAACTCTTCTTTGCTAAAAAGCAGCGTTTCATAATCATTTTCAGGGAAATATCCTTCTACAAGTGCAAAATCTATAACACCGTCGGAGAGTTTTTTAAGAAGCTCCGATGTGTTGCCAAATGTAATCTTAAGATTAGTATCCGGGTGATTTTTTATGTAATCACTGATCGGATCAGCAATTATGTATTCTCCTATGGTCATGGTGACACCAAAAGAGATGTCTTTTAAGCCATGGTTATTCTTTGAAAGTATTTCTTTGAGACTTTCATCATCATTTTTTATCTGATTCATTTTTTTATACAGGAGTTTTCCGTTATCAGTTAGAAAAAGTTTTTTTCCATCCTGAGTAAACAGCTTTGTCCCGTATTCATTTTCAAGATGATGTATGTGCTGAGAAACAGCGGGCTGAGTAATATTCAGCTCCTTAGACGCCTTGGTGAAATTGAGGTGCCTGCAAACACATAGAAAAGTATCTATCCTGAAATCCAGCATAATCAGTCCTCCCTAACGATAAGAAATGTTTATGGATATATAATAATATATAATTTTATCTTTTTCAAAAGACAGAATAGAATAAGACCTGCGAAAGAACAGATTAAAAAGAGAGAGAGGTCTTGAGATGGATTTTTTGAAAAAGAATTACATGGGAGTAATAGTATGCTTCACTATTGCAGTTCCTTCATGGCTCCTGGGAAAGCGCTTCCCTGTCGTTGGCGGAGCGGTGATTGCAATCATTCTGGGCATGATAATAGCCCTGTTCTGGAATGACAAGGGGAAGGCGGCTGATGGAATAAAGTTTACATCAAAGATAATTCTGCAGGAGGCTGTTGTCCTCCTTGGATTTGGTATGAATCTTTCGGTCGTTCTTCAGACCGGGAAACAGTCACTTCCTATAATTATCTGCACGATTTCAACATCGCTTATCCTATCATGGATTCTTCATAAGGTTATGAATATCAAAGGAAACACAGCTACTCTTATCGGAGTTGGCTCATCAATATGCGGCGGCTCAGCAATAGCAGCTACGGCTCCTGTCATTGATGCGGATGATGATGAAGTGGCACAGGCAATTTCTGTGATATTTTTCTTTAACGTGCTGGCAGCACTTCTTTTTCCTTCGCTGGGAAAGCTTATAGGTTTTGATATCACAACAGGAGAGGCTTTCGGTATTTTTGCGGGAACTGCAGTTAATGATACTTCTTCCGTCACCGCAGCTGCATCAACCTGGGATAGTATGTGGAACCTGGGGAATCAGACTCTTGATAAGGCAGTTACGGTCAAGCTTACAAGAACACTGGCTATCATACCTATTACACTGGTACTTGCGTATCTGAGGGCAAGGGAAGCAAAAAAGGATGGAAGTTCGACAAATGGCTTTAGCTTTAGAAGAGCATTTCCGATGTTCATAGTCTTCTTTGTGATTGCTTCAATTATCACAACTATTTGCTTGAGAGCAGGTGTCCCTTCTTATGTTTTTAAGCCACTTAAGGAACTTAGCAAGTTCTTTATAATAATGGCCATGGCTGCTATTGGCTTGAACAGTAACATAATCAAACTAATTAAATCAGGTGGGAAGCCGATTTTGCTTGGCGGCTTTTGCTGGATCGGAATAACAGTTGTCAGCCTTTTGATGCAGTATGTAATGGGAATATGGTAAAAGAAAAGCACATAATAAATTTGACATATGTCAGTAATGATGATAAATTATAGCTGACATATGTCAAAAAAGTGGGAGGGTTCTATTGTGCCTAGATTACCAAAATGTAGAAAAATACGTGTATTTCCAGATTACTATAGCTTTGTTCCAGAGAATTCAGAGAATCCTCAGTTGGAGACAATCACCCTTACTCTAGATGAGTATGAGACTTTGAAACTTCTAGATGCTGAAGGTATGAATCAAGAGGATTGTGCAAATAGCATGGGTGTTGCAAGAACAACTGTTACAGCTATGTATGAGAGTGCTAGAAGAAAAATAGCAATTGCACTTGTAGAGGGAAAGCGAATTCGTATATCCGGTGGTAATGTAGAGATGGATAGAAACCAAGCTTTTTTTGATAATAACTTGAAATCAAAAGGAGTAAATACAATGAGAGTAGCAGTAACTTATGATAATGGAAATGTGTTTGGACACTTTGGAAGAACAGAGCAGTTCAAAGTATACGATATCGAAGATGGCAAGGTTGTTAACTCTGAGGTTGTAAGTACTAATGGTGAGGGCTGTGGCGCTCTTGCAGGTGTTCTTAATCTTGCTGAAGTAGATGTTCTTATCTGTGGTGGTATCGGCGGTGGCGCTGTAATGGCTCTTCAGGAGGCAGGCATTCAGTTATACGCAGGTGCAAGCGGGAACACTGATGAAGTCGTAAATGCATTCTTAGCCGGTACACTTGCAGCTTCAGGTGAAGCAAACTGTTCACATCATGATGAAGAACATGGTGACGGACATAGCTGCCATGGACACGGTCACGGAAGTTGCCACAATTAAATACATATAAAGTAGTAAAGGAGTTGGAGACATTATATATTCCAGCTCCTTTTATTTATGAGAGTGTCGGCAAAGTAAATGGGTGTCATTTGACACATAGTTTATAAAATAATAGCTATACATGAGCTCGCATTTGCGGGCTTTTTTGATGTCTTTTTATATTTTATGTGTCAATAGAATACTAATATTTGTGACACATAATGTATAAAAAGATGTCGTTTTGACACATAAAAAATAAAAAGCCGTCATTATGATATGCTCCCTGTCAAGTAGACAGGATAAATATCTAAAATGAGTGTTTAGAGAATGACCATACTTCGTATGAGGTATGGTCATTTTTCTATGCACACCATTTCTCTTTGTATTTATTGATTCGCTTGTTTTCTGGAATAGGATATTCTGTAGGATTTACAGCGGATAAAGCTTCCATTCTTACTTCAAGCGGAGTT